>CAYVQI010000040.1:0-17129 GCA_964454155.1 uncultured Alteromonadaceae bacterium | reverse complement strand
CGACTTAAGGAACGACTCAGCCATGTGCGATGACCACACAGTACAAGACGACACTTCTTCCAAGACCGTGCTGACGCGACGTGAGTTCAACACACTCGCGGCGGGAGCAACATTGGCACTTACGGTTCCCAAGACCGCCAACGCGCAGTCGGTGACTCCTAATGCTGTTCAGGTGAGCACGTCCGACGGCGTTTGTGATGCGTTCTTCGTGCACCCAAAAGAGGGAAAACACCCGGCAGTGCTGATATGGCCGGATATTCTAGCGCTGCGACCCTCTTTTGAGGCCATGGCAACCCGACTTGCCGAGAGTGGGTACGCCGTGCTGTGCATCAACCCCTATTACCGCGACGCAAAATCACCGGTGGTGGAGACCGGTGAGAGCTTTAGCGATGCGGTAACGCAGAGAAAAGTCCTGCCCATGTACCGCAACCTTTCTGCTGAGACGCACGTGCGTGATGCCAATGCCTTTGTGGACTGGCTCGACCAACAAGAGTCGGTCGATACACTGCGGCCCATGGGCACCATGGGTTACTGCATGGGTGGGCCAATGGTTATTAGGGCGGCCGCTGCACGGGCTGATCGCATCGGCGCCGCTTGTGCTTACCATCCGGTCTCACTGGCCACCGATGCAGACGACAGTCCGCACCTGTTGATTCCCAAGATCAATGCCTCAGTGCTCATTGCTTTGGCTGAGAACGACGACGAGCGAAACCCCGACGATAAGCACGTACTGAAAGCCGCCTTCGAGGCACAGGCGCTCACTGCCCACGTTCAGGTCTTTGAAGGTGCGCTTCACGGGTGGTGTGTGCTCGACTCAAGGGTCTACAACGAAGCGCCGGCGGAACGTGCTTGGGCACAAACACTGGCGCTTTTTGAGGCGTCCCTGTGAGTCGCGGCTCCAACGCCTCTGCTGGGCGACATTTTAATCCTACGGCGTCTGGAAGTTCGGCCACTCCGGGGCCGCATGTTTAGGTGCATAACTACCAAAAAATCGTTGTAGTCTCTGCGTTTACTGCTTGATACCATCGCGGAAAATAGCAATAACAAATCGCTCTGAAAAACAGAGTGGCAGAGACAAAAAGGGGGGTTGGGCGTCACAGGTTTTTTGCCTGGGTCCAACGACAATGATTGAAAGACCTCGTTAACAAAATTACTGAGAGCCACTGTCACACGCCAGGCGGTTTACTCCCGTGTTTACACGATATCCAAGCGCAGGTGGGGTATATCCCGTCGGAGACTTACGAGCCTATCGCACACGCGTTTTCGCTGTCGGTCGCCGAAGTTCACGGGGTGGTTAGTTTTTACCATGATTTTAGGACAGCACCGGCGCCACCGTGCGCGGTGCAGATTTGCTGTGCCGAGGCCTGCCAAGCTGTGGGCTCTCGCGACCTCGAGTCGGCGGTAGGTCACGTTTTAGGTGTGGAGTTTGGAGAGGTGCACGCGTCACAAACCTACCGCTTAGAGCGTGTTTACTGCTTGGGTAACTGTGCCTGTGGACCGTCTATTCGGATTGGCGACGACGTCCACGGTCGTGTTGACTCGGTGCGTCTGGGTGAACTGGTGAGTGAGGCGACGAACCGATGAGTGTTCGTGTTTACATTTCGGGCGACACAACGGCCGTCGCCGTTGGGGCAGAACGAGTGGCACAGCGTTTTGAAGTCGAGGCGACACGAGCGGCCCTCAGTTACGAGCTTGTCAGAAGTGGCTCCCGCGGCGCCTTTGGTCTAGAGCCGCTGCTTGAAGTCGACTCAGCACGAGGACGAGTAGGCTTCGCTGCCGTGACGCCAGACGATGTGCCTGAGTTAATCCGTTGCATGAAAGAGAGCGTTTTTGAGCACCCCAAGTGCTTGGGTTTAGTTGCAGAAATCCCCTGGTTGTCTAACCAAACCCGCGTGACGTTTAAGCGCTGTGGTGAAGGGGCGCCGGCGGACTTAGAGAACTACCAGCGTCTGGGTGGCTACGTGGGCTTGAACAATGCCCTTGCACTGTCGCGTCAGGCGATTGTTGATGAAGTCAAAGCATCCGGACTTCGCGGCAGGGGAGGCGCTGCTTTCCCGACCGGTATCAAGTGGCAAACCGTGCTCGATACTGCCTCAGACCAGAAATACATTGTCTGTAATGCCGATGAAGGTGACTCGGGAACATTTGCAGATCGACTGCTGATGGAGGGCGACCCGTTTCAGCTGATCGAGGGTATGACCATTACCGGAGTCGCCGTCGGTGCAACCCAAGGCTACATTTATCTGCGATCGGAATACCCGCGTGCCCAGCAGATGCTCGAGCGGGCCATTGACGCCGCCTACGACGCAGGCTTGCTCGGTCAGAATATTTTAGAGTCGAGGTCTTCTTTTGACCTCGAGGTTCGAATGGGTGCCGGTTCGTACATTTGTGGGGAAGAAACAGCCTTATTGAACAGTTTAGAAGGCAAAAGAGGGGTTGTTAGGGCGAAACCTCCATTGCCGGCAATCGAAGGTTTATTTGGACAGCCTACGGTTGTCAATAACGTCCTCACGCTGGCGTCGGTGACCGCCATTCTTGCCGATGGTGGTGCAGACTACGCGCACTACGGCGTTAATCGCTCGAAAGGCACGATCCCACTGCAGTTGGCCGGGAATGTCAAAAACGGCGGTTTGATCGAAGTGCCGTTCGGCGCATCACTGCGCACCGTCATCGATGAGTGGGGCGGTGGGACTCGCTCAGGTCGGCCGGTGCGCGCAGCGCAGATCGGAGGCCCTTTGGGAGCTTATCTGTCCAATACGCAGCTCGATGTCACCATCGATTACGAAGCAATGGCCGCGGCCGGTGGGATGTTGGGTCACGGCGGTATTGTTGTGTTTGACGACACGGTCGACATGGCGAAGCAGGCGCACTTTGCAATGGACTTTTGTGCCAAAGAGTCTTGCGGTAAATGCACGCCGTGCCGAATAGGCGCGGTACGGGGCAGAGAGGTTTTAGAGCGCGTTTGTGAGTCTGGCGCAACCGAGGACGATTTGATTTTGCTCATGGACCTCTGCGACACCATGGAGCAGGCGTCCCTCTGTGCAATGGGCGGATTAACGCCGTTGCCGGTTAAAAGTGCTGTGAATAATTTTCCTGAAGATTTTGATGTCGCGCCCGAAAACAGTGAGGTGGCAGTGTGAATAGCATGGTCGAGTTTTATCAACCCCAGCCCGATTTTGGCACCCCAGCCATTCAGGCGACCGACGCGGTATCACTGACGATTGATGGTCGTGTAGTGTCGGTGCCGCAAGGCACGTCAGTCATGCGGGCCGCGTTCGAGGCAGGAATTAAAGTACCCAAGTTGTGCGCCACCGACAGCCTCGAGTCCTTTGGTTCATGCCGCGTGTGCTTGGTCCACATTGAAGGCCGTCGGGGGTATCCCTCGTCCTGCACCACACCCGTTGAGGCGGGTATGACGGTAACCACTCAAAGCGATCAACTGGCAAAAATTCGTCGCGGCGTAATGGAGCTGTACATCAGTGACCACCCGCTGGATTGTCTCACCTGTCCGACCAACGGGGACTGTGAGTTGCAGTCTACCGCGGGCGAGGTCGGCCTCAGAGACGTGCGTTACGGCTTTGCTGGTGAGAATCACACGCAGTTGGAGAAAGATGAAAGCAGTCCCTACTTCACCTTTGATTCCTCGAAGTGCATTGTTTGTTCGCGCTGCGTCCGGGCTTGCGAGGAGACTCAAGGCACCTTTGCACTGACCATCTCTGGGCGCGGTTTTGACTCGCGTGTCAGCGTCGGACCCGAGGCAAACTTCGTAGAGTCTGACTGCGTTTCCTGCGGTGCGTGTGTTGCGGCTTGTCCGACTGCAACGCTGACTGAGAACAGTATTATCGAAAAGGGCATTCCCGAGCACTCGGTCACGACCACCTGCGCTTACTGTGGTGTTGGTTGTGGTTTTAAGGCCGAAATGCGGGGGCAAGAAGTCATTCGTATGACGCCCTGGAAAGACGGTAAGGCCAATGAAGGGCACGCCTGCGTTAAGGGACGCTTTGCCTTTGGTTACTCCACGCACAAAGACCGTATGACTGAACCGATGATTAGGGACTCGATTGATCAGCCTTGGAAGAAGGTGTCCTGGGATGAGGCGCTGACCTATGCAGCGACGCGTTTACGGGAAATTCAGGAGAAGTACGGGCAAAAGAGTATCGGCGCCATTTCGTCTTCGCGTTGTACGAATGAAGAAGTTTGGCTGGTTCAGAAAATGGTCCGTACAGGATTTGGCAACAACAATATCGACACTTGTGCGCGTGTCTGCCATTCACCCACAGGCTACGGCTTAAAGCAAACGCTTGGAGAGTCGGCGGGCACGCAAGACTTCGCGTCTGTCGCCGATGCTGACGTCATTGTTGTTATGGGGGCGAACCCCACTGAAGCACACCCTGTCTTTGGGTCTAGGCTCAAGCGTCGATTGCGCGAGGGCGCACACCTTATTGTTATTGATCCGCGTCGCATTGAGTTGGTGGGTGCACCGCACGTGAAATCCGACCTTCACCTTCCCGTACAGCCGGGTGCAAATGTGGCGCTGCTGAATGCAATCGCCCACACCGTGGTCGACGAGGGCCTCATGGACGCAGACTTTGTTAAGGCGCGTTGTGAAGAGACGGCGTTCAAACGCTGGCTCAGCTTTATCCAGCAACCCGAAAACGCGCCTGAAGCCTCTGAGGCCTACACCGGTGTCCATGCCGACGACGTGCGTAAAGCGGCGCGATTGTACGCTACAGGCGGCAATGCGGCGATCTACTATGGGTTAGGGGTGACGGAACACAGTCAAGGCTCGACGACCGTTATGGCCATTGCCAATCTCGCCATGTTGACCGGTAACATCGGCCGCAGAGGCGTCGGGGTAAACCCGCTTCGGGGACAAAATAACGTTCAAGGATCCTGTGACATGGGGTCCTTCCCGCATGAGTTGCCCGGCTATCGACCTGTCAGTGACGACACTGTCAGGGAGACTTTCGAAGGCGCGTGGGGTGTCAAACTCGATGCTGAGCCAGGACATCGAATTCCCAATATGTTTGATGAGGCACTGTCTGGTGGTTTCAAGGGCCTTTATTGTCAAGGCGAAGATATCGCGCAGTCAGACCCCAATACGCGTCACGTCGAGGCGGCACTTGAGTCGATGGAATGCTTGATTGTTCAGGATATCTTCTTAAACGAAACAGCCAAGTTTGCGCATGTCTTTTTGCCCGGCTCGTCGTTTCTTGAAAAGGACGGGACATTCACCAATGCCGAACGCCGAATTTCGCGCGTCAGAAAAGCGATGGAGCCGCTGGGTGGTAAGGCCGACTGGGAAGCGACTCTGGGTTTAGCGCAGGCGTTGGGTTGTGACTGGGATTACGAGAACCCAGAGCAAATTATGGCCGAAATTGCGTCGCTCACCCCAACGTTTGCGGGCGTGACTTATGAAAAAATTGAGCGGCTGGGCAGCGTTCAGTGGCCTTGTACTGATGTCGCGTCGGAGGGCACACCGACGATGCATGAGGACTCGTTTACGCGCGGTCTGGGTCAGTTTGTGGTGACTGAGTATGTCCCGACGGCAGAGCGGTGCACCCGACGGTTCCCACTTATTTTGACGACTGGCCGAATTCTGAGTCAATACAACGTCGGCGCACAGACGCGACGCACTGAAAACTCAACATGGCACGCCGAAGATGTGCTTGAAATTCACCCTGCAGATGCCGAGTCGAGAGGAATCTCGGAAGGCGATTGGGTCGGTATTGCGAGTCGCATTGGTGATACGGTACTCCGTGCCCGATTGTCCAATCGCGTCCGTCCTGGCGTCGTCTATACCACCTTCCACCATCCGGTATCGGGCGCCAACGTCATTACCACTGACAACTCGGACTGGGCAACGAATTGCCCCGAGTACAAGGTCACCGCGGTAGAGGCCATGCGCGTGAGCCAGCCGTCGGAGTGGCAAGCGCGTCAGCAGACTTTTGATAAAAAACAAAAGCAATTGGTCGAGGAAGCCATCGTTGGCTGACCTTGAGCGAGGCGGTGAGACTGAAGAGGACCTGTGCTCCACAGTGGGGGTGGCGCGCTCTGTTTTTCAGGGCGGGCAGCCGGTAGGCGATACCGACCACGTCATTGTCGAAACACCAATAGCACTCGCGTTCAACGGTATTTCGTATGCCGTCATGATGGCCACACCGGCCGACCTAGACGACTTTATAAGAGGCTTTGCCATCACAGAGGGCGTGGTCGAGCAGGCACGTGAAATCTATGACATTGAGTGTGTTGTCAATCCCACGGGGATCGAGCTCGACGCAAAAATAGCGTCCCACGCGGCGCATCGGCTGAAGGAGCGTCGCCGATCGATGGCCGGGCCGAGTGGCTGTGGGCTCTGCGGTCTTGAATCTATTGACCAGGTAATGCGCCCACTAAACGTATTGCCTGAAACGCGCGCTCCCTCGCAAACCGCACTTGATCACGCCATTTCCCAGTTTAGGCCGGCACAAACATTGTCCCTACAGACCGCGGGTGCGCACGCGGCAGCGTGGTGCGCTTGGGATGGTGATCTAGTGGCTATTCGAGAGGACGTCGGGCGACACAATGCGCTGGATAAGTTGTTGGGCTGGCGCAGTCGAAACGCAGCTGAGGGCTTTGTTTTAGTCAGTAGCCGTGCGAGTTACGAAATGGTGAGTAAGTGTGTTGCGGCAGGCGTTGGCGTGCTCGCGGCGATGTCCGCGCCCACGTCTATGGCTATTCAGTCGGCAAAAACCGCGAACCTAAACCTACTTGCATTTACTTCAACAGGGCGGCACGCACGTTACTCATGACATGCTCTGGTCACAGAGTTGTGGTAAAACACCTACTTCACCTTAGTTCCTAGCGACAGACTATGACCACAATTACGCAACTATCCGATGGGCGACGGCGCCGCACAGAACGGAGTCGTCAGGCAATGATCGATGCGGCGTTATCGCTCATTTTGGGGGGTAACTTCGCGCCCACGGCGAAGCAAATTTCCGAGGAGGCAAACGTTGGAATTCGGTCATTTTTTCGGCAGTTTGAGGACATGGAGGAGTTGTTTGCGGCGGTCGATGAACAAACGGTGCAAGCAGCGATCGGATCTTTCAGTGGCGGGATCAGGAAGGGAAGCCTCGAGGATCGCTTGACGTCGTTGGTCGAAACGTATTCGTCAGCGTTCGAGGAGAATAAGATGCTGCTGATGACCACACAAAGCCTGAGATGGCGCTCAGACCATATCAAAGAGAACTATGCGAAGCATCAGCGATTGTCGAAGACCAATATCGAGGCATGGATTCCTGAAGTCCTTGAGTTATCCGAGACTGACCGCACGCTTTTACACGCTCAGTTGTCTTTTGAACTGTGGCATCGCCTTAGAGAGCATCAAGGTGTTTCTCTTGAGGAAGGTCGCACGATGATTCTTAGGGTGCTCAGCCTCCTACTGAACCGCTGACTACTAAAGCTCTGACTACAAAAGCTCTGACTAGTGACTCGCTGATTAGCGTTGCCTGCGTTTTACTGGCCTCGTTGGTTTGTGTTGATATGGCATAATTTATGCCATATCTTATAGGCCGACGATAATAGAAAGCCTGAATCGGTGAAACCATGAACAAAAAACTACTTACAGTGTTGGCCGTGCTGGGCGTTGTAACGGCTGTGTTGTGGTTTCAGCGCGGCAACCTTGTACTGGGTGCTGTTAAGGTGATGACCGATCAGCGATACGACGATATTGCGCCTAATCGTGAGATTTCTTGGGAGGTTTCAGACGGATCAGTGATGCCCGACGCAGAGACTCGCCCACCCAATATCGTTTTAATCGTCGCAGACGATCTCGGCTACAACGACATCTCGACCTTTGGTGGCGGTGTGACTGAAGGGTTCAAAACGCCCGGTATCGACCGGCTGGCTGACGAAGGAGTCGTCTTCTCGCAAGCTTATTCAGGGGCCAGTACGTGTGCGCCTTCTCGCGCCATGTTGATGACCGGGCGGTACCCCACTCGAACCGGGTTTGAATTTACCCCCACACCTGCCGGCATGGCCCGAGCGGTCTCGACCGTGAGTTCCACCGTTCAAGCCTCATCGACACCGCCTTCCTACTACGATGCAGACGTTGAACGCTCCCACCCCAGCTACGAGGAAAAGGGGCTAGTGACCGGTGAGTTAACCATCGCTGAGGTGCTGCGAGACAGTGGCTACTACACGGCTCATATTGGCAAGTGGCACTTGGGAAGAGAGAATGGCATGGGTCCCAATGCCCAAGGCTTCGACGACAGCCTACTCATGACCAGTGGTCTCTACCTTCCTGAAGACCACCCAGATGTTGTCAATGCGAAGCTTGATTTTGACCCCATTGATCGTTTCCTATGGGCTGCGATGCGTTATGCGGCCAGTTTCAACACGACGTCCGACGATGTGTTTGAGCCGGGCGGCTATCTGACAGATTACTGGACCGATGAGAGTATCAAGGTCATTCGCAATAACAAAGCTAGGCCCTTTTTCCTTTACTTGGCACATTGGGGACCCCACACGCCCCTGCAGGCCACTCGGGCTGACTACGAGGCAGTTGGCGAGATCAGACCACACCGAAAGCGTGTTTATGCGGCAATGATTCGCGCGGTAGATCGCAGTGTGAGCCGGATACTGGACACCCTGGAGGAGGAGGGTATCGCCGATAATACGATGGTCATTTTCACCAGTGACAATGGTGGTGCTGGGTACATTGGCCTTCCGAATGTCAACCAGCCCTTCCGCGGTTGGAAAATAACGATGTTTGAAGGTGGCATACGCGTGCCACTTTTTGTGACGTGGCCCGGACAAATTCCCGCGGGCACGGTGGTAGAGACACCGACAGCGCACATCGACGTGATGCCCACGATAGCCGCCGCGACGGGAGCCGTTATTCCTGAAAGTGTGGCAATAGACGGTGTGCCACTGCTGGGTCTTGCGCAGGGTCAGAGCGATGCTGAGTGGGCACGTGACACGCTGTTTTGGCAAAACGGGCACTACCAAGTGGTGCGCCACAACGATTGGAAACTTCAAGTCAATGAGCGACGGACTGACGGTAAAAAGGTGTGGTTGTTCGACTTGGCAACGGATCCAACGGAGCAGGTGAATCTGGCATCCACGAGGCCTGAGGTTGTCGCCCAGCTGGAGGGCTTACTCAATGTTCACAATGCTCATTCAGTGGGTCCGCTCTACGCGCCGGCTATGGACTCTGCCATTTTGGTCGATAAAACGGTTGATCAGCCATTTGTCGATGGCGATGAATACGTGTACACGCCGAACTAATCGGACAAAGATCCGGTCAGAACGTGATGCGGCAAATCTAACAGGAGTACGACTTTGACACAGTATATTTTGTGGGGTATGCCGGCCTCTTTGTACACGGCTAAGGCCCGCAGCTACTTAATCAAGCGCGGAGTTCCCTTTGTAGAATATGGGGTTAATCATCCCGAGTTCAGAGAGCGAATCGTACCGGCAGTCGGTCGCTTTATTTTGCCGGTCATTGAGTGCCCCGATGGGCGTCTAATTCAGGACGGGGCGAACATTATCGACGAGCTCGACGTCGAGTTCGGTAAAGACGCGTCGGCATTTCCTGAGTCTGGCGTCCTCAAGACGCTCGCGTATCTGCTTGAGCTCTTTGGTGGAGAGGGCCTGTTGAGACCCGCTATGCATTATCGTTGGAATTTTGACGATGAGAACATGGTATTTATTCGAAATGAGTTCAGCAGTGCGTTAGCACCTGTGGGTGCTTCGGATGAAGAGCGAGACGCGACGTTCGATTTTTCGAGTGGCCGCATGCGTAAAGCGGCGGTATCTTTTGGTGTGATGCCAGAAACGTTTGCGTTGGTCGAGCAGAGTTATCAGGAGTTCCTCGCTCTTTTTTCCGCACATCTTAGGTCGCACCCGTTTCTACTGGGGGGGCACGCAACGATTGCTGACTACGGTTTTATCGGGCCTTTGTTTGCACACCTTAATCGTGACCCTGCGCCACTTCGATTGATGCACCAACTCGCGCCTTCCGTGGGGCGCTGGGTTGAGAGAATGAATTCGCGTGAAGAAAAGTGGGTAGAGCATAGACACGATCCCAGTCTTGTTTCACCCGATCAGTTGCCCGATACGTTGACCGCACTTTTAAGGTACATCGCCGAGGAATACCTTCCCGAAATACGTGCGCATGTGGGCTTTGCCAACGAATGGATCGCCAGTCGTCCTAGCGTTTTGGAAGGCGCTAACGGCGGATCATTTAAAGGTCGTGCGATCGGAATGTGCGCGTTTAGTTGGCGTGACACCACGATCGAAACGGCGGTCATGCCTTACCGGTTTTTCCTTTTACAGCGTGTTCAGGACGCCTACGCGAAGGCCACGCCCACTGAGCAAGCGCAGTTGGACCGCGTGTTGGCTGACGTTGGCTTGTCCGACATTCTCTCACTGAAAACAACACATAAAGTTGTGCGGGTGAACCACCTCGAGATTTGGGTGTAGTCAGTGACTGCCGTCTCCAGCTGCCTAAGTCTCCGGTGTACTGGGTATCAAGTGGCCCAGGCTTCAAGTGGCTCAGGTTTCAAGTGGCTCAGGTTTAAAGTGGTTTAGTTCTCCAGTAGCTTAGGTCGTGTTAGCAATGCAGCTTGGGAAAACAAAGGTATAGCGACGATGGCAGAGCAATTTAAAGATCAGGGTGGTGCGGCAACCATGGATCCCTCGCCCATTTTCCGACGAATCGTGTCTAAGGTCGTGACGCACACGCACAGCGAAGCGCGCTTGGTATCCCGACGACGTAAAGCAGAAAACGTCCGACAGCGCTCGGGTAGGGCGCACGTCGTGGAGTACTTCCATCAGGTGGCCGACGGGTACAGCCACCTTGCCAGCCAAGTCCTAGAACAGTTTGCAGCGCGTTACAGCGTCGAGCTGAAGTGTCATATTGTGAGAGGGCCTGAGGGTAATAACGCTCCCGACGCTGAACTACTACTGACTTTGTCACGCTATGACGCTGGACTCATCGCCTCACAATACGGCACCAATTTTCCAATGGGTGCAAAATCACCTCCAAAGTCACTGATCGACCTCGCGTCATCGATTCTTGCGGCCTCGGCTCATCACTTACCGCCAGGTCTTGTGTCAGCCGTCAGTAGGGCGCTGTGGGCGGGTGACTTAGTGGTACTCAAAGCCCTGGCTGAGGAACACGGCGAGGCTGACGCGCGTGCGACCGAGTCGGCACTTGAGGTCGGAACCCAGCGACGCACTGCGCTCAAGCACTATTCGGGTGGCATGTTTCACTACGAAGGTGAGTGGTACTGGGGTGTCGATAGACTTCACTACCTAGAGGAACGCTTGTCTGCACTGGGTGTGGACAGTGAGCCCAATGAACCGGCTGTTGCGGCCTGTCCCGCGGTCGACTTAGGTGATGTTGAGAATGCAAGCGCACTGACGCTTGAGTTCTTCCCCTCGCTTCGTAGTCCCTACACCTCGATCGTCTTTGATGAAACAGTCGCCTTAGCCGCGCAATCAGGCGTCACACTCCAGCTTAGGCCGGTGTTACCGATGGTCATGCGTGGTGTTCCAGCAACGCGCGAAAAGGGCACTTATATTTTTTCCGACACCGCACGCGAAGCGCGTCGGCGTGGCGTACCCTACGGCAACTTTTTTGACCCGATAGGCGAGCCTGTTCGGCGCTGTTATTCCCTCTATCCGTGGGCTGACAGCCAGGGCAAGGGCGTTGACTTGCTGTCGAGCTTTCTCAGGCACGCGTTTTCGATGGGCGTTAATACCAATACCAGTCGCGGCTTAAGACGGGTGGTCGAGTCGGCAGGGTTGAGTTGGCATGAGGCGAAAGAGCACCTGGGCGACACCGCCTGGGAAGAAGTGGTCGAAGCCAATCGACTGTCAATGTACGACGGCGGCCTGTGGGGGGTCCCCAGTTACCGGCTCATTGATGCAAAAGGCGACGTTCAACTTGAGATCTGGGGACAAGACCGCCTGTGGCTTGTGGCGCAGGAAATCCGGCGCCACCATCGTCCCCAATAACGTCTGGGAGCTGCTCAGCCCAAGCCAAGGGCCTTGGCCTCTTTGTCGAGAATTGTGACAACGGCGGGTTCGCCTCGCACGCGAGCAATGAGCGCGGCCACCTTTGGCCATGTGTCTGCAGAGACGTGGTATCCCGCATAGCCGGCGTTGATAAACGGGCTCACAATTGTCAAATCAGCGAGCGTAAAGTGGCCAAACAGATAACCGGTCTCGGGGAGTTGGCCTTCAAGGTAGTCAAGTAACGGCGGTAATTTTTTTTCGATAATCGTTGAAATCAGCGCCTCGTCTGGCTCTTGCTTGAACGCCCTGGGGCGCATGTATCGCTGAAAAAAGATCCCCGCGGCAAGCTCTGCTAAAGCACCTGAAGAAAAGTCGTCATACCAGTCGGCCATGGCTCTATCGCTCACGTCCGCTGGATAAACCGCAACGTCGGGATAAGCTGATTCGAGGTATCGACAGATGACTTTTGAGTCGCCCAGCGTTAGCGCACCATCCACAAGCGTTGGTATTTTTCCAAGCGGGTTAAGCGCCTTGTACTTTGCATCACCGGTGAACGGCATTTGGGTGACAATTTCGTAGGGGATGCCCTTCATTTCTAGGACGATTAGAACTTTTCGTACAAATGGTGAGCCGTGTACGCCATGTACTTTTAACATGCAAACCTCGCTATTTTGATGCTTCTCTGAGGGTGCAACCTTACCATTGAGTCGGCGAGTTGGGTGGTTTAGGTAACTGAAAAACAGGTCAAGTCAGGTGGAAGGCTTGCATCGTGAGGGGGCAGCTAGGAGGATAACGAGACAGAGCGAATTTACGAGGACCAGGTGGTGGCCAAGCTTACTTTTTTTTATGATTTGTCCTCGCCTTGGACTTATCTCGCGTTTAACAATATCCAATCGATCATTGAGGAAACCGAGGCAACTGTGGTCTGGCGTCCTTTTCTTGTTGGTGGTGTTTTTAATGCGGTCAATCAGGGCGTGTACGCAGCACGATCGAATCCAACCGACCCGAAGGTCGTTCATACGTTTACGTGGCTTCACGAGTGGGCCGCTTTGACGAATCTGCCCCTTAATTTTCCCACCGAACACCACCCCATCAAGTCTGTGCTGGCGATGAGGGCCTGTTGTGCGCTCGAGAACGAGCAAGACACGCTGTATGCGTTTTCCCACGCGGTGTTTACGGCCTATTTTATGCAGGGCAGGAACATTGATGACCCATCGGTCATTGCCGATGTGGCCAATTCGCTGGGTATTGACGGGGAGCGTTTGGTCGATGACGCCGGCGAGCAAGTCATTAAGGACCGGCTTCGCGCGAACACCGAAGAGGCCATTGCCAAAGGTGCGTTTGGTTCGCCAACCATGATTGTCAACGAGGAGCGATTGTATTTTGGAAACGACCAGCTTCCCTTGGTTCGCCAGGCTTTAATGTGACGTGCGTGAGCGCCCGCTAGAACAATTTGAAGCGCCTGCCGCGTGCGCGGGGTACTTTGTGTTCTTGGGGCAGCTCACACAGTCGCTCCATCTTGTTGACACTACCATCGGCGTACTCCCAAACCAGGTACTCGCCTTCTCGATAACGACTTACGACCTGAGGTCCCCAGCCAAATACGTAAAAGTTGAGTTTGTTGCTCTCCCAAATCATCGACGCTGAGGTGCGCATACAAAACGCCCGTGCACCCGCAGTGAAGAGCACGTTCCCTTCCGTATCGTTAGTATTTAAGCCCGCGGTACTGTTCGGGCCGTAATCGTGAATAATTCCTGAGGACGTGATCACGGTGCGCGCACCGCATTGTTCAACGCGCTCCACGTGACCGGTTCGCGCTCCTTCAACAGCCCGCCACAAGCCACGAATGTCGTCTGCACCCTTGGCAAGTGGTTCGGTGCATTCTCGCAGTATCGGTAATGGAAACTGCGAATAGGCGCAGCCCGGGGTGTTCCCTTTTGGAATTTCGGCCGCCATCAGTCCGCTGCTATCGAGCTTGGGCAGTTCACAGTAATCGTAGCTTGACCCATCACCAGCAAGCGTTGTGGGATCGGTGGTGAGCGGCGGTCTGGGCGACAAATAAGCAAATGTGAATACGCAGAACGCGAGCAGCAGCAGAGAGAACGCCATGACCTTCAGGGTATTGATAATCATCATGATGGTCCTCAGGGTCTTAAAATCACACCTTCATGGGCCCCAACTTCGGCGTCGAGCATACTGCGAATCTTGAGCGTCATCGCCTCGGGACCGGAGGCTTCTTTCATCTCGATCCACTGGTGTGCAGAGATCATGAAATCGGCCATGGCATGACCCATCTGTTGCCACATCTCACTGATTCCAAGGCGTTCTCGGAGAACACCGATTTGATCGGGCCCCGACCAAAATACGGGCTTTGGTCCGGGTCGCGTTTGAGCATTAGGCGAACGGCTGGAATCCCAGTGTGTTTTACCCACCGAACCCGAATAAGCAATTGACTCCCCCAGTCTGTGATGCAGCTCGGCGACCACTTGAGAATTACCGGCGACGTCGAAAATAGCCGTCGTTGGGTCGCTGGCAATTTGATCAATGTCGTTGTAAGCAAGAACGCTGTCGAAGCAGTCGAGTTGCGTCACAAAATCGAAATTCCGACTTGAGGTCAGACCAATGGTCTCAATTTTCCCACCAAAATTCTTTTTCATAAGGTAGCCAAAGCCCATAGCTGTTTTGGCTGAGGCCGAGGTCACGATGACCCGACTGGCGCCGTGAAAATGATGGTCCTCACAGTAGCTCTGCATTAAGAACGAGGTGCCAAAAAGGGGCCGAAACATCATTATTGTTTCTTCAAATTCTGGCGCGTACCCGGGCTCAGTTTTTGTAAACGCGTACTCGTTATAAAACGCCGGTACCACTGACCGGCAGTGCTTCGTGTCTGTGAAACCGTTTCGGCTGGTCTTCCCCGGCGCCATGATGACGTGCGAGGCAATAGGGAAAAAGCCGTAAATGCGGGTACCGGCCTCAATTTGTGGGTGCTTTGAGGCGACGATGTCGGCGTAGCCCCAGCAGGGGAGATTGGCAAGGCCCTCAGTCGCCGGAAAGATGTCCAAGTACCGAATCAGTCCAGACTTTCCAGCCAGTCCGTAGCTTATGGAGTTTGCGGTCAATGCGAGCTTATCGACTTTGACCAAAATCTCGCCGTCCGAGATTGCGCTCTCAGTCGCCTCGAATGTGGTGATCTGACGAGCGTCGCGAAAGTCATCAAGGTTAAGCGAGAGTGAGTAAGCGAGATTGTTCATGAGCGCCGTCCTAGAGTAGTGATCAGTTGCATAAATTTTTTAATATGGCATAAAGAGTGTCAATAAATTGCTGGTTACGCAAGCGTATCGCTAAAGATACAGATGTAAGTGCGTACCCAGCGCCACGACGCCAAGGGAAAAAACCATGATGACGGTATTACGGACGCCCGATGAACGATTTCAAGGTTTATCGAACTACGCCTTCGAACCCCATTACATCACCATAAGCGATAGTGATGGCTCAAAGCTACGTGTCCATTACATTGACGAGGGCCCCCGAGAGGCCCCATTAATATTACTGATGCACGGGAATCCGACTTGGGTGTACCTCTACCGCTTCATGATTCCGGGCTTAGTGGCCGCAGGAAATCGTGTCGTTGCTGTTGACCTCGTGGGTTGTGGGCGCAGTGACAAGCCCGCAAAACGCAGTGACTACAACCAAGCCCGTCACGTGGCGTGGATGTCACGCTGGCTCGAGGCCGCGGATCTGAGTGACATCACACTTTTTTGTCAAGATTGGGGCGGAACGATTGGACTGCACTTGGTTGCTGACTACCCAGATCGATTTACGCGTGTGATTGCCTCGAACACGGGGCTGCCGACAGGGCAGGGCAATAATGCGCTGAAGTTGTGGCAAATCATTATGCGGTTTTTTTGGGCATTTCCCTTCAGACGAGCAATGGGCAGTGTATTAACGCGCCCTTTGTCAGACGACGAATGGGCGGGCTACCAGGCGCCGTTTGCGATGCTTCGGCAGCAAGCGGGGATTTTAGCGTTTCCTGGGCTGATCGGCGTGACACCGGACAACCCAAGCGCGCTGGGAAACCGAGCGGCACTCGAAAAACTAGGCTCCTTTAACAAACCATTTTTAACATTATTTGGCGACAAAGATCCGATGTCTAAAGGTGCCAAGACACGATTACAGAAGGCCATACCGGGCTCGCACGGACAGGCCCACAAAGTTTATCCCGACGCAGGGCACTTCATTCAGGAGGAGATCCCTCAAGAACTCGTCACCGACATTCTCGCGTTCATGAAAGTGTAGGTTTGCGGGCGAAACTCAATCACACTTTACGCGCGCTGCACGCACCGTTTTGAACAGCTTCCCTCGACACCTCTGTCAGACGTCTTATACTTGCGCCCTCAGCCTCGACTGCCGAGCGCTCTGCAAGCTACTGACAAAGGTGTATTAGACAATGAACTTACTGGATTCCGTCATCCTTCCAATGCACCCGGAAGGGCGAAAATTTGTGGCGTCTTTTGCGATCGCTACCTTCGTCTTGGGGTTGATATGGGATCCCTTGTTCTGGATGGGGGTGGGTCTTACGGTCTGGTGTTACTACTTTTTCCGAGACCCCGTGCGCGTCGTGCCCCAGAGCGAGGGTTTCGTTATTTCGCCCGCCGACGGTGTGGTGTCATTGATACAAGACGTCACGCCTCCGCCGGAAATGGGTTTAGGTGACGAGCCCCTGACTCGCGTCTCGGTGTTCATGAACGTCTTCAACTGCCACGTCAATCGCGCCTGCATTGACGGCACGGTAACGAGTGTCAGCTACCACCATGGAAAATTCCTCAATGCCTCGTTGGATAAAGCCAGCGAACACAATGAGCGCAACTCCATCACTATCACGCGTACCGACGGCATTAAAATTGGAATCACGCAGATTGCCGGTCTCGTTGCACGTCGCATCGTTTGTTTCGTAGACGAGGGCGCTGAGTTGACCGCAGGGGACCGCTTCGGCCTGATTCGGTTTGGGAGTCGGCTGGATATTTATTTGCCAAAAGACGTAGGTCCAGCGGTCTGTCTAGGCCAAAAGACGGTCGCAGGCGAAACGATTCTTGCGCATTTGGATCAAACTGATGCTCGCACAG
>CAYVQI010000039.1:10378-17176 GCA_964454155.1 uncultured Alteromonadaceae bacterium | reverse complement strand
AACGCGTTCGCCTCAGCATAGTTGGTGCAGCTTGCGACCTCCCGCGCGGGCACTCCAAATACGCTCGAAGACCGGTACGGGCGCAACTGGGCTCGCGCAAGCGCATCACAGTGTCGGGTCCCACCTTCACTCAACAAACCAATCGGCATGTCGATCATCACGCTCGCATCTAATGCCAAAACCTCATTCAAGGACGGCAAATCCGCCCTCGTCTCAAATTGAATTTCGTCGTCGACCCGGAACGCGATCACCCAGCCACCGCGGCACCCATCAATACCCAACGCCGGCCTTGACGCGACACTGACGCTACGCTCTGAAACCGACACCGGGTCGGCGTTTGGTTGCGTCCGATTGTCTGTGCTGAGGTTTGCCACCAAACAGGGTTCTCGCGGTTATTTAAAATCGAGTGACGTGCACCGGTATGCGGAGGTACCCACGCACTGAGTCATTGCAGGTTCGTCTCGGCCGACCGATGAGCGCTGTGCGCCCGACGCGTATAATCGACCAGAGCGCTCTCATCGGGCTTTCAGCTTGAAAGTGGATTGGCAATGCACTGCTCAGATGCTCGAGAAGTAGCTGCCAGCAGTCGAGTGTCAAACGGTGCAGATCCGACACATCGAGTTCGTTCAGCGGCAGCGTTTGCAGGTCAGCTAAAGATCCTACGTCCCCTGCAGCCCTATCTGCACCCCGTCGCTTACATTTGGAATTCAGGGAGCTTGACGATCATATTGCCCATGGCGTCGCTCACCTGTAGCTGACAGCTCAGACGTGAGTTACTCTCTCGATCGGGTCGGAGGCCCAGCATTGACCCCTCCTGGGGATCCACTGCGGGGAGCGGACCTGCTGACTCCTCGACAAAGCAGTGACAGGTCCCACAGACAGCACCGCCGCCACAATCGGCGTCGATCCCAGGGATGTCGTACTTCATCGCAACTTCCATAATACTCATGCCATCATCGGCATCCACTTCGTGCTCAGTTCCATCAAACTCAATGAACTTTATTACTGGCATTACCTATCCCTTAGTCAAAACTATATTTCGCCGCGAATTGTGAATTAAATCCACGCATTAGGCTAGTGCTGACCGACTCGACTAAACCGATCGACGACCCGCGAGGCGCAATATGGTGTCTCTTAATAATCGAGACCGCAAAAAAGGATCCAACCAACGATATAAGCGACCCGAGATAATGACAGACTGCCCTTTGTCACACGCCGCCAAACCTTCGCGCACGACCGTACTTGCGTCGTACCAGATCCATGACGGTGAGTTCGCTTTTTCGTCCATAAGTCCAGCGACAGTGTGAAACTCAGTATGCGTAAACCCCGGGCACAAGGCGGTCACTTTGACACCGTTGTTTTTCGCAGCCAGGTTAAGTTCCTCGGAAAGCGCGATCACGTAGGCCTTAGCAGGCCCGTAATTACCACTATCGGAACTTGGGAAACGTCCCGCGACCGATGCCACGTTAACCACCCATCCCGCGCCACGGCTTTGCATACGTGGAATAAGCCGGCTGCAAAGTTCAGCGACGGTATTCATCATCAACTGCTCAAATCTGCGCTGCTCGCTATATTCGGTCACGCTTAATAAATGCGGTCCAGCAATACCCGCGTTGTTGATCAGTACATCAACCGTAAGTCCTAGCACCTCAATACGTTCACAAAGGGCGCCGGGAGAGTCAGCCAAGCTCAGGTCTTGCTCAATTATAGTCGAAGGCGTGCTGAGCGAAGCCGCTAAGGCTTGAAGCTTTTCCCCGCGTCGCGCAACCAAAATAAAGTGACTGACCCTGCCGTCTAATTGACGCGCAAACTCCAAACCAAGTCCCGAGGATGCGCCGGTAATGAGTGCTGTTCCGTTCATGTCAGACGCCTACCGAATGCGCTCGCAGGTAAAGCCATGTCTCGGAAAATGAATATGGCACAGGCCCACGTCTTCCGAGCGTCTTGCGATAATAATGCGTTCAGCACTCAAGCTCACCAATGTCCCGGTCACTGGAACGCGTGCAGTATCTGTGGGCGTCACTGTCACCCATTCGCCCACGTCTTCATGCGCAACATCCACTGACGGAAGCGACCGAGGATCTTGCATTTTCGCAATTTCAAGCGCGTCTGAGGCTTCAACATTCGCGTAATCACCCCAGCCGATTTCGGCCATCCTTGTCATCCAAGACCGAACAGTCTCAGGGATCTGATGCGGTTTGATACTTTTAAACCCTTGGGCTAAAAAAATCGGGTGATAACAACAGAAATCGCTGAGGCTAGGCGACGCGCCACTAACATAGCGCTTACCCACGAGCTGTTGCTCCAAATCATTTAGAAATTCTCGGAAAACGCGTTTCGCGGCGGCCGGACTCTGTTCGGCAGGCTTGTGGCCTGCTGAGAACGATGCGCGGTCCTTAGCAAATGCCATCATTCCCTTTAATCCAAGCATCCATGTCAGACCTAACGCCGTTTTCAGTGGTGAATTTTGTCGAATTGCAGCAAAAAACACATCAGTCTCTGCCCGTTGCGCCAATGCCTGCGACCCGTCATCACAGGCCGCTAAGGTCTGTTTAGAACAATCGATTATCTCTTCACTGATAATCGCCGTATCGCAAAATATATCAGCGCCTATCTGCATCACGGGTATCCGACGATAGCCCCCAGCAAGCAGCGCGAGCGTATTTCTGGGAGGCTGAATAGCCACCTCCACCGAGCGCCACGGCACGTCGAGACAGCTGGCAAGCAGGCGAACTTTTTCAGCGTAGGGGGACGCCGGGTAATGGTAAAGAATCAAGTCGTTCTCAGACATGCCGCTGGCCTGTTGGAGGGTGTGCTGAGAGCTTAGTGTCCTTGACTGAGAATTACTACTGGCCCAGCGCGTCCCGAATACTTTGAGTCACCGCGTCGACCGCTCCCACTCCATTAATACGATGGTACTGCGGGCCCTCCAATGCACTGTAAAATCCAACCAGTGGGCGCGTCTGACTCTCGTAAACACCGAGCCGATGGCGAACAGTCGCCTCTGCATCGTCGTTTCGCTGGATAAGGGGCTCGCCGGTCAGGTCGTCGAGTCCGCTTTGTTTTGGCGGGTTGTGCTCAATGTGATAAATACGTCCGCTGCCTGGATGCACACGACGCCCACTCATGCGTGAGACTATTTCTTCGTGGTCAACGTCAATTTCAATGACTTGATCAATATCGATGTTCGCATCGACCATCGCCTCGGCCTGCGGGATGGTTCTGGGAAACCCGTCAAGGAGACAGCCCTTTTCACAGTCGGGCTCCTCTAATCGGTCTTTCACCAACCCAATGATAATGTCATCGGAGACTAAGCCACCCTCGTCCATGATCACCTTTGCTTTTTTTCCAAGCTCCGTGCCTGCCTTTACAGCAGCGCGAAGCATGTCACCAGTGCTGATTTGAGGGATACCGAAGTGGTCGCACAAAAAGGCGGCTTGGGTCCCTTTACCGGCGCCTGGAGCACCCAGAAGAATAATACGCATGTTGTCCCTATTTACGATATCAGACCGCATTACAGCCTAAGAGCGAGAAAATACACACCGAGAGCAGACCTTACAAGTTATCTCGACCGCTCTTTACGCTTTGCCTCTTGCCAACGCGCGTCAAGACGCTGGATATTTTCTTCGTCCAATCGACTCCCGTCGGCGAGCGCATCGCCTTCGGCCGTCCTAACACGCGTCTCAAAACGTCTATTTGCTTTGCGAAGCGCAGCCTCAGAATCCACCTTCAAATGCCTCGCCATATTGACGACGGTAAATAATACGTCCCCCAGTTCACTTTCGATCTCTTGCGTTGCACCTAATTCGATTGCGCCCGAGAGCTCATCAAGCTCTTCAGTGAGCTTGAGTGAAATGGCCTGTAGCGTCTCGAAATCAAAGCCCACACCGCTCGCGCGTTTTTGAAGTTTCTGTGCGCGAGCCAGAGCACTGAGTGTGGATGGGACGTCATCCATAACACTGTGTTGTGCACGGGCCAGTCTCTCAGTCGCCTTCGCGCTTTCCCAGTTGCGTTTGATGTCATCCAGCGACGTCTTGTCGTGAACTACGCCCTCAAGCTTTCCCTCATGAAAGACATGTGGATGACGTCGGATGAGTTTCTGTGTAATGCCGGCGACCACGCTGTCAAAATCGAACTGCCCGTCCTCTTGGCCAAGCTGGGCGTAAAATACAACCTGAAATAGAAGATCGCCAAGCTCCTCCTCAACATGCTCGACGTCAGCCTGCTCGAGCGCGTCAACCAGCTCAAGGCACTCCTCCAGTGTGAACGGCGCAATGGACTGGTAAGTTTGAGCGAGGTCCCAGGGACAACCGTGCTGAGGGTCCCGAAGCCTTTCCATAACGCGTT
Organism: uncultured Alteromonadaceae bacterium; assembly: GCA_964454155.1. Lineage (GTDB taxonomy): Bacteria > Pseudomonadota > Gammaproteobacteria > Pseudomonadales > Halieaceae > Luminiphilus. Next base: position 12,829 of record CAYVQI010000039.1, on the reverse strand, counting down.
TGAGGTCATTGATATCGTACATCCGATCTGATTCCTCTGAGTTTACTGCTCGTAAACCCCTGTCGATAAATAGCGATCACCACGATCACAGACGATCGCAACGACGGTCACTCCGTCATTTCCCTCTGCAATATCAAGGGCCGTGGCGATCGATGCTCCAGATGACACACCGGCAAAAATACCCTCCTCTCGCGCCAGTCGCCTCATCGTGACTTCGGCGCGTTCCTGAGAGACGTCAATAACCTGATCAACGGCAGTGGCGTTGAAAATCTTAGGGCGATAAGCGTCCGACCAACGTCTTATACCGGGAATCTGTGAACCGTCAACCGGTTGCAGTCCGACGATTTGAATCTGGGGGTTTCTCCCTTTTAAGTAGCTCGACACACCCATTATGGTGCCGGTGGTGCCCATGGAACTTACAAAGTGCGTCACTTTGCCAGAGGTTTGCTCCCAGATCTCCGGTCCTGTTGAGAGAACGTGTCCCTTCGGATTGTCAGGGTTCGCGAACTGATCGAGCACTATCCCCTCTCCCGCGGCAGCCATTTGCTCGGCAAGATCTCTGGCACCCTCCATACCCTCGCGTTGAGTCACTTCGATGAGTTCGGCACCATAGGCTGCCATAGACTGTTTACGCTCATTGCTCATGTGCGCGGGCATAATTAGCTTTAGGCGATATCCTCGGATTGCTGCCGCCATTGCCAGTGCGATACCCGTATTACCACTTGTTGCTTCAATAATGACGTCGCCGGGACGAATGACGCCTTGAGCCTCCGCTTCTCGAATCATGCTCATGGCGGGACGATCCTTAACAGACCCAGCCGGGTTATTACCTTCCAACTTCGCGAGCACCACACTCCGAGGATTCTCAAGCATCCGTTGCAGACGCACTAAAGGGGTCTGTCCTATGGTTGACTCTATTGTTGGGTAGTCGTCTACATGCATCGGGTCTGGCTTCTGGCTAATGGGCAGCGAGCGCGATGGGCTACTGCACAATCGCAAAAGCAATTACGGAGTCTACTTCATCCGCGATAGAGACCAAAACCTCAGTACCGCCCAAACGCTCGAGTCGCTCCAAGGCAGCACCAGACAGAACCACCTTAGGCGCGTTCAGCTCGGTCTTGATGATGCTCATGGACGGCATCGTTATGCCGCCTCTAAACCCGGTGCCCAGCGCCTTGACAATCGCCTCCTTGACCGCGAACCGCTTTGCCAATAACCGCGCATCAACAGTCCCGCTCGAGAGCTCCTGTACCGAAAGTATCTTTTTTGAAAAACGGTCTCCGAAACGTGAGAACGCGGATTCAACACGTGTCAATAAAACAATATCCACACCAACACCCAATATCACGTCATCGCTCCTCAGTGTTCCCGACCTGCCGCCATTGATTCACCGCATCTCGAACTCTTAAAGCCCGCCCACCCAATCGATACTCAATAGCCTGTCGCATCACCTGTTTCAGCTTGCGCCTCAACGGCGGATCAATCACTCGCTCAGAGTGTTGCCAGCTCGACAACGTCAACAGGTCTTGGCCCGTCAATGCACTGAGATCAGCCGCGCCCGCACTCCGGCTAACAAAGCCTTTATCACTTTGAAATACGTAGTTTATCGTCGGATCAATTGGATTCTGGTCATGATCACAGTGCCACTGAATTTGGTACCCCAATTCGTCAAATAAGAGGAGTTCAAAACGCCTGAGAATTAATTCAGTGTCGTCCTTATCCGCTATTTGTGCCAGAGATGCGCCGTAAGCGGCAAAGATAGTCGGTGACGGATCAAACTTTGGAAGTAACAGCGTCAGTAACTCGTTGAGATACAGTCCAATAAACAGCTTTTCACCGGGTAGAGAAATCGCGATCCCCGCGCTTTCCGCACCCGCAAGGTAACGCAGTTCAGATTTTCCGCCCAAACTAACAAGCACGGGACTGAAGGGTTGCATCAGACTCGCCAGGGATCCCCCTCTCTGCTTTCGATGCACGCCTTTGACAATGGCAGTGAGTCGGCCTTCGTTTGCAGTCATAAAGTGCACCAAAAAACTCGAGTCTCGGTAGGACTGACGGCTTAACACCCACGCAGGTTGCATGGCCGGCGTCACGACTCGCCTTCGAGTCCTAGGCTTTGCAATGCTCGCACGTCGTCCGACCAACCCGACTTTACCTTCACCCAAAGTTTGAGCATCACTTTACTGTCAAACGCTTTTTCCATGTCGCGCCGGGCTTCCGTTCCAATAGAGCGGAGCCGCGATCCACCGGTTCCAATAACAATACGCTTTTGCCCTTCTCGCTCCACAAATATGATGGCACTGATGTGCTGCGTGCCGCGCTCATCCGGTTGAAAGCCCTCAATCTCGACCGCCGTTGTGTGTGGCAGCTCGTCACCCAGCTGGCGTATTATTTTTTCACGTATGAGCTCTGCCGCAAGAAATCGCTCCGTTCGATTGGTGATTTGTCCCT
>CAYVQI010000039.1:0-10278 GCA_964454155.1 uncultured Alteromonadaceae bacterium | reverse complement strand
CGATTCATGGCTTTGTTAATCGCCTTAGGTTCATCACGATGAAGGCCCGGCGTGTCAACAAATATCATTTGGTCAGCGTCTACGGTCTTAACACCCAGCACCTGTTGCCGCGTCGTTTGGGGTTTGCGCGAAGTAATACTGAGCTTCTGCTCAAGTAAGAAGTTCAGCAATGTGGACTTCCCTACGTTCGGTCGCCCCACCAGTGCGACGAATCCACACTTAGGGTCAGCGGCATCACTCATGAATCAGAGTCTCCAATAAATTATTTGCCGCTTGTTGCTCTGCCTTCTTGCGGCTTGAGGCAATGCCAACGGCACGATGCTTCGACGCCTCACAAACACACGAGACTTCAAACACCTGACTGTGATCGTCCCCCGTTATTGACACTACCTCGTAGCACGGCAGTGAAAAATGTCGCCCTTGAAGCCATTCCTGAAGTTGCGTCTTGGCGTCGCGTGTGGCGTCAAGATCAAGTTGATGAACATCATCGATAAACCATTGTGCAACAACTCGACTGGCGGCCCCAAAACCCGCTTCTGTGAGGATTGCCCCCGCAATGGCTTCAACAGTGTCAGATAAAATACTGCTGCGCTGGCGACCGCCACTCTTACGCTCACCAGTACCGAGTAGCAAAAGTGGTCCCAACGCAAAGCGCTGTGCGACCCGAGCAAGTCCATCTTTGGATACCAGCTGAGAACGAAGTCGAGACAAGCTCCCCTCGTCAAGTTGCGGGTATGCGTCATACAGAAGCTGTGCAACCACAGCGTTGACTAAACCATCCCCTATGAACTCAAGACGTTCATTATTTGTGGCACCAAAACTTCGATGCGTTAGGGCCTGAACCAAGAGCGCGTGGTCCTCGAAGACATAGCCTATCGATTGATGCAGCGCCGTAAATTTAGGCTTGAGTGTCAGTGTAGTCAGAGCGACCTCCTCACCGAGCGGCTATCCGCCACAATATCATCAAACCGCCAGATCCCGTCGATGGGTCCTACAAGGGGAAAGCTGATGCTGTAACTCAAGGTCAAGATAACCCCGGTGCGCCGTCGGTCTATCGATACCGATTCCGACGCAACGCCGTCGATCCGATTCACTGTCCACGTTTTCTGAAGTGCCTGACGAACCTCTTCTCTGCCATGGGCTGCGCTGTCATAACCCTGAGCGACGTTGTGCATCGCACGGACAATGACGCGGTGCTCTAAATAAATAGGCAGACCACGCAACAAAGCGGTCAGAAACACCCATGCGGTGATCACAAAACAGAGGGCAGTCAAACTAGACGCTCCTTGTTCACGACGATTGACACGGGACACTCGTGCCCCAATCAATGCAAAGCCCCTGCGCGATCAAAGCTTGGAATACTAAAGAGCGACTCCCAGTGCATCCATATAGCCACTGCCTCGCCCACAATGTCCCGCTCGGGGACCTGGCCCCAGACTCGACTGTCGGAGCTGTTATCACGATTATCACCCATCATGAAGTAATGACCGGGTCGGACAACGACAGAGAAATCTCGAGCCGGACGCATCTGATCCACCTGAAAGAGGTGCGACCGTTCGCTTCGCGGCTCTTCAAGCCCCACCTGTATGCGTCGGGTGCCGGGGATCTCGGCCAGCCACTCACGCGGAACATCAACGCCATTCACCGATAAACGCTTGTTGCGGTACTGAATACGATCTCCCGGAATGCCAATCACGCGTTTAATGTAGTACTGCTTATTCGCGTGGGGCGGATAGAAGACCATTACATCGCCACGGTCTGGCGATCCCATACTCCAGACTTTGGTGCGCGTCACTGGTAAGCGCAACCCATAATTAAACTTGTTCACCAAGATGTAATCACCGACCTGTAGGGTGGGTACCATCGACGACGATGGAATTTGAAACGGCTCGTACAAAAACGAGCGGAGCACCAAGACAAAGGCTAGAACCGGGAAAAATGACTTGGCGTATTCGACGACAAGCGGTTCCGAGGCTTCTTGAATCGCAGCGTGAGTGAATAACTTCTCGTCCGCCGAGCCGTGCTTGGACCAGTTGGGGTGTTGACGCTGAAGCCGCGACAGACGCTCTGAGCGCTGACTCGCGAAAAACAGAGCATCTAAAAGCCAAATCGCCCCACTTAACCCAACGATAATCGTGAGAATAAGGGGTAAATCAATATTCACTGGAACATCCTCTCAAGCGATTGACTAATCGACCTGAAGCACTGCTAAAAATGCGGTTTGTGGTATCTCAACATTTCCCACTTGCTTCATGCGCTTTTTACCTGCCTTTTGTTTCTCGAGCAGCTTCTTCTTGCGCGTCACGTCGCCACCATAACACTTTGCCGTGACGTTTTTCCGAAGCGCTTTGACGGTCTGTCGGGCAACGATTTTTCCGCCGACAGCCGCCTGAATCGCCACATCGAACATTTGGCGTGGGATGAGCTCCTTCATTTTCTCTGTCAATACTCGACCACGACCTTGGACGTGGTCTCGGTGGACAATAATCGACAGGGCATCAACTCTGTCACCGTTAATGAGTACGTCTAATCGTGCCAGAGGTGCCGCTTCGAATCGATCAAAGCCGTAGTCCAACGACGCATAGCCCCGGCTGGCCGACTTTAGGCGATCAAAAAAGTCCAAAACCACCTCGGCCATGGGAATGTCGTAAACAACCTGCACCTGCTGGCCCAAGAATTGAAGATCAACTTGGCTCCCCCGCTTCTCTACGCAAAGGGTAATCACCGCACCGAGATAGTCCTGCGGTGTAAGAATTGTGCAGCGAGCGATGGGTTCTCTCATGCTCTCTATATCACCTAATTCCGGCAGTTTTGAGGGGTTATCCACATTGACGACATCGCCCGTTTTCTTGAGCACCTCATAAATGACGGTGGGCGCGGTAGTAATTAGATCAAGGTCATATTCCCGTTCTAACCGCTCCTGAATAATCTCCATATGGAGCATGCCTAGAAACCCGCACCGAAACCCAAAACCCAATGCGTCAGAGGTCTCCGGCTCGTAGAATAGCGACGCATCATTGAGGGTCAGCTTTCCAAGTGCATCTCGAAAATCTTCGTAGTCGTCGGAGTTAATCGTAAAAATACCGGCATAAACTTGCGGCTTGGCCTCTTTAAAGCCGGGCAGCGCTGCTGTCTCTGGTGCACCCGAGGCAATCAGTGTGTCGCCCACAGGCGCGCCCTTAATATCCTTAATACCCGCGACAATGAAACCCACCTCGCCCGCTCGCAGCGTATCCGTGACCGTACGTCGTGGCGTGAACACGCCGACCATGTCTGCTTGATGCGCCTTTCCGGTGGATTTCACTACAAATTTATCGCGCTTTTTCAAGGTCCCATGCTGAACACGGACCAACGAAACCACGCCAAGATAGTTGTCAAACCACGAGTCGATAATGAGTGCTTGAAGCGGCTTGTCACGATCGCCTACCGGCGGCGGAATGTGCTCTATCAAGTACTCAAGGGCGTCCTCGATACCCAGCCCCGTTTTAGCGCTGACGGGCACCGCCTCACTGGCCTCAATTCCGATAATCTCTTCAATCTCATTCTTTACACGGTCTGGCTCTGCCTGGGGAAGATCCATTTTGTTCAGTATGGGCAACACCTCAAGGCCCTGCTCGATCGCTGTGTAGCAGTTGGCCACGGACTGCGCCTCGACGCCTTGCCCTGCATCGACGACCAACAGCGCACCCTCGCAGGCTGCCAAAGAGCGAGACACTTCGTATGAAAAGTCCACGTGCCCTGGCGTATCAATAAAGTTGAGTTGATACACTGCCCCCGACCGTGACGTGTAATTCAACGTCACACTTTGCGCTTTGATGGTAATACCACGCTCTCGCTCAATGTCCATGGAGTCGAGTACTTGCGCCGCCATGTCTCGATCAGCGAGGCCGCCGCAATGCTGAATAAAACGATCAGCGAGCGTCGACTTGCCATGATCGATGTGCGCGATAATCGAAAAGTTTCGAATGTGACTTAGATCAGTCACTGGGACTCCCTATTTTTGGATGAGGGAACCGAGCAATGCCCCCGAGCGCGCGAAGTGTAGCGCACGCCCGCTCGCTCTGACCACTCGCGGCCTAGTCATTTTCCGGTACTTTGATACCAATAAACAGTGGTGAACCTTGCCGAATGAGACGAAGCGACAGAGAGTCGCCAGGCTTAATTCGCTCGATGGCCGATTCCACGTCCGCAAGACGACTAATCGGTGTGCGACCAACGCGTGTCAAAATATCGCCTGCCCGAACACCCGATTCATCAGCCGCTGATTCGTCGTCCACTTTTGTGACCAGCACGCCTCCGCGAAGGCCTGATGGATTCTCATCCGTTTCCTGCAGGTCGCGAACCACCATACCGAGGGCCTGGAGCGTGCCTGGCTCGCTCGCACTGGCGACGACACGAGGAACCTCATTAGCCTCCAAAGCGCCGATTTCGATCTTGATCGAGCGCTCTTTACCCTCTCTGATGACGCTGACCGGGACTTTTGACCCTGGTGCAATCAGCCCGATCACGTGCGGAAGGTCGGCCGAGACCTCTATTTGCTCACCGTCCACCTCAACAATGATATCTCCCGATTCGATGCCAGCGCGTTCCGCGGGCGAATCCTTGCCAACCTGCGCCACAAGAGCGCCCCGGGGCCGGTCTAAATCAAACGACTCTGCCAAGGTCCGATCGACATTTTGAATGCTCACGCCCAACCAACCGCGAACCACTACCCCATTGACCTTAAGCTGCTCAATGATGTTCCTCACTACCTTTGCCGGAATTGCAAACGAGAGGCCAATAGACCCACCAGAACGCGTAAAAATTTGAGAGTTGACGCCAACAACCTCTCCCTGAAGGTTGAACAGCGGTCCTCCCGAGTTACCTGGGTTTATCGCAACGTCGGTCTGTATGAACGGGACGTAATTCTCGCCGCGCTCGGTCGGTAGACTTCGTCCTTTGGCACTCACAATGCCCGCGGTGACCGAATAGTCGAGACCGAAAGGTGATCCTATGGCCAAGACCCACTCGCCAACTTTAAGCTCGCTTGACTTGCCCAATTGTAAAAACGGCAAGTCATCAGCATCGACCTGCAGCAGCGCGAGGTCTGAACGTTGATCGGTACCAATCACAGTTGCATCGAACTCACGCCGATCCGACAACCTGACGATCACTTCATCTGCCTGCGCCACAACGTGGTGATTGGTTACAATGTAGCCCCCCTCTGAAATGATAAAACCAGAACCTGTTCCACCCGCTCTCGGCGCCTGAGGTTCACGATCTTGAAAAAATCGTCGTAACGCCTCGGGCAATTGCTCCAGCTCTTCGAGCTGCTCACGGGCCACAGGTGAAGGCGCCTTCGCTTGAGCAATAATTTTTACGACTGCGGGCGATGTTTCTTCAACAATTGTTGCAAAATCGGGAAGAGAGGCGCTGGCAATGTGGCTTGCTGCGGTAAGAATCAAGCCAAGGGTAACTCTTATGATCATTCATCTAATCCTCAGTGTAGGTACTGTATTTTTGAGTTTCCTGGTGGGGCCCAGAACTGCTGCTCTACCGAGTCTTTAGTGCTCTGGCGCGTGCGCCGCAGTGACAATGATCGGCGACGTTTCGGTAAAACGCTCCACAATGCGCTCGAGCTGGGGCTCGACACTTCCGAACAACCCCATGGAGGTCAACCAACGCAGTGCGCCAAACGCCAAACCCAAGCCTGCAAAGAAACTCAAGGCTGCCAGTAGGTCACTGCCCGTGCCTGCAAAAAAAGCAAGCACCGTGCCGAAAGCGAGCGGGCCGCCGTACAACAATAGTGCTCCCTGCGCCAAAGTGGCGCGCGGGATCGAAATTTCGACCTTGTCATTTATTGAACATTCTGAGGCATTCAATGTGCGGGAGCCTCTCGCGCGGACAAGTCCTTTATCGCGGGTCAAGGCGCCTGCCAACGTTCGGTGGCCGCATCCAGAGCGTGCAGCGCAAGAACCACAGGCAGAGCTTCGCATCGTCTCGACCCAGGCGCCGCCGGCTTCGAGTCCAACAACCCGGCCTTCCTCGAAAATGTTCATTGCGATCCACCGCTCGGCGCCGCCCTTACGGCCTCCGCAATTAACCGGGCCGCGGGCAATGGAATCTCACCAATGACAGTAATCAGAACCTGATTGCCCGCTACAATGCTGCCCCGCGAGTAGCTAATGGTCGCACCCTGCCGAACAGCACCCTCCCCGGGCGCCAAACCCTCGGGAAGTGGCTCAAACACGACCGTCGCTGAAGCAATGCCATCGCTCATAAACAATGCGCGTTGTTCAAACCGACGCGCACGGCTAGCCCTGTAGCCCACGGGCAACCCCACAATGTCTAAATAATCCAATGTGACGTCTTGCTGTTCGGTAGCGCTCGTCACCTCTGCCGGCACAACGTTAATTGCCGCATACTCATGTCGTTCCAGTAAACTCCCGTCATCACTGATGACCTCGGACCGAAGGACAAGCCCAGATTCGGCATCCACTGCAAGACGGTACCCCAGCCGCAAGCCATCACGCGGCCGTAATTCAAGCAGCCCGGTCAGCCGACCGGCGACCATCGGGCCCTGCTGAAAATACAGCGCGTACATCGAATTCAATTCGCAGGCGGACACGCGAGGTCCGCTTGGCGTCCAGACCGCCTGCACCGCACTTTCAGATAGGGAGTTTAGGTATTCAAGACGTCCCTGCTCACCACCCGCACTGTGCGTAACCGAAATAAACTCTCGACCCGCAGCGGATTCTTTAAGGTACGTACCCGAGAAAGTAAATCGTTTATGCGATTGCTGGAGTGCCTCAACCACAGCGACAAGGTCTGTCTCTAGGTCACATTCCCTCTCGGGCTGAGCCCAGGCCAACAGGGGAACGCAGCCCCATAGGACAGCGCCAATCGCAAATGCCTTTACTGGATTAACCAAAGCCGCCTCGTTGTTTTAAGGGGTCGTTCGCGGATCTGTGGAGCGCGAAACAAATGGCGTTATTGAGGCCGCGGTTGCTGTTGAATTGTGAAGTCTCGACAACGACTCAAATCGCTCGTTTGCCAACCGATTATAAGCGATCCTGTTGGGGTAAACATCCTGAGGTCCGCCCTCCGTGACCGGGGTGGTTTGAATGACCCTTGCTTGCGGCAACGACGACTCGGCAAAACTGGCCTGAACCGCGCCCGAGCCCGGAATCTGGATCACAGCGCCAGGCGCTGTAATGGCGTTACCCGGCTGACTTTCTAGCAATAAGGCTTGCTGCCCGCCCAGAACCACAGCAACGGTGACCGAAGCGGCGACCGCCATGGACACTAAAGGATTTGCATACGCCCGCTTGTCGGACACGATCGCTTCACGAACTGACGCACTGACGTCAATCGAACCGTGCGGCAGTGAACTACCCAACATTGAACTGCGATAAAACTGCTGGCGACCCCAATAGCGCCTCAGCGCCTCCGACTCGCCAACGCCTCGGAGTGATCTCGCCAAATCAAGATCATTGGCTTCGCCGTCCATCAAGGCCGATAAACACTCCCGAGCCACTACAGACTGCCCGTCCTCTTTTTTTTCATCGTCGCGTTCGCTCAACCCAGTTCTCCTCGCATCTGCGATGCCACTTTCTGATCAATGGCCTCTCTTGCCCGAAAAATTCGAGACCTTACAGTCCCAATTGGACATTCTAAAACTTCAGCGATCTCGTCGTAGCTGAGACCTTCAAATTCTCTGAGCGTTAACGCCGCTTTTAACTCCAGCGGCAAGGCGTCAATCGCTTGAGAGATTACCGCCTCAAGTTGTTGCCCCATGATCACCTCATCCGGCGATTCGTTATCTTTCAATCGGCCCGGCACTTCATAGGACTCCGAGTCGTCAAGCGCCAAATCTGTCGTCGGCCGACGGCCTAGGGCAACCAGATGATTCTTTGCTGCATTGGCCGCAATACGATACAACCAGGTGTAAAACGCGCTATCGCCTCGAAACTTGGGCAGCGCCCTGTAGGCTTTTATGAAAGCCTCTTGAGTCACGTCCTCGACTTCTGCCGCATTATTCACATAGCGTGACACCAGTTGCGCCACCCTCCCCTGATATTTCAAAACCAAGAGATCAAACGCCCGCGAGTCGCCCTTTTTAGCGCGCTTTACAAGCTTGTCATCTCCGTCGCTGAGTGCCAATGTACCGCTTCCCGCCTAGCAGATCGGACATCGACCACTTGTGCCCAATCTGTTTTCAGTTGTTTAAGACGCTACGCGATTCGAAAAGTTCCAATTATTTGTCACAATGCAAAGCCCGCAGCCTTAAAGGTCAGAGTGCCGCAGCTGCAACACGGAGTCCATGGTGCTAGATACACATTTTGACGTTCTTATCGTCGGCAGTGGCGCCGCAGGTCTAAGCCTGGCACTTCAGCTGCCTGCAACGCTATCAATCGGATTGCTCTCCAAGGCAGACCTGAATTCTGGTTCGACCTCGTGGGCGCAAGGGGGCATGGCCGCGGTTTTGCACGAGCGAGACACCGTGGAGGCACACGTTGAAGACACGCTCAGCGCGGGCGCAGACCTTTGCCATGAGGACGCCGTTCGATTCACGGTCGAGCAAAGTAAGGAGGTTGTTAACTGGCTGATCGATCAGGGCGTCGACTTTGATTTGAGAAACGACCAACCCGACGATGAATTTCGAGAGTTCCATCTGACGATGGAAGGCGGTCACTCCATTCGTCGGATTCTCCACTCGGCGGATCAAACCGGCAGTGCGATCTCCAAAGCCCTGAATGCGCAGATCCGTCAGCGCGATAATGTTCAGATCCTGACGGACCGGTGCGTCGTCGACTTAATCACCACTCGCGATGCGGTGACAGGCGCCTATGTCCTGAACACCACTACGGGCACAGTAGAGACGATCAGTGCAAGGACCGTGGCGCTTGCCACGGGTGGTGCAAGTAAAGTCTACCGCTATACCAGCAACCCAGATGGCGCTACGGGTGACGGCATCGCACTCGCTTGGCGGGCAGGCTGTCGTGTCGCAAACTTAGAGTTCAATCAGTTCCACCCAACCTGCTTGTACAATCCGACTAACCGCACGTTTTTGCTCACCGAAGCCCTGCGGGGTGAGGGGGCCACTCTGCACTTGCCCAATGGTGAACGATTCATGCCGCGATTTGACACACGGGCCGAGCTGGCCCCTCGCGATGTCGTGGCAAGAGCGATCGACTACGAGATGAAACGACTGGGTCTGGACTGTGTTTACCTCGATATGACGCACAAATCGGTTGAGCAAATTCAAGAGCACTTCCCAACGGTTCACGCGCGTTGTCAGAGCTTGGGAATCGAGATGGCGAGCGAGAGAATACCGGTGGTGCCCGCGGCGCATTACACCTGTGGTGGTGTCATCGTCGACCAATTTGGTGCGACGGACCTCGCAGGCCTCTATGTCATTGGTGAGACCGCATGTACAGGTCTACATGGCGCAAATCGAATGGCAAGCAACTCGCTCCTTGAATGCTTCGTTTATGCCAAAAGTGCCGCAGAGCACATTTCAAAAAACACGCCGTCGACCACCGCTAGAGCCCTTCCCCAGTGGGACGATAGCCAAGTCCGAGTGTCAGATGAGGCGGTAGTTATCCAGCACAGCTGGCATGCCCTTCGGCGTCTAATGTGGGACTATGTCGGGATCGTCAGGACCAACCGACGGCTCAAACGAGCTGCAAACCACATCTCAGTGCTTGAGCAAGAAGTCGATGACTACTACGCCAGCTTCACGATCACGAAAGAGCTTTTGGAGCTGCGGAACCTGACGTTGGTGGCTAAGTTAATGGTTGACTGTGCGCAGCGCAGAAAGGAGTCACGTGGCTTGCACTTCAACAGTGACTATCCGCACCTGTTAGCCAAAGGCGAAAACACTGTTTTGATCCCTCACAACGGTCTCACCACTCACGCCGGACTGCCTGGCTACCACACGACTGATGGCTAATCCTTAAGGCTGCGGCGGCAAACGTTTGTAAGCCTGAATTGCTGAAACAATCGGCGCTAGGCTTTCATCAGGCTCAGCACGACCCATGAGCCACTCAAACATGTCTTGATCAGCCGATGTCATCAGTTCGCGATACAAGGATTTGAGCTCCGCGTTCAAAGACGGGTATTGATAAGCAACAAAATCGGCCAGAAACAGATCGAGCTCGAGTAGTCCGCGCCGACTTGCCCAGCGCATTCTGTTATGGTCAGTGTCATTCATGCCGGCACAGTACCTCAAAGCTCATTGAGGTTCGAGCGGCATTTTTTAAAAAGGGTAAAAATCGTGAGCGACGCTGTTTTAGA
>CAYVQI010000038.1:0-17223 GCA_964454155.1 uncultured Alteromonadaceae bacterium | reverse complement strand
CTGTGGGGAACGTGTAGGTTTGTGTGTCAGCATCGACTGCTGCATCGCCAAAGGCACCGGCGCTGAAGTCTGCTGTGACATCAGTCGTTGGGGCTTCTTGAGCCGCTTCGCTTGATACAACAACGTTACTCACCATGACAGGGCTATCGCGTTCTACCAGGTACAGCAGGAACGATGAGAACGTGTTGTCGCCTTGTGACGGAATCTGAATGGTGTATTGAGTGGGCTCAGTACTGTCGATCAGCACGTTCGCCGTATCATAGGCCGGATCCACGTCTGGGAAGGGCATAAACTCGAATCGGAAGCGAACGTTGGTTGGTACTGCTGCCGACGCTGTGAACGTGAGTGTTCCGCCGTCAGTAAACGACAGTGGGTAGATGTCCGCGTTGTTGGCAAAGCCGGCCCAATCCTGCGCGCCTGTGGGGAACGTGTAGGTTTGTGTGTCAGCATCGACTGCTGCATCGCCAAAGGCGCCGGCAGTAAAGTCAGCGACCACGGCATTTGGATCACCAGGAAGGGACAGTACCTTGTTGATGGCATGAATGACGCCATTACCCGCTGCAATGTCCGCAGTGGTGACGCGAGCATCGTTTACGTAAAGCTCGCCATCTTGTACGGAGATCGCGACAGCTTCACCGTTGAGCATCTCTATCGAGTTGCCATCAAGCGCAATCGCATCGCCGGAGTAAACAGTGTCACCGTAGACGTGATAGGTCAGCAAGTTGACAAGGGCTGCATCGGGTTCAGGTTCAGGCGTAGTGTTGTTGCTGACCACAACGTTGCTCACGACCACTGGCTGATCGCGTTCTACCAAGTACAGCAGGAATGAAGAGAACGTGTTGTCACCTTGAGAAGGGATCTCAATGGTGTACTCGGTCGCCTCCGCGCTATCGATTAAAACAGCTTCTGTGTCATACGCTGGATCCACATCAGGGAAGGGCATGAACTCAAAACGGAACCGGACATTGGTGGGTACTGCTGCCGACGCCGTGAAGGTAATGGTGCCGCCTTCCGCAAACGTTAACGGGTAAATGTCGGCGTTATTCGCAAAGCCGGCCCAATCTTGAGCGCCTGTTGGGAATGTGTAGGTCTCGGTCTCTGGGTCGACAATCGCGTCACCAAAGGAGCCTGCCGTAAAGTCAGCAATAGACTCGCCATCTTTCGCGGCGAATTTGGTGAGCAATCCGGCTTTTTCCATCTGCGCAAAAGCATCATCAGTTGGTGCAAAGATAGTGACGTTTGCATTTGGATCCATAAGCGTTTCAGTCAAGCCAGCATCTTCAAGCAATCCTGAAAGTGTTGAGAAAGAACCGTCTGAAGCAAGCGCCACAGCAAGTGGTGCCCCCGTTGCGCTCGGCGCTTCGAGCACTGAGTCGATGACATGAATAATGCCGTTCGACGCGACGATGTCCGTGACTACGATGTTAGCTGACTCAATCATGAGTCCTGAATCGCCAAGAGAAATCGTGGCTTGGTCGCCGTTTGCCATGTCTACGGCACTACCTGCAGCCGCAATAGCGTCAATGGATGAAAGCTCTGCTCCCGCAACAACGTGGTACAGCAACGTGCTCTCCAGAACGTCAAGGTTGTTTAGCAGGTAGTTGAGCGTTGCATCACCCAGTGCCTCAAAGGCCGCGTCGGTGGGCGCAAATACGGTTAGTGATGCGTCGGGGTCATTAAGGGTTCCGACCAAGTTTGCAGCAGTTGCAGCGGCAACCAGTGTTTCAAAGTCGTCGTTTGATGACGCAATTTCCGCAACAGTCATGGTGGAAGGCGTGAGATCAGGGGGAAGCAAAACCGAGTCAACGACATGGATGACGCCGTTAGAGGCTTCAATATCGTAGTCCACGACCTTTGACAGGTTGACGTAGAGGTAGTCGTCGTCGCGCTTAGTCAATGCGACGTCAACTCCGTTCAGCGTCTCTACTGTGGTCGGTGCCAGATCTAGCGCCGCGCTGACGCCGACTTCGCTACCCAGTACGTGGTAAGTCAAAATGCCGGCAAGCGCCTCGGGGTCTGCCAGTAACGCGTCCAGTGTGCCTTCGGGAAGCGCTGCGAAGGCTTCTTCCGTTGGGGCGAACACGGTCAGTGATGCGCTTTCGTCAGACAGCGCATCAGCAAGTCCAGCCGCCTCGACGGCTGCGAGCAGCGTCGGGAAGCTGCCACTGGCGGTGGCAACTTCAACAATGTTGCCGGCAGAAGGTTCTGGTGCTGGTGTGCTTGCTTCTGGCGCAGCGGGAAGATCGCCGCTGTAAAGAACACCATCGCCACTGTCTGAACATGCGGCGAGAAATACGAGTAGGCTTGCTACCAATGTGCGGGACATGACCCGTGTCATCGAATTCATAGTTAAATCCTGTTACTGATCTCGGTTTTAAAATTAAAATAGGGAGAAATCCGAGTTTGTTATCTCACAGCGCGCGGGATGAGGGTGAGCCAAATTCGACGACAGGGACTTTCAGCGCGATGAACCAAAAGCCCCGCCGTATCTCGCTTTCGAATCTGTCGTGTCGATTTTTTAAGGGTCGTTTTGTGCAAGTTGTGGTCAATCAGGCAGACGCGTTCGTCATTAAATCTATTATTTCGCCTGCGGTTGCACCAACGAAGCGCAATGCGCAGACTGACTTTTCGGTTAGCGGAGTTACTTTTTATGGTCAACAGCACCCACACGTACAGCCCTGACGAGCGCAATAGTTCGATACTGATTAATATTAACGGCGAGCTCATTCCTCGTGAGAAAGCGACCGTATCGGTGTTCGACAGCGGGTTTATCCTCGGCGATGGAATTTGGGAAGGGCTCCGCGTGCACGAAGGCACGATTCCATTTTTGAGTCAGCATCTAAAGCGTCTCTGGGAGGGTGCCAAAGCATTAGATCTCGATATGGGTATCTCCCGCGATGCATTGGCGGACCGACTTTTTCAAACGCTTATTGCGAACAACATGAGGGATCACGTCCATATTCGTTTGATGGTAACGCGGGGCATTAAGTCGACGCCTTATCAGGATCCCGCGGTCACAATTAGTGGCCCTACCATTGTCATTATTCCTGAATACAAAGCGCCGGATCCAAGCCTCAATGATCGTGGGCTCCGACTCTATACCGTTTATACGCGCAGGGGTTACGCCGACGTACAGGACCCCCGAATCAATAGTCATTCAAAACTCAACTGTATTTTTGGATGTATTCAAGCCGCGAAGGCGGGCTACGACGAAGCACTAATGCTCGACCCGCACGGGCATGTCGCGACCTGTAATTCGACGCACTTTTTTATTGTCCGTGACGGTGAGGTTTGGACCTCCTCTGGCGATTACTGCCTCGACGGGATTACCCGGCGCAATGTGATTAACATCTGCAAGGCCAACGGTATTCCTGTTTTTGAAAAGAATTTTTCGCTGATGCAAGTCTACGGTGCCGATGAGGCGTTCGTGACCGGAACGTTTGCAGGGTTGACGCCTGTTTTTGAGGTCGACGGGCGCAGCTTAACCCACACGCGAAGAGGGCCGATGGTTGACCGCTTACAAGCGCTCTATCGGGCGCTTGTTGTTACAGAAAGCAGCCGGTCCCAGGACGCGAGCGCCTGATATGAGCGTCCGAATTGCGGGCTGGTCAGGACCGCGAAATATATCGACGGCCATGATGCGGGCCTGGGAGTCTAGACCCGACTGTTCGGTGGTGGATGAGCCTTTTTACGCGTGCTATCTCAAAGAGACAGGTGCTGACCACCCGATGCGTGAGCAAATTTTGGCCAGCCAATCGACGAGTCGAGAGGCCGTAGCAAAGCGTCTCAGCGCGGCTGCGATGACGGACCTGCAGTATGAGAAGCATATGACGCATCACATGCCGCGCGGTATTGATTTGGTGTGGACCAAGGATATCAAGCACGTGTTTTTAATTCGTTCACCCGAACGCGTTATTGCTTCCTACCGCGAAAAAATGCCGTCGGTGTCGCCTGACGACATCGGCATTATCCGACAGCGAGAGTTATTCGATGAGATTACCGAACTGACTGGACAGCGACCGCCGGTGGTCGACAGTGCAGATGTTCTTGCCAATCCCAAAGCAATGATGCGCGAGATTTGTGCGGCGCTCTGTGTCGAGTGGGTCGACGGGTGCATGACCGACTGGAAGCAAGGTGCTCGGCCGAGTGATGGTGTCTGGGCAGCGCACTGGTATGGGTCGGTCAAAGCATCGTCTGGTTTTTCAGCAGCGTCTGTTACGCCCGCTAAGCTGAGCGCTCAGGATTTAACCCTGGCCGAAGAGATGCGGCCGCATTATGCGGCCATGGCAACCTACAAACTGCCACGACCGTGAGTCATGTCTGTCGCGAGTTATAGCCCAAGGGCAGGACGTGCTATCGGGCTGCATAAAGCGGCGAGTACCGAGCGGGTCCCCTCAAAGCTGCGTCTGCCGTGCATTACTTTAAGGTTGTCGAGCAGGGCGATATCACCTTTTTGCCACTCGATATCGATCGTATTCTCGTATGAAACATCAACTGCGGCCTCTAGATCGGCAGCGTCAATTCGACTGTGATCACCAAAGCACAAACGCGGCTCTTGATCGTCATCGGCATTGGCCCAGCTCGCTGCAGCGGCAACGATCTGGTTAAAAAAGACGTCTTTACCGCGTCCAAATTCGTCGATCGCCATTAGCGCGGGTGTTTGCACTGACAGACCACCATCGTTCAGCCATCGAAACGAATACCCCAGCTCAGTAAGCCGTGCTTCCGCTTGCTCAGCGTTGGACACGTTGAGCGTGTCTTTCCAGCTTCTGCCTTGCCCTGACGCCACGTCCGCGTCGATGGGCATTGAGTTGCGGTAGCGAACGCCCAGGGCGCGAAGTTTGGCAACAAACTCGGGACGTAGGGTCGTTAGCGCGAGTAATGCTCGGTCTGATCGACAAATCGGTGTGGCGCCGCCTTTTTCCGCAGGCTTTTCACAGAAGAAAAACAGTTGTCCGGGAAAGGTCAGTGTCTGGGCCATTTCATGGTGCAGAAAAATTTCCACTTCAGGAGGAGCCTCGTTAGCGGTGAAGACTCGACTGGTTCGGTTGTGTCGGACAGCGTTTGAAAACGATTCCGTGTAAGTAAAGTTTGGAAGGTTAAAGGCTTCAATAAACCCGTGGAAGTCTTGCGCCGTGGACATCCCGTAGTCTCGAAAGACCACAAAACCGTGTGCGTTGATCAGGTCACTGATGACCGTTTTGGATGGGCCGTCAAGCGGTGTTCCGACGCTGATTGGCAGCTTCGCGGGTGTCATTACTGTAAAAGAGGATGTTGTCATGGTTCCTTCTTGATCGCTAATACGTTGTGTTGGGCAGCAGATCCTGCTGGTAGGGATTAATCCCCAGTTGTTCAAGTGTGGATCGCACATCAACCACCTGACCTGTCTTGATTGACTCTTGAGCCATCCAGGCGGTAATAATTGCCCACAGCCCCTCTGTACAAGACGCACCATCTCCTCGCGTGCCGTTGACGCGGGCACTGAATCGATCGTGTTCAAACAGGGTTGAACCGTAGTGGCCGCCCAGCTCAATATCTTGGGGAAACGTGCAGTCTATTCCGTCGTAGGCGTCGTGATCTTTGACCTCGACCTTTATTCTGGACACTGAGCCACGTCGGGACTTGAAGCTCGCCTCTTCTTCAGCGCGCAGGGTGCCTTTGTCACCACTGACCACTAAAGCCTCGTAGAGCTCTTCGCTAAACATGTTCAGTGTGAACTGTCCTTTAACGCCGTTTTCATAGTCCACAATGACGAGAGCGTGATCGTCAATATCCGAAGCCTGACCGTCGAAGGTGAAGTCTTTAAAATTGACCGCTTTGCCACCGGAGGCGTAAACACGAATCGGCTGACAGTTTGCGATTCGATTCATTAAATCAAAGTAGTGGCAGCATTTTTCCACGAGCGTACCGCCGGAGTATCGGGAAAATTTATTCCACTCATTTACTTTAGGTAAAAACGCCGGACGGTACTCACTCAGACTCACCATTTTCACGTCACCCAACTCGCCTTTGGCCAGACTGTTTAGCGCCAACTGGTATTGTGATTTGTAACGGTATTGCATGCCCAGTTGAATGGGTGCTGGGTAGCTTAGGGACGCTGTTGCTAAATAGAAGGCGTCCTCGAGTGTTGTCGCCATTGGCTTTTCTAAAAGGACGGCTTTTCCCGAAATTTTGACCGCATCAAAAATCTCACGATGCGTGAAGTTAGGGGTGCATATCAGTACAGCGTCTACTTCGGCGTCTTGATTGATTTCGGCGATCGTTTTGTAGACTTTGGGTGGTTCATGCTCAGTGCCGGTAAACGCTTTAAGCGCTTTTTCGACACTTTGAGTATTCGTATCAAATACGCCAACGATCCGCGCTTGATTCAGCTGGTGAACAGCGCGTATGTGCTCTCTGCCCATCATTCCCGTTCCGATGACTGCATAGCCAAGCTTAGGTGCATCAGAATTCATGCTCATGCGTAACTGGTTCACGATGTTGTCGAGGTCGGTACGCATGATTATTGAACACCCTGTCGTTGCAGGCGCAGTCTGTCTACCGCTAAAGCGCGGACCCAGACAAGCATATTAATGACGACCAGAAGTGCAGTGAGCGTTGTAAATAGCCCGCCGCGATCACCGGCCAGACCGAGTGGGGAAAATATCATGTAGAGCAATACAACACAGGAAAACAGCGAAAAGGCGCTGGCCTTCGCGAATACCCAGGGTGTCATATCAACGGGTGTCGAGCGCGTCGTTGAGCGCACCTTCGTGGGCTTTAAGTGTCCGATTACCAACAAAATAGCCACTTCTGACACAAATAAAATGGCGTAGAGGTGGAGAAAGTGAATATTGACCACGTCTTTAAACACAAATTGAAGCAGCGCATAGGCGATCAGGTGAAAACCGATGGCCACCTTTACGGCCAGCGCGGGAACGCGAGTGGTGAGCATACCCACAAGTACAACAGCAATAATGGGAATGTTGTAAAACCCCGAAAAAATTCGAATGATTTGCCAGAGTCCCTCGGGTGCAAACTGCAAAAGCGGGGCAATCCCAAGCGATACAGCGGCGATTCCGATACTTGATATTTTCGCAATAGAGACCAGCCGGGCGTCTTCAATAGGCTGGCGAGCCAGAGGCTGGATAACGTCGAGTGTGAGCATGGTCGCTGAACTGTTAATCAGTGAGTTAAATGAACTAAAAACCGCACCGAGTAGCACCGCCAGGAAGAAACCCAGCGCCCATGTGGGAAGCGTATCCTTCACTAGCTGGGGGTAGGCGAGATCAATTGAGTCCAGTCCAGAGCCATAGAGGTGATAGGCAATAACCCCGGGGACCATCATGAAAAAGGGCACCAGTACCTTAAAATAGCCGGATAATAAGACGCCTTTTTGACCCTCAGCAAAGTTTTTAGCGGCCAGGGTTCGCTGAATAACGTACTGGTTTGAGCACCAGTAAAATAAGTTAGCAAACACCATTCCTGTGAAGAGCGTCCCGAACGGAGTCGGATCGTCTTGATCGCCGATGGCATTGAGTTTGTCGATATCTGTATTCGTGACGATGTGAACACCCGACGCAATGTCTCCTCCGAGCAGGTGCAGACCCAGAAGCGGCACTGCAATACCCACGATGAGCAGTCCAAGCCCGTTCAGGGTGTCCGAGACTGCAACAGCTTTAAGGCCACCTAAGACGGCGTAAAGCGCACCCACGGAACCGATGACAATGACGGTCAGCACAAGAGAGCTGCCGTAACTGAGTCCTAAAAATTCTGGGATATCAAACAGCTTGAGGACGGCAACAGAGCCGGCGTAAAGGACACTCGGAATGGTGACGAGGCCGTACCCGAGTAAAAAAAGAATGACGCTGAGTCGTCTCACGTCGTCGTCATAGCGGTCGGCAAGGAATTGCGGCAGTGTTGTAAAGCCGCCTGCCAAATAGCGCGGCAAAAAGAAAAATGCCATGGCAATTGTTGCAAAGGCGGCGGTGACTTCCCACCCCATGGCACTCATATTAAACCCGTAAGCGGAGCCGTTAAGTCCAATGAGTTGTTCTGCCGACAGATTGGTCAGAAGGAGCGAGCCCGCGATGAACGGAGCGCTGAGTCCGCGACCTGCGAGGAAATAGCCCTCACTGTCAGACGTTGTTGCGCGTGCTTTCTGATAAGAAAACCACGCCACCCCACCCATGAACAAAGCGCATGTCAATGCAACGGTTATCAGGTCGTAAGGAGTCACAGGTCGTTCCCGTAATAGAGGGCTTGAGCATAAATACAGACTGCGTTGCCTTCAATAGGTGGTTTTACTGTGCGATGTTAACCTCGCAAAGCACTGAGAGACTGGTAGCCATCATATGCCTGTAGAAACACTCCAACTTGCCGTATTTGCGGCGATCACAATACTGATTGGTTATTTGACGTATCGCCGTGTCAGTGCTGACCGGATCGCTCACGGGAGGACTGCAACGGCGCGAGAAGAGGTGTTTCTCGCCGGTAAGGGTCTGAGCTGGGTCGTGGTTGCCGGTTCGATCACCCTGACTAACTTGAGCACCGATCAGTTGGTGGGGATGAATGGCAATCAAATGGCCTTGCTTGTCTGGTGGGAACTCTCTGCGGTGGTGGGATTAGTGATATTGGCCAAGGTGATTCTTCCCGTGTACTACCGATACAACTGCACCACGACGACAGAGCTTTTGGAGCGGCGTTACGACGATCGACGTATTCGCGCACTGATCGGTCTTCTATTCTTACTGGGTAATCTCTTTATTTTTATTCCGGCGATGCTCTACGGCGGATCACTGTTTATTCAAACGATGTTTAATGTTGATATTCCACTGATGTGGATTGCTATTGCCTTCGCAATAGTCGGGTCGGCATACGCCGTGTTGGGGGGACTGCGGGCTGTGGCTGTGTCAGATGCTTACAGTGGCGTACTTCTATTGTCGCTGGGGATCGTGGTGGTTGTGCTGTCGCTCGCTGCCATTGAGTTTGATTTTTCTGGAATTCCTGCCGAGCGTCTGACCCTACTGGGCGACTCATCATCGCCAATCCCATGGCACACGCTACTGACGGGAATGATCTTCATTCAAATCTTTTACTGGGGTACCAACCAGACAATTACACAGCGGGCTATGGCGTCGCCGACCGTTGAAGAGGGCCAAAAAGGGGTCTTGGCGGCCGCTATTATCCGCCTGCTAATTGTCCCACCTATGGTCGTTATTCCCGGGATCGTTTCGTACAAGCTCTACGGAGATATCGGCGACGCTGCCTTTGGTACGATCGTTGGTGATGTTCTGCCGCTTTGGCTTTCCGGTGCCTTTGCTGCCGCGATTGCGGCTGCGGTACTCACGAGCGTGAACAGCGTATTGAACTCATCTACAACCCTTTGGGTCTGTGACATACACGAACCGTTCATTAACGAACATGCCGACCTCAGACGATTGAATTTTATAATCACAGTGACATTCGTGCTCATAGGCCTCGCCATGGTGCCTATCTATGCCACGGCCGACAGTATTATTAACTTGGTGCAAGAACTTTATGGACTGCTGAGTATGCCTATTCTTTCGGCCTTCATTGTCGGGCTGCTTTTCAGGGGAGTTGCCGCTGGCGCCGCCATTACTGCAGTTGTTTTAGGTGTTGTGCTCTATGGCTTTTTCTCATTCGTCTGGTCGCCGTTGCACTACATACACATGATGTTCTTTACGGTGATGTTCTGTGTCGTGACCGCGCTAGTCGTGAGTAAGGTTGTGTTTGGCACGTCGCCGACATTTGAGCCGGCCATTACACTGCGTTAGACCGATTGCAGGTGATAAATGAGGAGCGATTCGGGCCACATGATGGGCACCGACAGTCCGACCGACATCAGCCAGGCACCAGAGAACTCGGTTTGAGCGAGTTGATCTTGGTGTCTTCTTTGTTGTTCGGTGAGACTGCTAGGCCAGATGAGCGCGACTTGGTAGCTCTGGGTGGCATCGAGACCTGTCAATCGATAGCGTGTTGGAAAGGCGTGCGAAGGCGTTTCTAGCATGGCGAGGGCGCACAGCGCCTGAGACTGATCTTTGTCGACAACACTCCAAGCCATCTCTGAAGAAGACCGTTCGGTGTTGGAATAGTTGCCGCTATGGAGCAATGTTCTATGACGTTTGTGGAGTTTAATAGCGTCTTTTAAGACCGCACGGTCTTCTGCATTTAACTGCCTTAGGTCGGCTTCAACGCCCATATGACCCCAGAGTGCGACCCCGGCTCTAAAGGCCATGGTGTGCTGGCGACCTGTGATGTGACACGGACTCGGTCCGACATGTGACCCCATTAACTCAGGTGGGAACGTGGACAAGAACCCACGCTGCACGCGAAGGCGATCAAGTGCATCATTGGTGTCTGAGGGCCAGAATCGAGAAACATGTGTGAGTATTCCAAGATCAACACGGCCCCCTCCTGACGCACAACTTTCAATAGTGATATTTGGAAATGCAGCGCGAATGCGACCGAGTAGGGCGTAGAGCGCCTGTGTTTGTCGATGGATGGCGTGATGCTTTTCCGAGGTTCCCGCCTGGTGAATATCGCGGTTCATGTCCCACTTTAGATAACGAATGTCGTGCGCCGAGAGTAGCGTTTGTATTTTATCAAAGAGGTAGTGCGAGACCTCGACTCGACTTAAATCCAAAACGTACTGATGCCTGGCCTCGTTGGGTATGACGCCCTCGTGCTTGAGAATCCAATCGGGGTGCTTGCGGAACAGAAGACTGTTTGCGCTGACCATCTCGGGCTCGATCCAGAGTCCGAACTCCATACCGTGTGCGTGGCACGCGGCCACAATGGGTAGCAGCCCATTGGGCAGTTTATGCGAATCGACCTCCCAGTCACCCAACGCCCGTTTATCGTCATGGCGCCCTAAAAACCATCCGTCATCGACAACAAAGCGCTCGATGCCTAATGCAGCAGAGTCGTCAATGAGCGCTATCAACGACGTTTCATCAATATTGAAGTAAAGCGCTTCCCAGGTATTAAGCTGAACCGGTCTTGAGGGGCTGGTGGTGGGCCAGGCACCGCCAAACTGTCTGCGAATCATATGATGCGCGGTCTGAATGAGAGGGTTCAACCCTTGACTGCTGTGACACAGGAATACCGACGGGCTCTTATAGACGGCACCCGGCGCCAATTGCATTTCACCGGGCCTGAGTAACTCGCCGAGTTGCACCGCGCGTCTGCCATCAGCCAGCTGCTCGACTCTTATTTGATGATTGCCGCTCCATCCGAGGTGAAGTGAGAGTGCGGCACCACTTTGAGTGGTCGTATGGGCCTCCACAAGTGTGATTGATGGAGGCATGTGGTGCGAAGTACGACCAGTCCAGTTTTCTCGTACGTAAGCCGCCTTTGGAAGAGTTTGTTGTGTGCTTTGAAACTCGTAGCCCCATCGACCACTGAGCTCCAAAAACGCCGTCAGATGATCGGGTACCGGGAGTGTCAGTGCGCATGTATTAAGAGACAGTGACGTGTCTGTGGATTGATTTCTAACACTGACTGAGAGCTCAAGAGAGTGCGTATCTGTGTGAAGGCTGACGCAGTGGGTGACTTCGATTTGGCTTGCGTCACAAAGACTCGATAGCACCAGCTGTTGCGGCGACAGGTCGGCCGCGACCACGCGTGGTCGGAGTTGCCAGTGAGAGTGGCCACGCTGGGCTTCAAGGCCCAAATGGCCAAGGTAACTTTCACCCACAGAGGGTGTCAGCGAAATACTGGGTTCGATTGGGAGCGATGCAGGTGCCTCTGGACGATCCAGTTGCTCGAGCTGAGCGAGCGTCAGTTGCGCGAGCGCGTCGCCAAAATACGTAAGCACAGGTTGGCCACTTCGGCAGTCGATAACGACCGATGCAGTCCCGTTACGCAGGTGATAAAACGGTTGTAAGTGATCTGCCATGCGCGTGCTCTGGACCCAAGGTGCGTCGTGTCTAGAGTACATTCAGATACACTCATCGTGTAGTGCAGAAAAAAGTGGGCAACTTGCACCGTTATGAATGCAAAAAACTAATGCTGAGGCACCATGACCTACAGATATCGTTACCGGCACAACACCGTCTCGCTGAGTGTTGACGACCGAGGGGAGTATGACCTGCCAGTGCGGCACCCGATTTTCTCGTGCGACTCTTGAGCCATAAACGGTTACACACACTGATCAAGCTGGCCTTGGTCGTGTGTTTGAGTGTGCCCGTATCCGCTCAAACTCGTTTGGACGATACGGTGCTCAGCGATCGGTGGCAGGGCTTTTGGTTGGGACAGTCGATCGGTAACTGGACCGGACTTGTGACTGAAATGGACAAAGTGGGAGGGCAGGGTCGTCAGGGTGAATTCTACACGCAGCAAGACTGGACCGGTTTAGACCAGCCCGCAATTTGGAGTGATAAGCCCAGTGAAATCTCGGACACTATTGATTTCATTTTACGGCGCCCTGGCGAGGTGTGGGGCGCGGACGATGACACTGACATAGAGTACATGTACCTCTGGACGATGCACCGTTTAGGCAAAGCGAAACTGACGCCACATGAAATACAAGAGGCCTGGTTGCGGCACATTTATGACGAGAAAAAACCAACTCCATTTGGTGCCGACGAATCGGGCTACCAGAACTATTTATGGGTCTCTAATCAAGCTGCTCATGAGCTGATGCTTAAGGGGGTGGTGCCACCTCAGACCAGTGCGCCATCGAACAATCCGCACGGCGACATGATCGACGCACAACTGACCACCGAGATCTTCGGTCTTCTGGCCCCGGGGCGTCCGGGTGTTGCACTCGACCTTGCTTACTTGCCTGTGCGAACGGCGGGCGCCGGCGACGCCGTGCTGGCCGCTGAGTTTTACATTGTGCTGCACGCACTTGCCGCCGAGCGGCCACGAGGCGCCGTGACTACCGAGGACGTATTCAACATGGCGCAAGTGGCGAGGAGGCACCTCCCTGAGGGGTCGACTCCGGCGCGTATGTTTGACTTCATTCGTGGGCGCTACGACGCTGGGTTTTCGTGGGAGGAAACACGCGACGCGCTCTATGTGCGTTACCAGATTGAGCAACGCGACGGGTACTCAGTGACCCAGCGCGGACTTTATTGCAATGGTTGCTTTGCCTCGGGCATCAACTTCGCCGCAAGTTTAGTGTCGCTTTTTTATGGTGGTGGAGATCTTAAAGAGACGATCAAAATTGCGACTTTGTGTGGATGGGACTCCGACAACCCAGCAGCAACGTGGGGTGGGCTTTTGGGCTTCATGCTCGGCCGTAATGAAATAGAGCGTCTCTTTGGCGAGTCTCTGTCAGACAACTTCCATATTCACAGGACGCGAAAAGGGTTTGCTGATGACGGCATGGACACATTTGGCAACATGGCGAAAATGGCAATTTCAGTCTCAAGAACTGTAAACAATGAATATTTGACGTCACCGGAGTGACCTTAGGCTATGTTTAAACACACCTTACTGACTGCTCTTGCAGTATTGATCTCGCTTCAGGCGCCCATGTGTTTGTCAGACGACTGGCGCGGATCAGACATTACTCAACTCGTCATGCTGGGGACTGGAACACCCAACCCATTTCCCGACAGATCGGGGCCATCGCTCGCAATTGTCGTGAACGGCGAGCCGTACTTAGTGGACTTCGGACCGGGCGTGGTCAGGCAAGCATCGTCACTATCGCCTGAGTACGGTGGCAAGATCAGGGGTCTGGCGGTCGAAAATCTTAAGCACGCGTTTTTAACGCATTTGCATTCTGATCATACGGTGGGTCTTCCTGACTTGATCCTGACGGCGTGGACGGTTGGTCGGGATTCACCCTTAAAATTATTTGGTCCCGAAGGCACGAAGCACATGGCAGACAAGGTCCTAGAGGCTTATGAAGAAGACATTCGCTACCGCTTGTACAGTGAGCAACCCGCTAACAATCAAGGCTGGCGTGTCGAGACACAAGAGGTCACTGAGTCAGGTCTTATTTTTAAGGATGAAAACGTGACCGTAGAGGCCTTTCGTGTCCCACACGGAAGTTGGCCCGATGCATGGGGGTATCGGTTTACCACGCCCGACCGGGTCATTGTTGTCTCGGGTGACACAGCGCCATCGCGCGAACTTGCAAAGTATGCACGCGGCGCCGACATACTGGTGCACGAAGTTTACAGTCAAGAAGGGTTTGCCAAGAAAGAACCTCAATGGCAGAAGTACCACGCAAAAAACCACACATCGACTTCGGAGCTTGGGCGTTTGGCGTCTGAGGTCAAACCAAAGCTTTTGGTGCTCTATCATCAGTTGTTGTGGGGATCGACCCACGATACGTTAATAGAGGAAGTCAAAGCCGAGTTCAGTGGAGAGGTTGTTTCTGCACGCGATTTGGATGTGTTTTAAGTGTCGTTATGTTGCGCTGGGCAATGTTAGGGTGCGTCGGCGAGACAACTGCAATTGACCAGGATTGACCTTATGAAAATGATACAAGTAGTGAGCACGCTGTCCATCGTTACACTGTTGCTGTTGGGTTGTGCGCCCGATCAACCGGTCAGTAAGGGAGCTGAGCAGCCCCTCGCTCACCAAAAATATTCCGCAGAGCAATTCTTTCAAACCACGGGTTACCGGATGGGCGGTTCCGGGCCTTACGCCTTCTCTGGGGTAAACGGCGATTTGATCGTAAGTTCTGACGAAACAGGGGTCTACAACGCGTATCGCTTAGATGTTGAATCGGGGCAGATGACAGTGCTGACCGCGTCTTCCGATCGTGGTGTCTATGTCGACTCTTGGTTTCCGAACGATGATCGCTTTATTTACCAACAAGACGGTAATGGCGATGAGCTCACGCACGTTTTTGTCATGTCGCCCTCGGGAGAAAGCACTGACCTAACGCCGGGAGAGGGCCACAAGGCAGGATTTGCCGGCTGGTCGTCTGACGGATCCGAGTTTTTCATCTACAGCAATGAGCGTGATGGCGCGGCCTTTGACATGTACCGTTACAGCGCAGCGGATTATTCACGCACTATGCTTTATGAGAATACCGAGGGTCTGGATCTCGGTGCGATCAGTAGTGATGGGCGCTGGGTGGTTTATGCGCGCAATAATAGCAACGCCGACACCGATCTCTTTCTAATCGACGTCGCTGCCAGCGAGCTGGAACTGGTCAATATCACGCCGCACGAGGGCAATATTGAATATTCTTCAATGGGTTTTACGCCCGACAGTCGCCAGTTTATTTACTCAACCAACGAGTTTGGAGAGTTCAGTCAGGCATGGACGTTGTCGCTCGACACGGGCGCAAGGCAGGTATTGATCGTCGAAGACTGGGACGTCATGTACGTCGGCTACTCACCGAGTGGTCGTTACAGGGTGAGCGGAATTAACAACGACGCGCGAACGGTCGTAACGCTTGAAGACCTGACGACAGGCCGCGACATAGTCCTTAAAAATGTACCCGAGGGTGACCTTTCCCAAGTTCGGTTCAACCGGGACGAGTCGGCTATTGCCTTTGGTTTATACCGTGACACAGCGCCTTACGATGTGTACCACATGCCCTTGAACGCTGACGCGACGCGACTGACGCGCGCACTCAACCCGGTGATTGACAGTAACCTGATGGTTGAGGGCGACGTGGTGCGCTTTGCAAGCTATGACGGTCTGCCAATACCAGGAATTTTATACAAGCCTCGAGAGGCATCTGCTGAGAACCCAGCGCCTGCATTAGTGTGGGTCCACGGTGGGCCGGGGGGCCAGAGTCGCAAAGGTTATTCCGCGGTGATCCAGCATTTGGTCAATCACGGTTACGCGGTCTACCAAATCAATAATCGGGGATCGAGCGGGTACGGCAAGACATTCTTTCACCTTGATGACTTAAAGCACGGTGAGGCCGATTTAGGTGACGTCGTTGCCTCAAGAGAATTCCTTGCGGCTTATGAATGGATTGATGGTAATCGGGTCGGCATTATCGGGGGCTCGTACGGTGGCTACATGGTCGCGGCGGCTCTGGCGTTTGAGCCTGAGTCATTTGAGGTGGGTATCAACATTTTTGGTGTCACTAACTGGCTCAGAACGCTGGAATCCATTCCGCCTTGGTGGGGGGCGTTTCGCACTTCGCTCTACGCTGAGCTGGGTGACCCGGCAACGGATACCGATCGATTGACCGCGATTTCACCACTGTTTCACGCGCAAAATATTGTGAAACCGCTGCTCGTGGTCCAAGGCGCAAATGATCCACGTGTTCTTCAAGTCGAAAGCGACGAACTGGTTGAGGAAGTCCGTGCAAATAATATTCCCGTCGAATACGTCTTATTTGCCGATGAGGGCCATGGTTTTCGAAAGCGAGTGAATCGAGTTACCGCGAGCGAGGCCTATCTGTCGTTTTTAGAGCAGCACCTTTAGTCGGTGGCAGTGCTGGTTCATGCGGGACTCGCATTACCCCCAGTTTAATTTTTGCAGTTCGTGGTTCCTATCCTATGCTGGTTTTAGCGGCTCAAGAGGGCGGCCATAATTTTATGAAAAAGGGGAAATATATGTTTAAGCGTTTACTGGTCGTGGGTGTTCTTTCTTTGAGTGTGTCTGCAATAGCTGCGCACCATGAAGAAACACCCATGATAAGCGAGATCTATGAATGCTCTCTGAACGACGGGGTTGCCGTGTCTCAAGTGGTGGATTTCGCGCGATCTGACTTCAAAGCGTTTGCGGATAAAAATGACTTCGCTATGAATTCCTTTATTTGGGAGGCTGTCGCGGTGTCCCCGCCCTACGATGAACCGGATTTGAGATGGGTCAACTACTTCCCAACTTGGGGCGACTACTTTGCCAGTGAAGATGCGTGGCGCGCCACGGCGCAAGACGTAGCGACGAATCTTTTTGAGCTCGTATCCTGCAGCAAGGCGCGCACTCTCGCAGTTCACAACGCAGGCGCACAACCCCCTGCGGCCCAAGAAAAGCCACTGATTGCCATGGTCTGCAATCTGGATGAGGGTAAAAGCATCGGCGACGCACTCGCGTATCGCAAGGCTGTGAACAAGATGGCTAATGACATGATTGACGGCAGTGTGGGCAGCACCGTCTTTACGCCTGCACTGGGCATCGCAGGTTTTGATTATGTGGCAATAGTGACGGGTACCACCGAGGACATGGCGAACGTTATGGACAATGTACGCAGTGGTAAAGCGCTTAAAGCGATGAGAGCGGCAGGGGTTGAGAATCCTGCGCAGTGCGTGACGGATCTCCACCGATCGCATTTGGTTGTCTCTCGATAAGCCC
>CAYVQI010000037.1:0-17610 GCA_964454155.1 uncultured Alteromonadaceae bacterium | reverse complement strand
AAAGCGGTACTTATGCCCAAGCGGTCCCTTCGAAAATTCCTACCTTCGCCCACTCACCTCAAGGAGGTGAAAGGGCTCGGCTTTCTCAAAAATGTTTTGGAACGGCGTGAGCTGTGGCACATCAGTCGCACCTCAATCGCCCGCGCCACGGCCATTGGATTGTTTTGTGCAATGGTTCCCTTACCCGGTCAAATGATTGTCGCCGTGCTCATTGCGATCCGTATAGGTGCCAACGTACCTCTGTCATTCTCACTGATCTTTGTCACGAACCCCCTCACCATGCCAGTCATCTATGTTGCTGCTTACCTCATTGGCAGCGCGCTGCTGGGGGCACCCCCGATCGATGTGTCAGCGATTAATTGGTTGGATCCACTGAATCCGGAAATTCTCCGTATCTGGCCACCCTTTTTGCTTGGATGCCTAGTCATGGGGCTCGCTTCCGCCTTAATAGGTTATTTTGTGGCCGACGGCTTGTGGCGATTTCGAATTAGCCAGCGCATAGCGGAGCGCGCCCAACGACGACGAGAACGAAAAAGGTCTCGCCGCTAGCGGCTCTGCATGAGCCCTTGACTGATCGGCAAGCGGGACGCAGTAATTGCGGGCACAGCGCACGATATTACCGACAAAACAAACGCCAAACTCGGAACTAAAATAAAATCCTTAAGGCGAAGGTCAACCGGCACATAAGCCAGAGGATAGACACGGGTATCGAGAAGTGCTGCACCCTGCAACGACTCCACCAGGGTAACGAGATAAGGCGTACTCATGGCCAATACAACTCCCAAAAGTGCGCCCAGAACCGCACCTCCAACGCCAATAATCGTTCCCTGAATGACAAAGATTGTGCTGATATCACCTCGGCTTGCGCCCATGGCTCTTAGCATCGCTGACGACGCGGATCGATCAGAAGCAACGAGCACGAGCGAGGTAACGACGTTGAATATCGCGATCAACAGCAACGATGCCAGCATCAGTGACACGATCTGTCTCGATAATTGAATCGCCTGGTACAAATTACCCTGACTCGCGGTCCAATCTGACACCCAAAATTGCGACGACAAGCTTTGCCGAAGCGTCGTCGCAAACACGCGAGCCTGCAGTGGGTCAGCAAGCGTTATGGCATGTGCCTTGTCGGGGAGTGCTCGTGTCGTGTTCATACCCTGACCACTGAATGCGAAATAGCGATCAATCTCAGTCTCAGAATTAAGCGTTGCGACCAATTCAAGGTTCCGAGGGGTCAGCGTTTTACGTCCTGCACCACCTGACAACAACACCGAGACAACATCACCCACTCGCAAATTAAGCTCTTTGGCGAGGGAGTCACCCAGGATCAACTCATCGGAGGAGATTTGCGCGCTGGTGGGCGTGATGTAGGCTTCGAGGCCGTTCAAAGCAGTGTTGTCAGCAATGATGAGCCGAACAACTCTTGCCTCACCACGGATCGTGAACAACGCGTCGATGTCACTGAACTGGAAGTGACGCCTCACCGACTCAGTTTGCTCTAACTCATCGGTGACCTGCTGCCATTCGCTGTCCGCGGCAAAGCCCCGAACGGTCACATGCGGAACAAGATTCAGAATTCTCACCCGCATCTCTCGCTCAAAGCCATTCATCACCGATAAAGCTGCGAGTAGCAGCGAGACGGCAATTAGCATGCCGACGATCGATAGTCTTGAGAGAAATGCGGAAAGACCAAGACCCGGATCAAGTGCTTGCCGAGCTGCTATTCCCCAGTGAAAGCGAGTGGGCCACCTCATGACTATGCGGACAAACTAAGTTTGCCGCCGGACAGTCTGTACTGGCGATCCATGCGCTCTGCGACCTGCGGGTCATGTGTAACTACGACAAGTGCGGTACTTTGAAAGTCAAGTTCACGCATCAGTGCCATGACCGACTCCGCTGTATCTGGGTCTAAATTTCCTGTGGGTTCGTCCATGAGCACGCACAGCGGACGATTAATCAATGCGCGCGCAATAGCGACGCGTTGCCGCTCTCCACCAGACAATTGATTGGGCCGATGATGCATCCGCTCAGCCAACCCCAGACGGACCAACAGCGCTTCTGCTGAAACCGATGCCTCTCGCTGCGAAATGCCACCGATACGCGCGGGCATCGCTACTGCCTCGAGCGCAGTAAACTCGGGCATTAAATGATGGAACTGGAAAACGAAACCAAGATTTTGATTCCGCCACTGACACAGTTCGCCTTCGTTCAACGAGGTGAGTTCTTTGGTCCCCAAATGAACAACTCCGGCGCTCGGAGTGTCTAAACCACCGAGTATATTGAGTAACGTCGACTTCCCGGCGCCAGACGTCCCCACAATTGCGACTCGCTCCCCTGACACCAGCTCGAAGTCTAGATCACTCAGTACTGAAACTGGACCCGCCGATGCGGGATAGGTTTTGGTCACTGCGCGGGCTGACAAAATCACCATCAAAAAGCCTCCAATCCGTCCAATGCCGAGACTGGCGATATTTTGCTTGCGCGATGGGCTGGGTAGACCGCGGCAACCAAGCTGAGCACGACCGCCGTGCCCACTACCCAGCCGATGTCAGTGCCCTGCAAGTCAGTAGGTAAACCCCCAATGTAATACACACTTGGATCAAAGAGTGTCCAACCGGAGACTCGCTCTAGTAGCGCCATCAGCGAACTCAAATTTAAACTCATGAGTACTCCGATGACCGTACCGAGTAAAATCCCGAACGTCGCCAGCATCAAACCATGCAAGAGAAAAATGCGACGCACCCCAGCGGCGCTCAGACCGAGTACCCGAAGCGACGCAATATCAGATCGTTTTTCTGCCACCGACATCGTCAATGATGACACCACGTTAAAAGCGGCAACCGCAATCAGCGCAGAGAGCAAAATACTCACCATTATTTTCTCCATCCGAATCGCTGAGAACAAGGATCCATAGGACTCTGTCCACGTAACCGCATTGATGCGCCCTTGGTACTCGCTCTCAAGGCGTTGTGCGACACTGTCGGCTCGATCAGGGTCTTTCAACTGGAGACGAATACCATCTACGTACGCGACGCCACTTAACTTTTTCAGGGTCTCCAGTGAGGTGACCGCTAGCGATGCATCGGGCGAGGCTCCGACGGAGACCACAGCCCCCACGCGTAGCTTCCGATACCGGGGTAATACGCCAAATGGCGTAATGGAAAGGCGTGGCAAAACCACCTCAATTGAGTCGCCTATACCTACGCCTAGCGAATTTGCGAGCACCGAGCCGAGAGCAATGTGGTAGGGCTGCGTCGTAACCCCTTCCAGAGTGCCGTCAACAACACGCACGTTGAGCAGTTGGATCGACTCTGTCCCAAGACCCATTAATTCCGCACCGCTGGTTCCAAAATCACTTCGCGTCATCACTTGGCGCTTTATGTACGGTGTCGCGATGGTCCCCGGCTGCGACGATTCGATCCTCTCTGCGAACGCTTGGGGGTCGCCGTCATAGTCGTGAAATCGAAGTTCGACGTGTGGGATGGCATTTAAAAGCCTACCCGTAAGCTCCCCGGCTAAACCGTTCATCACCGAAAGCACCACAATGAGACTGGCGACACCCAGTGCCATGCCCAGTGCGGCGAAGGCAGCCACCCAGCGTGTGAAGGCGCGCTGCTGTTTACTGAAACTCAGCCGCCTGGCAATGTCGACTTCTATCGATCTCAGCATCAGCGCTCGTTGGGGTCAAACACCGTCGTACCTGTCGCATCCGCAGAGCGCGATTCAGTTTCGCAGCGTTGGGGATCGCCCCCACAAAGGTCACACGACTGATCAATACCGAGCGCCCCAATACCACCACAAGATCCTTTTATCGGTGCTCGCCCTGCTATGACACCGACGGCCATCGCCGCGATGATAAGCGCGAAGACTAAAAAGCTAATTACAAAAATCAAGGGATCATCTCTCCATTATCTGACTCTATTAGCCAGCGGCTCATGCCTTCGTTGTGTGAGCTTATCAGCTGTTCGCCATTGCGAGAAATCAAGTAAACACTCAAACCATACAGATTCGCCAAGCGTAGGGCCTCAGCTGTACCAACAACCATTAGGGCCGTCGCCCAGGCGTCTGCAATCATCGTCGATGGATGAATGACAGTTGCGGATATGAGATCGTGCTCTATCGGATAACCCGTTCTGGGATCGATCAGGTGCGAAAATCGCTTTCCATCGACCTCAAAAAAATTGCGGTAATTACCGCTCGTGGCAATACCCACATCACTGACGGATACGGCTGCATAGGGCTTGCCAACACCTGCTCGCATTGGATTCTCAATAGCGAGTCGCCAGTGATCGCCTCTCGGACTGACTCCCCTTGTTTGAATTTCACCACCGACTTCGAGCATGAAGTTTGCGACACCGATTTCATCCAACGCATCGCCCGCAAGATCAACGGCGTAGCCCTTGGCAATTGACGAAAAATCCAGCGTTGCACGTGTGTTTCGCTTCAAAAAACTGCGGTCCGAAAGGTCCCAAGCGAACTGATTAAGACCACTATAAGATCTGGCAATGGTGAGCTGTTCCTCGGTGGGACGTTCGGTCACACCCTCAGGGCCAAATCCCCAAAGATTAATCAGAGGCGCGACTGAAGGATCATAGGCACCCGTGGTCGCCTGATGAATGTCGATTGCAGCGTTGAACACCAGCGTAAAATCCCAGTCGACCTCAAATATCTGTCCGGCAGGCAGGCTGTTCAATTGACTGAGCGTGGACGATGCGCGGTAGTTGTTCATACTGTCATCGACAACGGAAAAAGCGCGCGTGATGGCCCCCTCAACATCATTATCGGTGAGGCCCTCAGGTGCACCGTGATAGGTAACATTCCAGGTGGTACCAAAGACAGCGCCCTGAAGCTGGACCTTCTTCGGGCTCGAGTCACACGCAACCAAACAAAGCAAAAAGGCCAGCACGATGGCTGGCCTGACGATGCAGTTCAAACGCTGCTTAACCACCAAAATCATCTAAGAAAATGTTCTCGCGTTCGACGCCAAGATCCAGAAGCATCTCTATACACGCCTTATTCATCATGGGCGGCCCGCACATGTAGTATTCGCAATCCTCGGGCGCTGGGTGCGCTTTGAGATATTGCTCAAACAATACGTTGTGAATAAAACCCGTCAATCCGTCCCAGTCGTCCTCGGGCTGGGGATCCGAGAGCGCCACGTGCCAATCAAAGTTGTCATTTTCGGCGGCAAGCGTGTCGTAGTCTTCAACGTAAAACATTTCTCGCAGTGAGCGAGCGCCGTACCAGAACGAAATCTTACGATCGGTATCGAGCCTGCTCAGTTGATCGAAAAGGTGCGACCGCATGGGTGCCATACCGGCACCACCACCAATAAAGACCATCTCTGCATCGGTTTCCTTGGCGAAAAACTCACCAAAGGGACCGTAAACGTTGACCGTATCACCAGGCTTTAGGCCGAACGCCCAGCTCGACATGACCCCGGGGGGCAAACCCTCGGTTCGGGGCGGAGGGGTGGCTACTCGAATGTTAAACTTTACGACACCCTTCTCTTCTGGGTAATTAGCCATTGAATAAGCACGAATAGTGGTCTCCGGAGATGCGGACTCGAGCTTAAAGAAGCCAAAGTGCTCCCAGTCACCACGGTACTCTTCACCAATATCGAAATCGGAAAACTTCACGGCGTGCGGAGGACACTCTAACTGTACATAGCCTCCCGCGCGGAAGTCGCAGGCCTCACCCTCAGGAAGTCGCAGCACCAATTCTTTAATGAACGTCGCGACGTTATCGTTCGACTCAACAGTGCACTCCCACTGTTTAACGCCAAAGACCTCTTCGGGGATCTCAATCTTTAGATCCTGCTTGACGGGTGTTTGACAGGAAAGCCGCCAGCCTTCATTGGCTTCGCGTCGAGTAAAATGGCTCTCTTCCGTTGGTAACAGCGTCCCGCCACCTTCGGCAACAATGCACTTGCACTGAGCACAAGTGCCACCACCACCGCACGCGCTGGCCAAGAATAAATCGGCATCGGCCAGGGTCTGGAGCAACTTGCCACCCGCCGGCACCTGTATCGTCTTGCCGCCATTGATCTCTATGCTGATATTTCCAGTTGCAACCAGCTTGCTGCGCGCCGCCAAAATGACCATTACCAAGGCGACCACCACAGCGGTAAACATACCTACGCCAAAGAAAATAGTTGTAAACACAAGACTCTCCTAGAGCTAATGGAGCTCGTTAAATATCGATACCACCGAAAGACATGAAGCCCAACGACATCAGTCCCACAGTGATAAAGGTTATCCCGAGGCCCTGCAACCCGTCGGGCACATCACTGTATTTGAGCTTTTCGCGAATACCCGCCAACGCAACAATCGCGAGCGCCCAACCGACACCTGAGCCAAAGCCGAAGACGACACTCTCCCCAAAGTTATAGCTTCGCTCCACCATGAACAGCGACGCGCCTAAGATTGCACAGTTCACAGTAATCAACGGAAGGAACACGCCCAGCGCCGAATATAACGCCGGGACGTATCGGTCTAAAAACATTTCAAGAATTTGCACCAGCGCGGCGATGACACCGATATAGGACAGCAATCCCAAGAAACTCAGGTCTAGGTCTGGGTAGCCCGCCCAAGCAAGTGCGCCGTCTGCGAGCAAGTTTTGATAGATGAGATTATTGACCGGTACGGTAATGGTCAAAACAACGACGACCGCGATGCCCAAACCAAACGCTGCCGAGATCTTTTTTGAGACAGCGAGGAATGTACACATGCCTAAAAAGAATGCGAGCGCCATATTCTCGATGAATACAGCGCGGATAAATAGACTCAAGTAATGTTCCATTACGCGCCCTCCTCGGAAACCGTGTGCTTGGCAATCTTGAATTCGGGCTCTTCAACCTGTGCAGTTTGCACGGCGCGAATAGCCCAAATCAGGAAGCCGATTAAGAAAAACGCGCTGGGCGGTAATAACAGCAAACCATTAGGGTTGTACCAGCCGCCCTCAGTGACCAGTGGAAGAATTTCTATACCCATCAGCGAACCGGCACCGAATAGCTCTCTGACCACACCGATGGCGATCAAAACAAAGGAGTACCCTAAGCCGTTACCCAACCCATCTAAGAAGCTGGGAATCGGTGGATTTTTCATCGCGAATGCTTCCGCTCGTCCCATCACAATGCAATTAGTAATGATCAAGCCAACGAACACACTCAACTGCTTGGAAATGTCGTAAGCAACCGCTTTGAGTATTTGGTCCACCACGATCACCAGTGAGGCAATAATGGTCATCTGAACAATAATTCGGATACTCGACGGGATAAACATGCGAATACTGGAGATAAAAAACGACGAGCATGCCGTCACCGCAGTCAGCGCAACCGACATTACCAGACTGACTTGGAGCGATGACGTGACCGCTAGAGCCGAGCAAATACCCAAAATCTGTAGGGCAATTGGGTTGTTCTGAATAATGGGTGAAAATAAAGTCTCACGAACGTTCATTAGGCGTTACCTCCGCGAAGGTTACCAAGAAGCGGCGCGAAACCATCATCACCAAGCCAATATTGGACGAGGTTATGCACCCCTTTCGTTGTCAATGTGGCGCCTGACAAGCCGTCGACCTGCCACTGTGCGTCGGCTGCCGCAGGATTGACGGCCCCCTTCAGAACACTAATCGCGACATCACCATTTTTGTAAGCAAGCTTACCGGACCACTTTGCTTTCCAGCTTGGGTTATCCACCTCACCGCCCAGCCCCGGCGTTTCTGCGTGCTCATAAAATCCTAGCCCCACGATCGTGTTCGCGTCGGACTCCAAGGCGACAAACCCATAGAGTGTGGACCACAACCCGTAGCCGCGAATGGGAAGAATAATTCTGTCGAGTGCACCGGCCTCGTCATTGACGAGATACACGACCGCACGATTCTCACGACGCAGAATTTTAGCTCTGTCCTCAGCACCGCTCAGAGTGCGACTCTGGGCAGGATCCTTTGCCGACTTGCGTTGATCAAAGAGGGCTGGATCGACGTCATCTACAAACACGCCGGTATCAATATCAACGACTCGCGGCTGAATCGAAACAAATTGCTCTTCTACACTCCGCTCTGGATCATAGAGACCACCCGCCATGAGAATATTGCGCTTAAGATCCCGCGCTTTATTGGCTTCTTGCTGTGGCTTGAGCGCTACGGCAGCAGTGGACACAACAACCGAGCAAACAATACACAGTCCGAGTGCCACTGTGAGCACCCGAGACAGCGTCTCGTTATTAGCTGACACGTGCGAGTCTCCTTTTAATATTGGCTTGAACCGCAAAATTATCGAAGAGCGGCGCAAACAGGTTTGCAAACAAAATGGCAAGCATCATGCCCTCAGGAAAGGCCGGATTTACCACTCGAATAAGGACGCACATAACACCGATCAACACGCCATACGCCAGACGACCACTGTCGGTCATTGCCGAGGACACCGGGTCTGTCGCCATAAAAAACGTGCCAAACGCGAAGCTACCGATCACCATGTGCCAGTACCAAGGCATCGCAAACATCGGATTGCTATCCGAGCCAATGACGTTAAGCAACAGCGAAAAACCAATCATTCCCGCAAAACATCCAGCAACAACGCGCCATGATGCGATGCCCATCATGAGTAAGACCCCGCCACCCATCATGATCGCCAGCGTCGAGGTTTCACCCATAGAACCGGGCATTGCACCTAAAAACGCATCCCACCATGTGTAGGTCTCGGTCAGCTTAGCCATACCATCGGTCGCCACAACACTGAGCGCAGTAGCGCCGGAGTAACCATCGACAGCGGTCCATACCGCGTCACCTGATAACTGTGCTGGGTAAGCAAAATAAAGAAATGCGCGCCCGGTCAGTGCTGGATTGAGGAAGTTCTTACCCGTTCCGCCGAACACCTCTTTTGCCACGACAATACCGAACGAGATCCCCATCGCCGCCTGCCACAGTGGCAGGTCTGGCGGCAACGTCAGCGTAAATAGCACCGATGTCACAAAAAAACCTTCGTTGATTTCGTGTCCGCGCTTCATCGCAAAGAGAACTTCCCAGAAGCCACCAACAATGAACGTGATCGCGTAGAGCGGCAGAAAATGAACAGCGCCGTAGAGGAAGTTGTCCCACAGACTATTTGGGTCGAATCCGCCCAGGCTTGCAACAATCCCGCCTCGCCATCCTTCTAACGCGTATCCCCCCGCGGCGATAACCTCATTGGCCTGGTATCCCAGGTTATACATGCCATAAAACATGGCGGGAAACGTACAGAACCACACCGTAATCATGATGCGTTTCAGATCAATACCATCGCGAACATGCGCAGATGACTGTGTCACGCTCGACGGGCTGTAGAAAATTGTATCAACAGCCTCATAAAGGGCATACCAAGACTCGTATTTGCCACCGGGTTTAAAATGAGGCTCGAGGTTGTCTAGCGTACTGCGTAAACCCATGGCTTAACCCTCCTTCTCAATACGAGCGAGATTGTCGCTCAACACTGGTCCATACTCGTATTTGCCAGGACAAACATAGGTACACAAGGCCAAGTCCTCTTCGTCCAACTCCAAACAGCCGAGTGATTGTGCGGTTTCGGTGTCACCAACGAGCAGCGCTCGGAGAAGTTGTGTGGGTAGAATATCGAGTGGCATGACTCGCTCATAGGCGCCTACGGGCACCATGGCGCGTTCAGATCCGTTAGTCGTCGTCGTCATCGCTATCGGCTTTCGCCCGAACAAACTGCTCAAGTAAATGCCCATGGCAGAGTGCTTCTCTGCACCGGGCGTGAGCCAGCCCATGAAAACACGGTCCCGACCCTCGGCTAAAACCGCTACCTGGTTGTGGAATCGCCCTAAGTAAGCTGAATGAGCGTTTACGCGGCGGCCACCGAGCACTGACCCACTGATCAGTCGATTCTCTCCGGCGGCCTGGCTACCAGCGACCAACGCTTCAATATCAACACCGCGACAAGTACGCACCACCTGAGGCGTGTCTATGGCCGGACCCGACACCGAGATCAGCCGCTCGCGGTAGGTCTGACCGTCCATGAACAAACGGCCAATAGCGATAACATCTTGGTAATCGATGGTCCAAGCAAGCTTGCTCAGAGAGGCCCCTTGTAAAAAGTGAACGTGGGTGCCCGCAAGACCTGCCGGATGAGGCCCCTCAAACTGAGACGCTTGAATGTTTGAGTGAGACGAAACAGGAACATCGGCCCCTG
The DNA here is from genome assembly GCA_964454155.1 of uncultured Alteromonadaceae bacterium. Classification (GTDB taxonomy): domain Bacteria; phylum Pseudomonadota; class Gammaproteobacteria; order Pseudomonadales; family Halieaceae; genus Luminiphilus. Next base: position 7,418 of record CAYVQI010000037.1, on the reverse strand, counting down.
GTGCAATGCAAACGTAGGTTGGGCACTGACTCATCGTGGCCAGCAACCACTGCCCAAGCTCAAAGGCCTCTGGCTGCTCTGCGATAACAATTTCCGGGTTCACTGCATGCGGCCGAGTGTCCATGGCCGTGATGAATAAGCCCGCGGGCAGCGTTACAGGATCTGCGACTTTATTAAAAGGTCGCACTCGAATCGCTGTCCATTCCCCCGACTCCAAAAGCCGAGCTTTGATGTCGCCCGAAGTCAGCGAGCGTGCCGCATCAACAGAGACCGCATCCCAGACTCGCGCATCAACTGCATCGTCAACTTCAATGACCAAGGACTGGAATACGCGACGGGCGCCACGGTTGATCGCACTCACGCGGCCCGATGCGGGCGCAGTGTAGACCACACCTTCGCATTTCTTGTCGGTGAAAAGTGCTTGTCCTTTCGAAACCGTATCGCCCTCGGACACGATCATTGTGGGCTTCATACCAATATAGTCAGCACCGACCAGCGCGACATGGCGTGGTGCAAAATCTTGAGCAACACGTTGCTCTGGAGCCCCTGCCAGTGGAATATTTAATCCGCGGCGAATTTTTATCATACCTGTCCCCATTTTACGTTCGCTGTACGCACACTCGCGCCTTGGCTAGCTGTCTTGCAGTCAGCTTGCACCGAAGCGGCTCAGACAGTGTCTGACGTGAGCGTGGCCACTCCCCCCAGTGAAGTGAACTACAGGTTTTCCGGCGGCTGTTTTCAGCTCAGTTTTATGTGCATCCGGCGCCGCGAATTCTAGCCAAACTGGCGCCGACTTACCACAACTCTCTGCAAATCAGAGTTTGCCTGCATCCGTGTGAGGATACGTAGGGTATTTAATCCCGGCCATCTCCTCAAGAACACGGTAGACCTGACAACTGTAGCCGTACTCATTGTCGTACCAGAGGTAGAGAACAACGTGTTTTCCATTCACGATGGTGGCTTGAGCATCAAAAACACAAGCTGCTCGTGATCCCACAAAATCGGTCGATACGACCTCCGGAGAATTGGAATAATCGATTTGCTTTCGATACGGCGAGTGAAGTGCGACTTGGCGCATAAACTCGTTGAGTTCGTCTCTTGATGTCTCCTGAGCCAGCGTCACGTTCAAAATGGCCATAGAAACATTAGGGATCGGCACGCGAATCGCATTGCCCGTGAGTTTGCCAGCAAGCTGCGGCAACACTTTCGCAACGGCCTTCGCCGCGCCCGTCTCGGTCAACACCATATTGAGCGGCGCGCTTCTTCCTCGGCGATCAGCCTTGTGATAGTTGTCGATAAGATTCTGATCGTTCGTAAAGGCGTGCACTGTCTCCACGTGACCCGATTCGATCCTGTACCGGTCATGAATCGCCTTAAGCGGCGGAACGATCGCGTTAGTCGTACACGATGCAGCTGACAAGACATTATCGCCCGGCTCGATTTCACTGTGATTTATTCCCGCTACAATATTTTTGATATCGCCCTTTCCGGGAGCGGTGAGAATCACCTTACTCACCCCCTTCGCCTGCAGATGTCGAGATAGACCGTCTCGATCACGCCACACGCCAGTGTTATCGACAACCAAGCAATTGTTAATACCGTGGGCCTGATAGTCCACATCCTCTGGCGCACTGGCGTAAATCACTTTAATTTCATTGCCGTTTGCGACGAATGACTGTCGTTCCTCGTCCACGCGAATAGTGCCCTGGAACACGCCATGAACGGAGTCACGTCTCAAAAGACTCGCGCGCTTAACCAGGTCATCGGGCGCATTTCCCTTGCGCACCACGATCGCCCTCAGCCTCAAGTTGTCGCCACCGTCTGTTTTAGCGACCAGTATGCGCGCCATCAAACGACCGATACGACCAAATCCAAATAGAACGACATCTACCGGGCCCTCAGGGCGATGTTGCGAATCCACCAAGTGAGACAATCGATTCGCAACAAACTCATCAAGTGACAGATCCTCGCCCTGATCTTTGTCAAAATACTCGATGGACAGCCGCCCAACATCAATGTGCGAAGGACCTAAATTTAGCTTGGCGATCGACTCCAAAACGCGGATCGTCTCAAACTCTGAAAGTTCATTATCTTCAACCTGACGCACCCAGCGGTGCGCTTTCATGATATCCAGAACACTGAGATTGACGAGAGACTTACCGTAGATGTAACACTTGACATTTCTTTCGCGGGCCAGCGTGCCGACGATCGGAATCATGGATTCAGCCAGAGCTTCACGCTCCTTCCAATCCACAAAATAATCGTCAGGACGCTGGCGCTTTCTCTGGGGCGCCATGCTTTATCCTTGTGTGTCGACCCGCTTTGGAGTCGTAAGATGTGAGTGTCTTGGCATTATCACCCTCAGATGACCCGAACAGCAACCGTTCAGCTCTAGTAAGCGAGAGTTCTGACACGTAAAATCTCGCGTCGATTAAGGAGCTCGAATGACGTCATTTTCAAATATTGCATCGTCACTACCCTGGCCAAACGAGGCAGGCAAACGGACTTCGATCGGGCCAGTCTCGGGCTCGACCGAATCGCAGTACCTCAGTGAGTTGTCAAAAGCCGCGCCGCTAATGATCGTTATCACGGGAACAACTGCTGCTGCGCACACGCTGGCGGCGGAACTGCCATTTTTTTTAGACCCGTCAAAAGAAATTCTACTCATCCCCGACTGGGAAACACTGCCGTACGATAATTTCTCGCCTCACGAGGACATCATCTCCGACAGACTCAAGGCGTTGTCGCGGTTACCCACACTGACCGAGGGTGTGGTTATTGCTTCCATAACAACATTGATGCACCGACTTCCGCCGAAGCATTTCATTGAAGCGGGCGTTCTTAGTCTCTCTCAAGGCCAACACCTGGATGCGCAAAAGTTTGTTCGCAACCTCACGCGCAACGGCTACCGAAGTGTTGATACAGTTTTTGAGCATGGTGAATTTGCGACGCGGGGTTCATTGCTCGACGTCTTTCCCATGGGCAGTAATGAACCACTGCGTATCGATCTCTTTGATGGTGAAATCGAATCGCTGCGAAGCTTTGACCCCGAGACTCAGCGCACAGCACAACGGTTGCACGATATAGCGCTCCTACCGGCACGCGAATTCCCACTGCATGCCGATGCCATCGAGCGATTTAAGATCGATTGGTACCGGAGCTTCGACGGTGATCCTGAACAGTGCAGTGTCTTTAACGAGATCAGTCAGGGACGCGCACCTCAGGGCGCAGAATATTACTTACCCCTCTTTTTTGATGAATGCCACTCAGTCTTTGAGTACCTCCCAAGCGCAACACCGATGGTCATGGTTGGTGATAACTTCAGCTCCGCGACACGATTTTGGAGCGAGGTAAATCGTCGCTTCGAAGAGTACGGAGTCGATCCTAGAAGGCCTTTAGTCGAACCGCGTCGAGGCTTCATCCCACCGGAAGAACTTTATGCCTGCATCAAGCGACACTGCGTTTTGGAACTCAGAAGCTCGACTGAGTCAACACTCAACATCGCTCTGGAGAGTTACGCTCCCCAGGCCTTCACAGAGAATGAGGAGGTTGGCTCACTTTCCGGCGTAGCAAAGCTGTCCGCCTTTTTGCAGACGCACACGTCACCCGTCGTGCTGAGCGTAGAAAGCGCAGGAAGACGCGAAATCCTCCTTGAGTCACTGTCCAAAGAAGGCCTCATCGCAACACCTGTTGCGCACTGGGACGACTTTGTGGCCAGCGGCGTGTCCCTAGGCATTACGGTTGCAGACATCAACAGGGCGTCCTTCACCTCGCCGAGCGAACCCGCTCTGGTGTCTGAGGACCAGCTCTTTGGCCAACGAGTGGCTCAAAAGCGCCGACGCCGAGCCACCGACCAAACCGATACGCAAGCAATTATCCGAGACCTAACTGAGTTGCGGCCAGGACTTCCCGTCGTGCACCTAGAGCACGGTGTCGGCCGGTATATGGGTCTTGAAAAACTGCGTATTGATGACCACGACGCAGAGTTCCTTCTGCTTGAGTACGCGCATAACGACAAGCTCTACGTCCCTGTTGGATCGTTGCATCTGATCAGTCGTTACAGCGGCGGTGACGCGGACACGGCACCGCTTCATCGACTCGGCACTGAACAGTGGAGCAAAGCCCGCAGGAAGGCGTCTGAGAGAGCCTCTGACGTCGCGGCACAGCTTTTGGAGGTTTATGCCAAACGAGAGGCTCGTAAAGGCTTTGCACACGCGCTCGACGAAACGGCTTGGGAGCAGTTTTGCTCGAGTTTCAACTTCGAGGAAACGCCAGATCAGGCCGTTGCGATTGAAGCAGTAAAGCACGATATGTGCGCTGAAAAGGTGATGGACAGACTCGTATGCGGTGATGTTGGATTTGGCAAAACAGAAGTCGCCATGCGAGCCGCATTTATTGCAGCACATAATCGTAAACAAGTGGCCGTACTGGTGCCTACAACGCTGCTCGCACAACAACATTACAACAACTTTAATGATCGCTTTGCTGATTGGCCGATCACGGTTGAGGTTGTCTCTCGATTTAAGTCAAACAAGGATATTTTAGCGGTCAGTAAGCGTCTACAGGCTGGCGAAATCGACATCCTCGTCGGAACCCACAAGCTGCTGCAGACCGACTTTGGTTTTTTAGATCTGGGCCTCTTAATTATCGACGAAGAGCACCGCTTTGGCGTCAAACAAAAGGACGCCATCAAAGCACTTCGAGCCGAGGTCGATATTCTAACCATGACCGCCACCCCTATTCCTCGCACTTTGAATATGGCGTTGGGGGGTCTGAGGGATTTGTCAATCATTGCGACACCGCCTGCTAAGCGCCTATCGATTAAGACCTTTATCCGAGAACATAGCGTGGGGCTGGTCAAAGAGGCGATACTCAGGGAGACGCTGCGCGGGGGACAGGTTTACTACCTCCACAATGAAGTCAAAACCATTCAGGAAACTGCACGAAAACTGTCCGAACTGGTTCCCGAGTTGTCGTTTGGAATTGCACACGGACAGCTGAGGGAGCAGGAGCTTGAGCATGTAATGTCCAGCTACTATCACCAACGACACAACGTACTCGTGTGTTCAACCATTATCGAAACCGGTATTGACGTCCCAACCGCAAATACCATCATTATCGATAGAGCCGACAAGTTTGGCTTAGCTCAATTGCATCAGTTGCGCGGTCGAGTCGGGCGGTCACACCACCAGGCCTACGCCTATCTACTCACCCCGCCTCGCTCCGCGATTACGCCCGATGCGGAAAAGCGACTTGAAGCGATTGAATCGGCGGGCGCACTGGGTGCAGGGTTCATGCTCGCATCCAATGACTTAGAAATCCGTGGAGCTGGCGAGTTACTTGGCGATGAACAATCAGGACAGATTGAACAGGTCGGGTTTTCACTGTACCTCGAGATGCTCAATCGGGCTGTTGAGTCGCTTAGAAAAGGGGAAATCCCCGATATTGATGCGCCTTTAGAAACGGGAACAGAGATAAAAATGCATCTTCCCGCTCTTATTCCAGACGATTATTTGCCCAATATCTCAACGAGACTGGTCCTCTATAAGCGCATCGCACAGGCAACAACCAAAGACGAACTTAATGACATTCAGATCGAAATGATCGATCGGTTTGGCTTACTGCCAGAGCCAACCAAACAGCTGTTTGCACAGGGTGAAATTAGACTTCGAGCACAGAAGCTAGGCATCTCAGAAGTTGACGTGAGCGTGTCAGGTGGTAGCGTCAAGTTTGAAGCCACCACACCGGTACCGGTCACAGCGTTGATAGGACTTCTGCAAAGCAATCCGAAAGAATTTAAGCTCGCCGGCTCGGACAAGCTCCGGTTCGTTCGTGAGCTAGCGTCAGGGCAGGCTCGCCATGACTACCTCGACGGGCTCATGACACGATGGGAAGAAGCATGCGTAAGCACTTAAGTTCAGGCCTAACCACTGCGTTTTTTAGCGTGTTGATCGTCAGTGGAAGCATTGCTCAAACCGCGGAGGTAGGCCGGGCACGATCGCTCATTGAGAGTGATGAGCCGTCGGGTTGGGCTCGCCTTGAACTGGCTGTTTACATCGATTCGGATAACGCGACTCTCTCGACTGAAGTGTGGGACGCGTTCCCTGTCCTTAACTACAGTGACGAACGGAGATGGCTCACCAGCTACGATGAGATCAACGCATTAAAAGACACCTGGGGCGAGGCCGCTGTTCAGGTTAATAACAATGGCTCCATTCAAGTGTTCCCAGAACCACCCAAGGCACCCGAAGTGTCTGCGACGGATGTGGACCTTTCAGACAGCCGGCCAGCCGCGGCGTCTGAAGACCGTGAAACGGCGGACCCTTTGCTTGTGTTGCCGTTCGATGAGTCTGCAACAGACTCTGCCCTAGGCGTTGTTGAGGGTGACTCAGGGGTTCTCGTTAATGCCGCTAGTAAGGAAGATCCGGCGTTACAAAACAATGCTGTACAAGTGCCTTTGGAGGCCTTGTCCTTAGCGTCAAAATCAAGCGATGAAGTAGCGAGCAGCGCAGAGCAAGAGTCCCTCGCTTTCGATCAAGCAATACAATCTAACGCCCCAGACGAGGTGCTCCTCGACCTCACGACGGGCGAACGCGGCGCTCAGCCCATGGACCTCCTTGGCAGCGCTGAATTTACCGCGGGAACTGACTTGCCGGGAGATCTCGACGGTGTAAATTCCGGCTCAAGGACACTAAACTGGTTGGACACCTACGCTGACGACAACCCTGCCGAGCCCCCTTCTTTGGTTGATGTGGAAGCACCACTCGCCTTGCCCGCAACTTACCAGCGCTTGCCCATCGAAATGCTCGCTCAGGGGATTGAACGCCTACGGAAGACCAGCGAAAAGTCGCCCGTGGTAAGCCTCGCATGGCTGCAAGCTCCCGAAGGTGTTGCTGCACCAATCGTGCTGGACACTTGGCTGGAGAATGAGTGGCACCCACGCCTTCAAGGCACCGTAAAAATAAGCGTCGACACCGAGGCTATCCTCGAGATGGATCTATGGATGAATTCGCGCGGTGAGGACCTACCACCCAAATACACCCCCATGGTCCCGCGCCCCCAAGCACCGCAGCGGGTTTTGGTGGTCGAGCACAGCACAGACGCTGGAAACGTCCAAGAAGCATCGAGCGTTGAGTACATCGACGTCAATACCGGACTTAACAGCACCACTAACGATAACTTGAGAAACAGTCTTGCGCCTCAGCCCTCGGCCGTTTTGGGCGATCCTCAGTATCGCCATGCGATCGCACTGCGTGAGACGCGAAGCTTGCGCCAAGGTTACGTTCGGTATGTCGACCACCCCGCTATTCAGGTGGTTGCAACGTGGCGCGAGCTCTCCTTCAAAGAGGTGTATGAACTCGGTGAAGCACAGCGCATTAGACGAGACATTGACAGTCTCACTCGCACACTCACCACAC
>CAYVQI010000036.1:0-17693 GCA_964454155.1 uncultured Alteromonadaceae bacterium | reverse complement strand
TGGTCCCCGGGGCCGGACTTGAACCGGCACGCTCGCAATGAGCGGGGGATTTTAAGTCCCCTGTGTCTACCAATTTCACCACCCGGGGGCGAATCAGAGCGCGCGATAATAGCACGTCAACTGAGAGACGCACGCCAAACCAACAGTGTTAAGGTAGACTTTTATAAAAATAATCAAAGAGGGGCAGAGTCAGTGTCATCGCAACGCGGCGAGTTTGGTTCACGGTTCGGATTTATTATGGCTGCAGCAGGGTCTGCGGTCGGGCTAGGAAATATTTGGGGGTTCCCAACGCAGGCTGCGAGTAATGGCGGTGCAGCGTTCGTCGTGGTCTATTTGCTGCTGGCATTTTTACTTGCCTACCCGGTCCTCATGGCAGAACTTACTTTGGGTCGCCACGCCCACGGAAACATGATTACCGCGCTCGCAAAAGTGTCGAGAAATGGGACTCAGCGAGGGCTGGGAACGGTGATCGGTATTGTGGGTATTTTTACGGCGAGCCTCATACTCAGTTTTTATGCCATCGTCTCTGGATGGATGATTGGTTTCGGACTGGCGTACCCGCTTAACGCCTTGGGTGCGACAGACGCATCAACATGGCTTTCCGAGTTTAGTTTCAATCGTAACCTACTGTTAATGTTGATCTTTATGGTACTCACGATGGCCGTTGTAACCGGAGGCGTCGAAAAAGGGATTGAACGCTGGTCAAAGCGGCTGATGCCCGCCCTGATCGTCACATTGATCGCCTTATCGTTGTACGTGCTGACGCTTGACGGTGCGGCGGAGGGGTTAGCGGTCTATCTCGTCCCTGATCTATCCAAAATTTGGTCGACGGACTTAATATTTAACGCCATGGGAGCCGCCTTCTTTTCCCTGTCGCTAGGCGTTGGAACAATGCTTATCTACGGGTCTTATATTTCGGACGACGAGCACCTACCCACCCTTGGTGCGCAGGTTGCCTTGGTCGATGTGGGTATCGCTGTTTTGGCTGGATTCTTGATCCTGCCCGCAATGTACGTTGCGGCGGACCGCGGCGTGATGATTTTTAATGAGGCTGGCGGACTACTCTCCGAAGACACATTAATCTTTGTTGTCTTACCTGCACTGTTTGACTCAATGAACCAGACAGGCACGGTGCTTGCCCTCGCCTTCTTTGGACTGATGAGCATCGCTGCGCTCACCTCTTCCATCTCAATGTTAGAGGTTCCAGTGTCCTTTTTAGTTGAGCGTTTCCAATGGGGGCGTCTTCAAGCCGCTTTGGTTGCAACCCTTATCATAAGCGCCATGAGCACAGCGATTGTGGCTAATTTTGACGCCTTATTTGGACTGGTGATTACGGCCAGCACGCGCTATTCGCAACCGTTACTGGGTCTCGCGCTCTGTCTTTACACAGGATGGGTATGGCGTCGCGACTTGTTGCTCAAGGAGCTAGCGAAGAACGAGTCTATGATTGGGCCCACGCTCTTCATGAAATGGTGGCCATGGTACGTACGGTTCGTCTGCCCCACGATCGTTGTGGTCATACTGGTCCGCACCATAGCCTGAGCCGCGTTTAGTGAGGCGTCCGAATAATCTTAGAAAGCTCTTCTCCACGCCCCTCTAAGGCCGCTTGGAGCGCCTTTTCCATGAGGTAACGGGCTTGCGCCGTGTACGCGTAAATGCACGAGTGCACGGCGGCCTCGTGCCAGTTCTCCACACTACACGCCGTGGAGTAGTTTTCGAACTCACTGAGTGTTTTGATCAAGTCCGTAATGTGTTTAGGACACTCACAGTCGAGAAGACTCTTGAGTTTACTCGCGGCCATTAGCGTGCTGTTATCGTAAATCCGCGGTTTCACCTGCATGAGCTCACCAAGATTAATTTCACCTTGCTTGGCCTCGTGGTCAATCGCGACACGACCTAATTCAAACGCAAGGCGGGCCGACTCGGGTGGGTACTCAAGCGCCGTCATACCTCGGCCTTCGATCTCCTCGATCCAGCGTTGATTACACAGTTGGTAAAGCACGAGTGTGCGCTTGGCGCCCAACCGCGTGGCAAGCGTGTCCATTGCGTTGATGTTTGTCATGGAAACTGACGGACAGTGAACAACGAGCATATCCGCCTGTTCATCTACATCGAGGGCATCAACCGCACTGGCGAGCGGCATTCGGGACAAAAACGCACTGATGCCAGACAAACAGCCTTGGTGACCGTCCAGCCACTGACAGAGTTCGGCACCGACAAACACGACACGTGATTTAGGAGTGGGAATCGCTTTCGCCATCCGGCTGCCTCTGTTGCTGACGAGCAGTTCCAGTGTCTTACGATCAGACGAGGCGATCTCGCCGATGCGGACTCCATCTCCCACTAAGGCGGTAATGAGTTGGAGATGCTCAAGGTCGGATTGCGTAAATAGCCGGCGGCCCGAGGCAGACTTGTAGCTCGCACCCAGTCCATACCGACGCTCCCAAACTCTCAAGGTGTCCGGCTTCAATCCGGTAAGTCTCGCTACAGTGCCGATGCCGTACAAGGGTCTGGGCTCTAAATCGTGTGGTGCCTGCGCAGGTGCGTTCATGTTTTACCTCGATTTTTGTTCGGTAATTGTCGTGGTTTACGGGTTATTTTTGGCTTTAGATCAATCGCATTGTTTTTTGTCCACTAATTGTTCAGGTAACAGCTGGACATTGTCCAGTTTTCGCTGTCCAGCTTGTTTAATGCCCCGTATAGATGTCACCAATGCATTACGGGTGAGTCATCATGAGTGAAAATACAGACGATAAAGACATCGAACTTATGTTCGCTGAGGCGCGTCGATACGACTTGTTGACCGCAGAACAAGAGCAGTCGATCGACGCCGCGAAGTGGCGATCGGTTCGGGCGATTTTCGAGCTCATCGCAGCCGACACAGAGCTCAGTGCCTACATGGCGCAATTCTGTGAACAGTGCGTGAGTAATCCGCCGCAAATACAGCGTTTTCCAAATCGAGAGCTTCATTTTGTGTTGCGTAGAGAGCTGGCCGCCTTGTTTAAGGACGGTTCACATGCGGCAGCCTCTAAAGCAGCGGCACAAAAGCTTACAACACTCAAAACAGCCAAAGCGCGCCAAGCCTCCATCGAAGCCCTTGAACTCCCGGCGAGTTTGTCGGTTGGTATCGCCGTTGCCGTGCTTCGTCGCTCCGGTGGACAATTTGCCGACACTGTTGCCGACGCGATCGGCCACTGGCAGCGGCATTGGACGCAACCGGCACCTTCATTTGCACTCGAGCACGAAACACTGGCCGCGCTGAAGAAACAGCTCAGGCTCTACACCGAAGCACGAGACCGGCTTGTGATGCACAATCTGCGCTTGGTGTACTCGATTGCAGCGCGTTATAAGGGGCGTGGCGTCGGTTATCTCGATTTAGTGCAAGAAGGCACACTCGGTTTGATCCGAGCTGCCGAAAAGTTTGAGTATGAAAAGGGATTTCGCTTCAGTACTTACTGCTTTAACTGGATTACTCAAGCGGTACGACGGTACGTCGGCGATGCCGGGAATCTGATCCGCTTTCCTACTCACGTGCAGGAGCAAATTGGGCGGCTCTATAAAGAGCGGTTCGCGGAGCAAGCCCGCACGGGAATGGACGGTGATACTGAAACGCTTGCAGCAGCGGCGGGTATGGACACTGAAAAGGCTCGCGAGTTATTACAACTGCGTAATCTTGCGGTTTCGCTCGACGCACCCAAGTACGATGATGATGAAGAGTCCATGATGGACTCTTTGGTTGGAGACACCTTTGGCGGTGCCGCTGATGGTGCAGAGCAGCGGTCGCTGGGCAACTTCCTAGAGCACGCCATCGGTCGACTTGAAGCCAATGAACGTCAGGTCATTACGGCGCGTTGGGGACTGAGGGAAGCACCGCCACTGACACGTGCCGAAATTGCGGACAAGCTTGGCGTTAGCCGAGAGTGGGTCAGACAGCTTGAGCGCTCAGCACTCAAAAAGCTGAAAGGCCAAAGCGACGTTCAGCACGCATTCGACGACTACCGACAGAGCAGTAATTGGTAGCCTATGTTTCGAGGGCGGCAATAGCAGCCTCGAGTGTTGGATAGGTAAATGCGAAGCCTGTGTCGTTGAGAACAGTGGGTATCACGTTCTGACCGGTGAGCAAGAGCTCATCGGCCATTTCCCCTAAAAGCAGGCGCATCAAACGCGCGGGGATTCCCATTTCAGCAAAACACCGCTTCTTAATCGAAACGGCGTGTGAAAAAGATTTATGCGAAATGGCTTGCGGTGACGTCATGTTGACTGGACCTGAAATACTGTCGGTGTCCATGCAGTGCAATATACCGTTGACCATGTCCTCTAGGTGGATCCAGCTCAGCCAATGATTGCCCTGCCCCATCCAACTGGCCACGCCAAACTTAAACGACTGCGTCATCTGAGGGTAGGCACCCAGGTGCTTGTCGAGTACGACACCTGTTCGCAGCAAGACACAACGAGAGCCCTCCCGCTCTAACACGCGAGCACTTTGCTCCCAGTCACTGCAGAGATTCGCTCCGAAACCGGTCCCCGACGACGCCTGCTCGTCAAACCGCTGCGTCTCGCTGGCCCCGTAGTAACCGATGGCACTGCCGCTGATAATGACCTTCGGTGCGCCTATTTTTTTTAGATGAGACACCAAGGCGTCTGTCAGCCCGACCCGACTGGTTATTATTTTTTGTTTGTAACGCTCGGTCCAACGCTTCTCGGCAAGACCCTCGCCTGCCAAATTGATCACCACGTCAGCGACCGTCTCCAACTGACCAATGTCCGTTATGTAGGTCACTGAGTGTTCATTAGTCAGTGTCTGACGCGTTAAGACCGTGACGTCATTACCACGCGTTACAAGACGTTTGACCAAAGAGCGTCCAATTAGACCGGTACCACCGGTAACAAATACGTGCATCTCAGAACTCTCCTTGCGGCTTTTCGCCAACCGATTAACCAGAGTAAGCGTATACGTCCTATGAGGAAAACGGTTGAATCTTTATCGACATGGCTTCGACGCATTGAGCGCTGGACTGTACTGACCGGCGCCGGGATCAGTGCCGACTCCGGAATCCCGACTTATCGTGATCAGGCCGGCAAATGGCTTCGCGTCGATCCAATACAGCATAAGGAATTCATCGAGTCGGATCAGAAACGTAAACGCTATTGGGCCCGATCAATGGTCGGATGGCCCGGTGTCGAGAGGGCTCTGCCAAACGCACATCATGCCGCTATTGCAACACTTGAGCGTATCGGGAAGGTCAGCACTGTAATCACACAAAATGTTGACCGGCTTCATCAAAAGGCGGGGTCACAGCGTGTCATCGATCTGCACGGTCGCTTAGATCGTGTAGTGTGTCTCAGCTGTGGACAGCACGAGCCACGTGCCACTTTACAAGGGCGTCTACTCGCCAAAAACCCTTTCGTCGCCAATTACAGTCAGATTGCAAAACCCGATGGTGACGCGGATGTCCCAGACCATTTCGTTGCGCAAACGCAGGAGCCCTTCTGCACTTCGTGCGGCGGGACCCTCATGCCCGATGTCGTGTTCTTTGGTGGAACCGTACCCAAACCTCGCGTCGAGGCCTGTGTCGACGCATTGACAAATTCAACCGGGCTACTGGTCGTTGGAAGCTCTCTACAAGTCTACTCTGGCTTCCGCTTTTGCCGGATGGCCGAGAAACTGCGCATGCCCATTATCATCGTTAACGAGGGCGATACCCGGGCTGACGACATAGCCACACTCAAAGTCAGTGACGCAGGTCTCAGTCGTTTGGTCTCTGCCGTCGATCAGATAACCCCCAATCAGGAGCGAAAATCCGCGTGAGCACAACGCTTGTATTGTTCAGACAAGATCTCAGACTTCATGACCACCCTGCATTAATCGCCGCGGCGAGTCGCGGGAGTGTCGTGCCGGTGTTTATCTATGACGAAGAACAGGCGGGAGATTGGCACCTGGGAGGAGCCAGTCAGTGGTGGTTACACGAGAGTTTGAAGTCGCTTGAGGCGTCCATTAGCGCGCTTTCGGGGAGGCTCGTTCTGCGACGCGGCAACACCATTTCGGTGCTTCGGTCGCTTCAGCAGGAGTCGGGTGCGGATGCAATCTACTTTTCGCGGCAATACCAACCGTGGTCCGCACCACTCGAGACGTTAATCAACAACGAATTTCATGACCTGAGTGTTTCGATTAAGCGTTTTCCTGGCACCTTGCTTCACGAGCCGGGCTCAGTTCTGACAGGATCGGGCACTGCCTTCAAGGTCTTCACGCCCTTTTGGCGTGCGGCAAACAAACAAGCGGTTGCCTTGCCGCTGAGCCGACCCGACGTCGTTTGGCATACCCATAAACTCGCCAGTGATGATCTTGCTGACTGGCAACTACAGCCCGAGGCGCAAGACGGTGTACCCAACTGGGCCGACGGCTGGCAGGATCTATGGCAACCCGGCGAAGAAGGCGCGCATCATGCGCTGTCAGACTTTTTAGAGGCGCCTGTTGCGCATTACGCCGAAGGCCGCGACGTGCCGTCCAAGCGCTATACCTCGCGGCTCTCGCCGCACCTCAAGTTTGGTGAAATATCACCGCGCCAAATCTGGTCTGCAGCACAGCAACGCAAGCTGTCGGCCCCCCAGTGGAGTGCACCCATTGACAAGTTCCTCGCCGAAGTGGGCTGGCGAGAGTTTTGCTATCAACTGCTCGACTTATTCAATGACATGCCCGCGAAGCCCTTCAAAGAACAATTTGCTGGGTTTCCTTGGGGCAATGACTCAAAGCACCTATCTGCATGGCAGCGGGGGCAAACAGGCTATCCAATCGTTGACGCCGGGATGCGCGAACTCTGGCACACAGGCTTTATGCACAATCGTGTTCGTATGATCGTCGCGTCATTCCTCACCAAGCATTTGTTAGTGCATTGGATCGAAGGCGAGCGCTGGTTCTGGGACTGTCTGCTGGATGCTGACATTGCATCGAACGCCTGCAGTTGGCAGTGGGTGGCAGGGTCCGGAGCAGACGCATCGCCCTACTTCCGTATTTTCAATCCAATAGCGCAGGGGCAAAAATTTGATTCTGAAGGCGCTTACGTCAGGCAGTGGTGTCCTGAACTTTCGAAACTGCCCAAAAAGTACATACACGAGCCGTGGGAGGCACCTCAGATGACACTGGCAAGCGCTGACCTAGAACTGGGAACCGACTACCCCTTCCCCATTGTCGATCACAAAACGGCGCGACTCGGAGCGCTGGATGCTTACGCCGTCATTAAACAGGCCAGTTAATCGTCGTCGATAATGGCTACGGCGCGCGTCCAGCCCGCGGAACCGCCACGGACTTTATGCGGAAAGCAACTGACTGTGAATCCCGCGGCCGGAAGTGCTTCTAGGTTGTGCATTTTCTCCAAGTGACAGTAACCGATGTCGCGACCCGCTTTGTGTCCTTCCCAGATGATGCTGGCGTCGTTGTCTTCCGCATAACGTTCAGCGGTGTAGGAGAAAGGCGCATCCCAGCTCCACGCGTCTGTTCCCGTCACGCGAACACCGCGCTCAAGTAGATACATGGTGGCTTCGTAACCCATTCCTGCACCGGCTTGGACGTAGTCTTCGCTACCGTAGCGTTTTCCTGCCGACGTATTGACCAGTACTATAGTGAGTGGTTCCAGGGTAACCCCAATGCGGGTCAGTTCTGTTTCGACGTCGTTTGCGGTTAAGACGTAACCATCCGGCCGGTCCCTAAAATCAAGCTTTACACCGGGCTGAAAACACCATTCCAGAGGCACTTCGTCAATAGTGATCGCTCGTTCTGCGCCACCGAGCTTGTCATTCATTGTGCTGTGATAGTGATAAGGCGCGTCTAAATGAGTGCCGTTGTGCGTGCACAGTTGGACCATTTCCACAGCCCATCCCTCGCCATCAGGCAACTCGCTCTTATCGAGTCCAGGGAAAAATTCCGCCATTTGCTCTGCACCCGTGTCATGGCGAATGTAGTCAATGTTGGGACGCATCGGCGGTGGGTCACTGACCACGTCATTTTCCAAATAAATCGATAGATCAATAAACCGTCTCATCGCTACTACCCCGTTAATCTGTTTGTATCGCTTGTAACACCTGTGCTCCCGCAACCCGTAACACTAAAGCACGACAGACTGAGTCTCACAGGCACTCCGTTAACCAGCAGCACCGCTTAACCCAGATCTTACTCGCCAGACCAGAGCCCAATAGGTACTGTCCGGACTCATCGGTACTCGTCGTTGGTGCTCATCCGTGCAATCGTTGCGGTAGTCGAATGTCCTTCGACAAAGTCCAAAATGATAACCTTTCCACCCTCGGCGATGACGTGTTCGTGACCCGCAATTTGACTCACGTCGTAGTCTCCCCCCTTGACCAAAACGTCGGGGGTGACCGCCTCTATGAGCCGGGCTGGCGTGTCCTCTGAGAACGGTACAACGTAGCTCACCGACCGCAACCCTGCGAGTACTGACATGCGCGCGTCGAGGTTGTTCACCGGGCGATCATCACCCTTAAGTCGAGACACTGATGCATCGTTATTGACCGCGACAATGAGGACATCACCAAGCGTTGCGGCCTCCGAAAGGTAGGACACGTGCCCCGGGTGAAGAATGTCAAAACAACCGTTAGTCAACACAATGCGTTTACCCGCGGCCTTTAACTGCGCAACCACGGCCAGTACCTCCACTTCGGTCACCACGCCCTCGTCAGCGGAAACTGAACGGTCAAAGAGTGACTCGTCCTGAAGCGCGCCTGAAAGCTCAGACCGCGTCACAGCGGCAGTACCCACCTTCCCCACCACCAGTCCCGCAGCAACGTTGGCAAGACGCGTTGCATTCTCAAGCGACTCGTGACTGGCCATTCCCGCAGCGATCGCCGCAATTACGGTATCGCCAGCGCCCGTCACATCAAACACCTCTCGCGCCAAGGCAGGTAAGTGAAGGGGTTCACCCTCTTTGGGTTGAAGTGTCATTCCTCGCTCGCTGCGAGTCACTAAGACTGCGTCGAAGTCATGTGTTGCACACAAACTTTTTGCTCTTGAGCTAATCAGATCGTCGTCCTGAAAACACGCACCAACAATGGCCTCAAACTCAGAGAGGTTAGGCGTAATAATGCTTGCACCACGATAGCGTTCAAAGTCAGCGCCCTTGGGATCGACCAGCACCGGAACGCCGTGACTCCTGCACGCGTCGATGAGCGAACCCACTTGACTCAATGTTCCTTTGGCATAGTCGCTCAGCAGTACCACGTCGTGCTCGGCAATAAGATTCGTCGAGTACTGAAGAAAGGAGCTGTCCACGTAGTCCGAAAATGACCCCTCAAAATCCATTCGGATCAACTGCTGGCTGCGACTCATGACACGCAGTTTGACGATGGTCTCTGCGGCGCAGGGCATGACTGACCAACGGACACCTTTGGCTTCCACAGCCGCTCTTAACAGAACAGCATGCGCGTCATCTCCCACCAGTCCTGACAAAGTCGTCGCGACACCTAGGGCAGCCAAGTTGACCGCCACGTTGCCTGCACCTCCCGGTCTATCGTCAACGTCAGAAACCTTAACGACCGGCACGGGGGCTTCGGGGCTGATCCGCGTCGCTTTACCGTGCCAAAAGCGGTCAAGCATGACATCACCGATAACCAACACTTTGGCATCACTAAAACTCGGAACGTTACTCATCAAGAGCCTCCTCACTGTTAGTTGCCGAATCCACACGACTGGATTGCAATGGCATAACCTGGCGCAGCGCGTCTAGGACCTCCACAGGACGAATACCTCCCATGCAGTCGAAATGTCCGCCACAGGTGGGACGCCGCTTACAGGGCGAACAGGGCAACGCGTGATAAATCACCCGCACGTTATCACGGCCTGTCTGAGTGTAGGGGCAGGTTGAACCAAACAAGGCTACCGTCGGCACGCCAGCGGCTATGCCCATGTGTGTCAGGCCCGTATCCACTCCAATCACCGCATCAGCCCCCTGAATTAATGCAGCACTAACGCCAAGTGGGTAAACGCCCACCCAGTTCTCTACCCTCAAATCACCCAGCATCGCCTGAGCTTCCTCTCGGTCAGAAGGCCCCCCCAGGCAGGCTACTTTCCGCCCTTGGGCCACTAAGGCTGAAATCAGTTCCTGCCAGTACTCGCGTGTCCAGTGCTTCTGTGGTCTTGTGGTAAATGGAGCCACAACTAGGTAGCTCTCAGACCCCGCTACCACGCCCGCTCGCTCAACGTCCGAAGAGAGTAGCCGCAGGGAAAGATCAAAATCGCGAGTGTCCCATCCGAGATCTTCGGCCAAGCCAAGATACTCCGAGCTGATTCGGTCAGTGATACTCTTTTGCAGCCGTCGCGTGAGAAACAGTCGATTAGGCTCTTTGGACTTGAAACCCACACGCTCGTCGCCACCCGATAGCCAAGCCAAAAAAGCACTTTTAAGCAGTCCTTGGGCATCCACCACTAAATCGTATTTTTTCGCTCTGAGTTGCGCTCGAAATAAGAGCACGGCTTGCACCAGGGCAACGAGTCGCTTATCTCGCCATAGGTCAACCCACTCCTGGCGTGGCCACAAAATAACAGTATTGATATCAGGCATACCCGCTAAGAGCGGACGCGTCACACCTTCGGCCAACCAATCGATCTCAGCATCCGGGTATGTTCGCTTACAGGCAGCCACCAACGGTGATGCAAAGACAACATCACCGATCGCACTTAATCGGATGATCAGTACTCGCCGTGGGGATTTAACATTCATTAATCGATGAACGACTTACGTCGAGGGGCTATCAGTGGGCTTGGGGCAATCTCTATCGAACGCAATCAGCAACGTAAACGTTAGAAAAATAAGATTGCCACCAATGTAAGAATAGATGCCGACCGCTGTACCCATTGGGAATACGGCCAAGAGTGCCACTAACCCGGCCACCGCAACCGGCATGCGCTCATCCTGCACATAACCCCAGAGCCAACGCAGTAGCAGCAGGTAGCCCGCCAGTCCCACCAGCCCAGTTTCTGAAAGTACTTCGAGAATCGTGAGATGCGGATGCCACGTCTCAGCGAGCCCTGAAATCGTAATCGTCTCCTGCTGCAAGGCATAAGTCCCAAATCCACGCATACCGACCCCAGTAAACCACTGGTCTTTAAACGCTTCCCAGGCAACGGACCACAGTTGCGACTGGAACAAAAACGACTGATAACGTGCAGGTGCCTCGGCCATGGTGCCGACTTGCCCTGTGACGACCGACAAATAAGAACCGAGTAACAAACCGATAATGGCGGATAAAACAAAACCCGTGACCTGCCGCTTCGCACCGACTTCTTGATTGCGCAAAGCCAACATCGCCCAGCCCCCAAGCCCTACAAGCGCCAGTATTGCCGAGGACTGATGGCCACTCATCACGACCGCCGCATACACCGGAAGTGAAAGAATACCGATACCCATGCCCCCTGCACGACGCAGCCCC
Organism: uncultured Alteromonadaceae bacterium; assembly: GCA_964454155.1. Lineage (GTDB taxonomy): Bacteria > Pseudomonadota > Gammaproteobacteria > Pseudomonadales > Halieaceae > Luminiphilus. Next base: position 6,260 of record CAYVQI010000036.1, on the reverse strand, counting down.
TCCAAAAAAAATGGCGATAAAATAGCCAGTGTTGTCCCGTAACCGAGTTGGAACGAGCCCGTCACAATTGCGCCCTCTTCACCCAACTCAACCAATGGGTCTCCCAACAGGCTCACACCGGTCAGTAACTGTACGAAGCCATCCACAGCCCAAGCCACGAGCAACATCCCGAGCCACGACATGATTCGCTTGGCGTCGTTATCCTCAATTTTGGGACTCAATACCACCCAGGCTGCGAGCCCATAAGCAGTAAAACGAAACACAGCAGACACACCGCGGTCCAAATTGAACGAAAAAATCAGACTAATGAGGCCTGGCAGCGCGATACAGGCGAACAGCGCACCCGCTTGCTTCATGCCTGGCAGCGCTTTCATCGCCTCGCGATTGGTTACGAGCGTCCACAAACCCACAACGACCATTAACCAAATGAGTTGCCGTGTGGCGACGCTTACTGCAAGCGAGAAAAATAAGAACACCCACATCAGAGGTGCCGAAACAACATTTTGCTGTGACATTTTATGACTCTTATAGCAGTCTTAACGCGACCCTCGGCGGCAATGAGGTTAACCAAATCGCTCGGTGAACTCCAGCTGAGTCAATTAATAAGCCAACAATCAACAATTTAACTTGCGCACGGACTTTGGAGGGTGTTTCATCGCTCCCATGCTGCTGTCTCACCAGAAAAAATTTCTTTTTGTTCACATAGCGAAAACCGGCGGCACCAGTGTGCGGGCGGCGCTTCAAAATCAGCGATGGCGCGATCCGTATTACGCCCCCATCTGGCTCGCAAGCAAACTCAGTGGTTTTGTGAATCACGAGGTCGGCATAAAACTCCCGCGACATGCAAAAGCAATTGCGGCAAAGGAGATGTTGCCGCACGAGTTTTATCAGACGCTATTTAAGTTCGCGTTTGTTCGGAATCCTTGGGACTTACAGGTCAGCTCCTACCACCACATTCGGCGGGAACGTCCGCATTTGCTCAACGCTGACGAAAGTTTTGAGGCATTCCTTCGCCGGAAGCTGGACCCAAGCCGCGAATGGCAATACCACATCGATACGTCAATCACGCCACAGACCGACTACCTCGTTGATCTCAATGGCAACCTGATTGTTGATTTCATTGGGCATTACGAAACGCTTCAACAGGACTTTGACCACTGTTGTCAGCGTATTGGCGTGCCCGGGATTGAACTCCCGCACCGGCGCAAAGCAGAGGATCGGCTCGTTTATCGCGAGTACTACACACCTGACACGCAAGCATTAGTCAGCAGAGCCTTTGCACGCGATATCGAGATGCTGGGCTACGAGTTCTGATCAACACCCAGTAACAGATCCGCAGCTTGAAGCAGGTTGCTCACGCGAACACTCCCAGGTTCTGGCGACCCCGTGGTCACATGAAATCGTCGCGCAATGCCAGCGTTCGACCCGGCCTCCATGTCAGAGGCTTTATCCCCAACAATGGCAGACCGTTTGGCATCAATATTATGATCGTCGATCGCACGCAGTAACAAGCCAGGCGCGGGCTTTCGACAGGAACAGGCCTTTCGGTAATCCGCAGAGACGCCGTCGACATGATGAGGGCAATAATAGACGCCCGCTATTGAAACACCCTGGTGATTCAAATCATGGCGCATGTGCTGAGTCAGCGTCGCAAAATCTCGCTCTGAATAGTAACCACGGGCAATCCCAGACTGATTTGTCACAACAATCAAAGCGTAACCTGCGCGCGACAGGCGCTGCATCGCCTCTATAGCCCCGGGTAAAAATACGAACTCTGACCATTGACTGACGTACCCAGTGTCACTGTTGATGACCCCGTCACGGTCTAAAAAAACAGCGGCGTGAGTCGACACTTAATCTGCGTCCAATCCTAGCTCGTCTTCGATCAGTGCACAGAGCAAGTGCCCCATCACTATGTGCATTTCCTGAATACGCGCCGTGACGTCAGAAGGCACCACGAGGGTAAGATCACACGCGCCGCGCAAGCGCCCACCTGTCTTGCCTGTGAATCCAATGACTTTGGTTCTTAGCGCTTGTGCCGTGTCGACCGCGTTCAGAATATTCGTTGAATTCCCAGAGGTCGAAATGGCAATGAGCACATCGCCCTCGCGACATAAGCCCTCAACCTGACGACTAAACACTTGGTCATAGCCGTAGTCATTACCAATTGCCGTTAGCGCAGACGTATCAGTTGTTAATGCAATCGCCGGGAGCGACTTTCGATCCGCGACAAATCGTCCGATCAACTCTGCGGCAATGTGCTGCGCGTCCGCCGCTGAACCCCCATTGCCACACAGGTAAATGCGATTTCCCGCGGCGAGCGCAGCGGCACAGAGCTGCCCGGCACGGACAATCGTGTCCTCAAGCGCGGCCATTGCAGTCACAACCTGTTGGTGTTCCTCGAGTGTCTTTCTTACCAGTTCCTGCATTGGGTCCCTTAGCACCTCGTGCGCTGACCGTACCGAGGCAATACCTGTTCACAATTTGAGTAAAGTTTAGCATGCGACGAAACGACAGAAACTGTGTTTCCTGGCGTGACGGCGCCTCGCGCTCAATCGACACCCTGAAGTACGGTGGTTGTGTCCCTTTTTCGGATGGCTTTTATGGGTGATTAAACTAGTTGTCACGATCCTCGAAACGTTCAGTGCGCTTCTCACCAATACGTTTATAGGCAACCGGGACACACAAAAGAACGATAATAAGCATCAGCCACACGGAACTAATTCTCCTCGCTCGGCGCAACAGCTGTTCCCCAGGCCACCATCTCCGAGACGCCTTGTGTAATTTGTGACGACGCAAAACGAACACCGATCACCATTGTGCCGCCTAGGGCTAGGGCATCGGTCTGCATACGATAGATCGCTTCTTCACGCGCATCGGCCATCAGCTTGGTGTACGAGGTCACTTCGCCACCCACCAGATTTTTCAAGGCTGCAGTAATATCACGACCAATGTTTCTGGACCGCGCTGTACTGCCTCGCACCAAACCGAGCACCTTCATGCCCTCGGGTACAGCCTCTATGCTCACTAAATCAATGTCCGATGGATCACGCGCCATGTCAGTCTCCTGCTTCGCTGTCTGGGTATGCTGCAATGCACTCTAGCTCTAAACGTGCGCCCAGCGCTAAACCATTCGCGCCCAGCGCGGACCGTGCAGGATAGGGCTTTTCAAAATAGCCGGCGTAAATCGCATTAAACGCCCCCCACTCTGAGACATCGGCAAGAAAAACCGTGCACTTAACGACGTCTTCGAAGCCAAGGCCTCTGCGTTTCAAAGCACCACCAATATTGTTCAGCGTTTGATGCGCTTCTGCTTGAATCCCGCCTGGCACAAGCTGGTTTTTGTTATCGACACCGAGTTGCCCTGAGATGAGTAATAGGTCTCCGACGCGCACGGACTCGGAAAATGGGAGCCCTTGGCCAGCCATAGGGCCTTCGTCATAAAATACAGGTGCAGCCACAACAGAAGCGCCGCAACACAATATCAATACCGTTAACACCAGTCTCATCGTCTCTACCTCTCATCGTTGGGCGATACTGCGGCTCCAACGCGCGTCCACCAAAAAGCTGTTAAGATCGCGCGCTTGCCGAGGTTCCTATGTCCGCCGATTTAATCCTACTGTTCATACCCACCATTGCTGCAATTTCGTTCACGCCAGGCTTGTGTATGACCTTAGCATTCACGCTCGGACTGTCGATAGGCTATCGCCGCACTTTATGGATGATGAGCGGTGAACTGACGGGTGTGGCCACTGTTTTCGGTGCCACCTTTTGGAGCCTGGGTTGGCTTCTGTCCAGAGACGTCATCTACTTTCAGATCATCTCACTAATCGGCGGGACTTATCTGCTGTACCTCGCGGTTCGTCTGTTTAATGAAACGCCAGAACAAGTAGAGGCTCGCAATCTGGAAAACACGCGGGCGTCTGCGCTAGCGCTTCTGGGCTTTGTCACCGCCGTAAGTAACCCTAAAGGATGGGCCTTCTTACTGGCACTACTGCCAGGCTTCGTAGCCGCAAACACCCCATTACTGCCGCAGTTCGCCATTATGCTGGCGATTATGCTCACAACCGAATTTTTTTCCATGACCGCCTACGCCACCGGGGGACAGTGGCTCGCCATGAGACTAAGCAACACTCAGGGTCTTCTGAATGCCAATCGTGTGGCGGCAAGCATGCTGGGATTAGCAGCACTTTGGGTCTTAAGTGGTGCGCTAGGCTGAGCGGGCATTAAGGGTGTTTCGCGATAAACGACTCAAGATACTGAACCAGTTCATCAGGAATGTCCTCCTGACAAAAATGACCGACCCCTGCGACTGGCATTATCTCCCCACTGGGGAACAGACCCCGGAAATCACTGACTGCGTGATCGGGCGCTATACCGTAATCCTTATCACCTGAGACGAGCATAGCCGGCTTTGATTTGAGCGCTGCTAGGTCGCATTTCTCCATGGTTTCAAAGACAAATGGCAAAAACCGCCCGTAATGCACGTCGAGCGGAAAGTTAATGGCGCCAATACAACTCGCGCGATCTGGAAATGGCGCCGAGTAGGCCCTAATCCACGTGTCGTCAACCGCGGATGAATTCTGAAAGCCAATGATCTTCATGACAGACAACACTGTGCTCCCCATCTCACCCAAAATACCGGTGAGCGTCCCAGCCCCTTCGTGCTTCGCAATCCATTCAAACCAGGGCGTCGTGCCGCCGGCCGCCTGCCCACCCCCGTAGCCCAGCACCGTGTTCATCATGAACAGTCGCTTAACGCGCTCTGGATTTCTGAGCGTGAAGGCGCCCGCCATCGGTCCGCCCCAGTCTTGACAGACAAGGGTGATGTCACGCAAATCGAGTGCTTCAACAAACCGCTCTAGGTTCTCAACGTGTGTTTGAAGGGTATACACACGATCTTGCGGCGTCTCTGACTTACCAAACCCCATGTGATCCGGGACGACCACTCTGAAAGTCTTTGACAGCGGCGCAATCATTTTTCGGTAAAGGTAACCCCACGTGGGCTCGCCGTGGAGACATAAAATCACCTGGCCATCGCGGGGTCCCTCATCGACATAGTGCTGCTCAAATCCAGACACGCGCGTGAACTGAGGAACAAAAGGCCAAGTGCCGTCGAAGGTCTCATTTGAGGGAATCATCACTGCTTCTCCTTGAATAATGGTAGGTTTCTCACTCCACCTTTGTTTGGCGTAAAAATGAAGTTATCTACAACAACGATGGATCCCACAAAAGAGCCCAGTACACGGCTGTCCATAGGCGACTTTATTCCCTATGCGGTTATAAGAACAGGGGACCGTATTTTTGATGTTCAGGGCAAGGCAGGCGAGATCAACATTTTCATTTTCCTGAGCGAGACACACGGGGCATTAGCAGAGTCGGCACTCAAGCTACGCCTTCCCTATCGACATTTTGTATTTTCTGCGGCGGCCACTGACCTAGATCACGGTCGATATTTTGAGAGTCATAGCTTTTGCGCCTTATTCACCCATGACCTCGCTCCAATGAGTGCCTTCATTACTGACAGTAACCTCAAGATTATTGACTTTGTTGACGCGCAAACCCTAGAAGAGCTCCAAAACGAACTGTCACAAATAACCGTTAAACCGGCAAACATACCCCCGCCCGTTCTGGTCATTCCTCATGCCATCGATGAGGCTCTTGCACAGGACTTGATCGATTACATAGATCGATACGTCGACGATGCGGTTGAGGCCAATAAAGACTTTAAACGTCGGTTGCACATTCACCCTGAACCCGAGCTCGAACGAAGACTTGACGACAAGCTCGCCAAGTCCGTTTTGCCCGAGATCGAAAAAGTCTTTTACTCCGAAGTCACGCACCGAGAGACCTATAAAATTTGCCGATACTCAGGAGAGAACAGCGGAAAATTCGGCAAACATCGAGACACTATTGCTCCGCACTTACATCGGCGTTACGCCATGACACTCGTTCTTAATAATGACTATGAGGGCGGCGGAATTGCTTTCCCGGAATACAACTCAAACACCCTGGAGGTACCTAAATACGGGGCTGTTATCTTCCCGGGGTCCCTCTTTCATCAGGTCAATGAAATTGGTGCTGGAAATCGATACGTGATTATTAGCTTTTTCTTTGGTGACGCAGAGGCCAAAGAAAAAGAAGGGAGCGAACGGTATCGCTTTACAGTCCAGCGCAATGTGGCAGGCCTCTCCTTGAACCGGCTCTTACCCAGTCAGTCGTCCGAATAAATGTAGTTAGGGAAGACCTGCTTAAGCTCG
>CAYVQI010000035.1:0-17971 GCA_964454155.1 uncultured Alteromonadaceae bacterium | reverse complement strand
CTGAACACCTGCGAGTAGGGCGGCTCCCTCGTAAATTTGATAAAAAGGATTTGGAATCACCACTGCGCCGCGCTGTTGTGGCGTGACAAAAGCCTGAGCAACCGCAAATAAACCCTCTCGCGTCCCGTTCACCGGCAGCACCTCAGTAGCGGGGTCGATGTCTCGCGTGTCAAAGCGTCTTTGGAGCCAAGTGGCGATGTGCTGCCTGAGCTCTGGTAGTCCCCCAATGGTTGGGTATCGGGAGACCTCATTGAGCGAGTTGAAAAGGGCCTCCAATACATGGGCAGGAGGCTGGTGTTTGGGTTCGCCAATGGTCAGAGAGATACGGTCTTTATTGGGACACTCAACGCCGGTCGTGAGTTGCGCGAGCTTTTCGAAGGGGTAAGGGTGGAGCGCGTGCATTCCCGGATTCATGCGGCCACGTCCGTATCAAGCGCTTTACACAGTGCGCTTTTTAGGGCGTTGCAAATCGCGTCATTGTTTAGTCGATTGCCGGTTTGATCCGTGAGAAAGAAAACATCCTCCACACGCTCGCCAAGTGTCTGGATTTTGGCTGCTTGAATCGTGACCGCGTTGTCGTCCAGCGTTTGGCCGACGCGTGCGAGCAATCCGGGTCGATCGGGTGAGCTGAGCTCCATAATCGTCAAATTTCGTGCCGTGTCCTCAACAAACGTGATTTCGGTTGGCGACAGGAAAGAGCGAAGCGAGCGCGTAATGCGCTGATGCGCGGTACTCACCTCTGCTGTGCTCAGTGCCGTGTAAATCGCGTCCTCGATCATGTGCATGGTTTCAGGCGAATTATCGACCGGATTTCCGTCAGCTTTTAAAACGAAAAAGGTATCGAGTGTGGCGCCGTCGGTACCTGAGTATATGCGGGCATCGTTAATACTGAGGTCCATGACCTCCAGGGCCGAGCAGACCCGTGAAAAGACGTTAGCGGTGTCTTCCGTGTGCACAAAAATCTGAGTCGCATTGGCGATTAATGATTCTGACGAATGTTTGAGTAGGACCAGTGGGCCGTCACCCTGATCAAAATCAGCGATCGCTTCCGTATGCCACGCGATGTCCTCGGGGCGCTCACGTAAAAAATAGTCGTGCCCTCTTGCCGCCCAAATTTCCGCGAGTTCGTCATCCAAAAAGCCCCTGAACTCGAGCAGGTGTGTGGCGGCTTTCTTGGTGGCATGGATCACGTCTTCGCGCGCAATTGGATGGGCCAGACCTCGTCGCAGTGCACGCCGAGTCTGCGTGTAAAGGTGCCGCAACAACGAGCTCCGCCAGGCATTCCAGAGCTCTGGATTTGTGCCGTTAATGTCAGCAACAGTCAGCGTAAACAAATAATCAAGGCGCTCTTCGGTAGACACATGTTCAGCGAATCGTTGGATCTCCTGCGGGTCTGAGGTGTCTCTCTTTTGGGAGAATGAACTCATGAATAGGTGATTTTGAACCAACCAAACAACGAGCTCAGTATCCGGCTCGTTAAGGAAGTGACGCTCGCAAAAATGGCGTGCATCAACGGCACCTAATGCTGAGTGGTCGCCACCGCGGCCCTTGCCAATGTCGTGATACAAGGCCGCCACGAACAGCAGCACTGGATTGCGAAGTCGGTGCGCGATTCGCGTCGTTACAGGAAACTTGTCCGTGTAGTCTGCCCTCAAAAATCGACGGCTGTTGGCGATGACCTGCATGGTGTGTGCGTCAACCGTATAGGTGTGGAACATGTCAAACTGCATCTGCCCCACAATCATTTCAAACTCAGGAAGATAACGGCCCAATACACCATGGCGTAACATGCGACGAAGTTGTTTTGTCATCGAATAGGGCGACGAGAGCACATCGGTAAACAAACGGCGATTTTTCGGATCGTCGCGAAACTCGGTATTGATCAAGTCAGCCGAAGCGCGCAACAGTCGAGTCGTCTCTGGATCGATTCGCTGAATACGCTTATCTCGTCCAATCACAGCAAACAATCGGAGTAGATTTGAGGGTGATTGCGAGAAAACGTCTGCGCGTCGAGCGGCAATTCGATCATCGATGAGTTCAAAGTCATCATCTATAACAATGGCGTCGCCGGGTTTCGAGTGACTGAGGGTGTTTTCAAACGTATCAATCAATAGGGCTGTGATGTGCGAGATGGCTTGCACATTTCTAAAATAAGCTTGCATGAACTGCTCTACTGCAAGCTTATCCGCGTCTTTGAACCCCCATTGGCTGGCCAAGGCGCGTTGATGCTCAAACAGTAGGCGGTCTTCTTCCCGGCCTGTGAGTGCGTGGAGCGCAAACCGAACGCGACTGAGATAGTCCTGTCCAGCCTCGAGCAGATCGAGCTCTTCCGTGGTCAAAAATTCGCCCGCGGGCAGTCTGTCGAGCGACGTACCAAAGTGACGCTGGACGATCCAGCCAATCACCTGAATGTCCCTAAGACCACCGGGAGAAGACTTCACGTTGGGCTCTAGACTGTAGCCAGTAAGACCAAACTTTTCGTACCGCGCGGTCTGCTCTTCGATTTTAGCCTCAAAGAACTGTGTGCTGGACCAGATATCGCAGGCGTCAATCTCATTGTGAAGCGCGTCTTTGAGTCGCGGATCACCCGCTAGTAAACGAGTTTCAAGCAACGTGGTCATGACCGTGACGTCGGCAGTTGCCATCTCAATGCAGTCGCTGATGGTGCGCACACTGTGTCCGATGGTCAGTCCTAGATCCCACAGCGAACTAACAAACGCACTGATGAGCGACTCCTTAGCAGTGCCCTCGTCGTTGAGAAGAATTAAGACGTCCACATCGGAGTTCGGAAATAATGCACCTCGGCCATAGCCTCCAACGGCGATGAGCGATGCTTGGGCCTCGTCTAAATCACAAAAACGCCAAAGGCTTATCAGGGCCTCATCAACGGCGTCGCAACGATTACACAGAAGCTCTGTTACCGGGCTGGAAGGGTCAAATCGGGCTGACGTCTCACGAGCTGTCTCGTTAAGCGCGTTTCGCAGGTCAGACACTAACTGAGTGAGTGCTGTAGGATTCATGAAATACGGGTGCTTTGGCTTAGGCCTCTAGTTACGAGATGATCGCTGAATTGGAGCAGTTTGAGCTGATTTAAGTCAGTCGGTCGGGCTCAAAAGGGCAAGTCCTCCGTCGACCGCTTCGTCAATACTTCACAGCCATTGTCGGTGACCGCAATCGTATGCTCCCATTGCGCGGACAAGCGACCGTCTCTTGTGGTTACAGTCCAGCCATCGCGTGTATTGAGCTTCGTGTGACGTTTGCCGGCATTCACCATGGGTTCAATGGTAAACGTCATTCCTTTCTCAAGCACCATGCCAGTACCTGCTCGGCCGTAGTGAAGTACTTGGGGCTCTTCATGGAAAACTCTCCCTATTCCGTGGCCGCAATACTCTCTGACCACCGAATAATAGGAAGACTCAGCATACTGCTGTATGACCTGCCCAATATCGCCAAGGCGTGTCCCGGGTTTCACCAACGCGAGCCCTTTGTAGAGGCACTCTTGTGTAATGTTAATAAGCCGTTCAGCGTGCGGCGCAACTTTCCCGACGGGGACCATAATACTAGTGTCCCCGTGCCAACCGTCTTTGATGACGGTGACGTCAATATTAATAATGTCGCCATCCTTTAACACTTTCGTGTCGGAGGGGATGCCATGACAAATGACATCATTGACAGAGGTGCAGATCGATTTCGGAAAACCTTTGTAATTGAGCGGTGCGGGGATCGCCTGTTGCGTGTTCACAATATAGTCGTGGCAAATACGATCGAGCTCCCCCGTAGAGATGCCGGGAACGACCTGGGGGGCAATCATCTCCAGTACCTCGGCCGCGAGTCGTCCCGCTTCACGCATTCCAGCGATGTCTTGTTCTGATTTAATCGATACGTTACTCACGGTGTTTTATCCACGCTTAATGTCATGTTGGGCTGCAAAGTTCGGTAGTTTACCGCACTCGAGGTGAGTTATTACAGCAAGAGGCTTCAGCACTACTTCTACCTATGGTATAAAGCGCGCCGCTTTCGTGATTACGAAGGCTAATAAGCACGTTCGCTACAAACAAGTTGCCGGGTGCTGGGAGACCAGTTGGACAATTTGAGGGAACGGAAGTTAAACCCAACCTAGAGACTGATTATGACACAAGTAAGCATGCGCGAGTTATTGCAGGCCGGCGCGCACTTTGGCCACCAGACCCGTTTTTGGAATCCAAAGATGGATCAATACATCTTTGGTGCACGCAATAAGATCCACATCATCAACCTTGAGCACACCGTCCCCGCATTTAACGATGCGCTTGGATTTATTCACAGATTGGCTGAAAACAAAAACCAAATCATGTTCGTCGGCACAAAGCGTGCTGCGGGTAAAATTATCGAAGAGCAAGCGGCGCGTTGTGGAATGCCGTACGTCAGCCATCGTTGGTTGGGGGGAATGCTCACGAACTACAAAACGATCCGGTCTTCCATCAAGCGTCTCCGCGAGCTTGAAGGGCAAGAGCAGGACGGTACTTTCGACAAGCTGACGAAGAAAGAAGCCCTCATGCGGTCGCGCAGTAAGGACAAGCTGGATCGCTCAATCGGCGGTATTAAAGATATGGGTGGTCTACCCGACGCATTGTTCGTAGTCGACGTTGATCACGAGCGCATTGCGATTACTGAAGCCAACAAGCTCGGTATACCCGTTATTGGTATTGTTGACACCAACAGTAACCCCGACGGCGTCGACTACGTAATCCCGGGCAATGATGATGCGATTCGCGCGATCAAGCTCTACGTGTCTGCCGTTGCTGACTCGGTACTTGAGGGCAAGGGTGTGTTGTCAGAGACTCCGGTTGTCGACGAGTTTGTTGAGGTGGTCGAGTCCGCCGAGCCTACGGCAGATCCTGAAGAGTCAGGTGACGCTGAGTAAGCAATAAGTCGCCGCGCTCAGCGCGGCTTTTTTTTATTTGGGCTTCGTTTCTATCGAAGACCACAAGATGATCTTGAGACGTTAAAAGGGTGAGATAAATGTCAGCTGCATTGGTAAAGGAACTTCGCGAGCGCACGGGATTGGGGCTGCTTGAGTGTAAAAAAGCGCTGGCGGCTGCGGGCGGTGACGTCGAAGTTGCGATCGAGGAGTTGCGAAAGTCGAGTGGTATGAAGGCCGCCAAGAAGGCGGGTCGCACAGCCGCTGACGGCGTTGTTTCCATGAGAATTGCTGCGGATGGAACTTCCGGTGTGATTGGCGAGGTGAACAGCGAGACGGACTTCGTTGCGCGCGATGAGAATTTTTTAAGCTTTGTGAGTCAGGTGATGGACGCGGCTGTCGCCGCACAAACCGATGACGTGACCGTGATAGCCGGTGGTGATGTTGAAACGTCACGCCAGGCACTGGTGCAAAAAATTGGTGAGAATATATCGGTCCGCCGCATTGCCGCGCGCTCAACAGACAGTGGTGCTGTGGGTGGCTACGTGCACGGCAATAGCCGAATAGCCGTGTTGGTGGAACTCGAAGGTGGTGACGCGGAACTCGCAAAAGACGTGGCAATGCATGTTGCGGCGGTCAACCCTGCGGTTGTCTCGCCCAGTGATATGCCGGCCGAGTTACTGCAAAAAGAGCGGGAGATCTTCACAGCCCAGGCGGCAGACTCGGGTAAGCCCCCAGAAATTATAGAGAAGATGATCGAAGGACGAGTCCGCAAGTACTTGTCTGAAAATAGCCTCACTGAGCAGGCGTTTGTCAAAGACCCCGACACGACAGTTGGAAAGTTGGTTTCGGCAGCAGGAGCCCGCGTCGTTGGATTTACACGGTTTGAGGTGGGCGAGGGAATTGAGGTCGAAAAGGTCGATTTTGCGGCTGAGGTTGCAGCACAGTTAGGAAACTGATGACCCATTAGGTCAGTACTCATCTTGAGACATTGCGAAGGACGAGAGCATGGCAACTGAAAAGGTCTACAAACGGATATTGTTAAAGCTGAGCGGTGAGGCGCTGACGGGCGACCAGTCATTTGGCATCGATCCTAAGGTGCTGGACCAAATGGCCTTGGAGATTGGCCAGCTTGTCGGCATTGGGGTTCAGGTCGGACTGGTTGTTGGCGGCGGCAATTTGTTTCGTGGAGCGGCGCTCCAAGCCGCGGGCCTTGACCGGGTCACTGGTGATCACATGGGCATGCTGGCGACTGTTATGAACGCTCTGGCACTTCGTGACTCACTCGAGCGCTCTAATATTGCAACGCAAGTGATGTCTGCGATTCCAATGAGTGGCGTGGTCGATCACTACGACCGCCGCAAAGCCATTCGGGCGATGTCTCAGGGCGACGTTGTTATTTTCTCGGCCGGCACCGGTAATCCCTTTTTTACAACGGATTCGTCCGCTTGCCTGCGAGGTATTGAGGTCGAGGCCGATATCGTTTTAAAAGCGACTAAGGTGGATGGGGTATACAACGCTGACCCGATGAAAGACTCGTCAGCAATCAAGTTTGATGAGCTCACGTACGACGACGTTTTAGACAAAAAGTTGGGGGTCATGGACCTGACGGCAATTTGTATGGTCCGAGATCACCAAATGCCGGTTCGCGTGTTTAATATGTCGATGAAGGGCGCGTTGTTGAGTATTGTAAGGGGCGGGTCTGAAGGCACGGTGATTCGATAGGCTCTTTTGTTACACGCACTGTAAATCGGTCGGGAGAGAAAAATGATTGACGACATACAAACCGATGCTGAAGAGCGGATGGACAAGTCACTGGAAGCGCTGGCTCAGAACTTCAATAAGATCAGAACAGGACGGGCGCACCCCAGTATTCTTGACGGAATCCGAATTGACTACTACGGATCAGAAACGCCACTCAAACAGATGGCGAGTATCAATGTTGAAGACGCCCGCACACTCGCGGTGAGTGTCTTTGATAAGTCCATTACGCCCGATGTTGAAAAGGCCATTATGAAAAGTAATTTGGGCCTTAATCCCTCTACGGCAGGCGACGTGATTCGCATTCCAATGCCTATGCTGACTGAGGAGACTCGAAAGGGTTTTATTAAGCAGGCGCGCGCTGAGGCCGAGTCAGCACGCGTATCGATGCGCAACGCTCGTCGAGACGCAAACGGTATGCTAAAGGACTTGGTCAAGGAAAAAGAAATTTCAGAGGACGAGGAACGGCGAGGCCAAGATCAGATTCAGAAGCTGACGGATGTTTACGTGGCGAAGATCGATGCTGCGTTGACGGCCAAAGAAGCCGATTTAATGGAAATCTGATCAGTACTCCGGTCTCCCAATGAATTTGCCTACCCATTTTTCAGGTCGCATGCCACAACACATTGCCATTGTGATGGACGGCAATAACCGTTGGGCAAAGAAGCATGGTGTGCCGGGTCCGATCGGTCACAGAGCGGGTGCCGACGTGGTGAAGCCGCTGATGTACGCTTGTCGAGATCGCGGCGTCAAAACGCTCACCTTGTTCGCATTTTCGAGCGAAAATTGGCACCGTCCAGAGCCAGAAGTGCGCGCGCTCATGGCGTTACTGTCGCGGTACTTAAGACGTGAAATAAAACAATTGGCTGAAGACGGTGTTCGTGTTCGGTTTATTGGTCGTCGTGATCGCTTGAGTCCGCGCATTGCGAAGCTTTTGGCGTGGTCCGAGCAAGCCACTGAGCACAATACCGATACGACGTTAGTCTTGGCGCTTGACTACGGTGGGCGTTGGGACGTGGGTGAGGCCGCGTCCTCTTTGGCGTATGACGTGGAAGCAGGAAGGTTAAGGGCTGAGGATATTGACGAGACGTCACTCAGTGCAAGAATGTCATTGGCCGACCAGCCGACGCTCGATCTCTGCATTAGAACCGGCGGAGAATATCGACTGTCTAACTTCTTATTATGGCAAAGCGCTTACGCTGAACTTTGGTTTACTAAAACCCTGTGGCCTGACTTCACCGTCGAAGAGTTGGATGTTGCTATCGATCATTTCGCCGGACGAGAGCGCCGTTATGGTGGTCGTCCCGCAGAGGTCCATTCTTAATGCTGGCAAAGCGCATTTATACGGCACTGATCTTAATCTGTGTTTTCTTTGTCGCGGTGACACAGTTGTCAGCGGAAATGCTCTCTCTTGCTTTTGCCGTCGTGGGCGCTGCTGGTGCGTGGGAATGGTCCGCGTTGGCCGGTTGGACATCTCGGGTCACGCGCGCTTTTTTTGTGATCATGTTTGCCGGTGTCTGCGTTACCAGCGCATGGGTTTATGGGCCTAATTTTGCCGCTGACGTAACGTTGATCCGGCCGATTCTCGGTTTGGCCTGTTTCGCTTGGTTGGTCCATGCACTGCTTGTCGATAGCTATCCCAAACTTTCTTTTTTGTGGCGCTCGCGCGCAGTGCGGAGTTTGATGGGACTGTTTGTCCTCGCGGTAGGCTGGTTTTCACTCTCTTACCTGATGTATTTGCCCAACGGCTGGTTGCTCGTCGTTTTGTTGATCATTATGGTCGGTGCGGCTGATGTCTGCGCGTACTTTGTCGGTAAGGCCTGGGGTAAGAACCCGCTGGCGTCGGACGTCAGTCCCGCAAAGACGATCGAGGGTTTATGGGGAGGCTTCTTGGGTGTGTTAAGTCTCGCAGGGTTAACGTGGTGGCTGCTACCGCCGGCCTACGCCTACATTCATCCCGTAGAAGTTTTCTTAATTGCGACCTTTTGTTGCAGTGCATCGGTGCTTGGTGATTTGACCGTCAGCATGGTGAAGCGGGAGAGCGGGTGCAAAGATTCGGGGGTACTTTTGCCCGGTCATGGCGGTGTGCTGGATCGACTGGACAGTATCTGCGGTGCCGCGCCGTTTTTTGCCTTGTCAATCATTTTGGTGGGTTACGCGTAATGCAGCGTGTCTTGGTTCTGGGTGCCACTGGCTCGATTGGAACGAGTACGTTGGACATTATTGAACGACATCCGGCGCATTACTGTGCGTATGGTTTAGCGGCCAACCGGTCGGTAGATGAAATGGAACAGTTGTGTCTTCGCCACCGCCCTGTCCACGCGGTCATGTTCGATCATAATGCCGCGCTTGAGCTTAAAACGCGCTTGGCAGGTGTCGTTGAGACCCAAGTGCACGCGGGCGAAGCGCCGATGGTTGAGCTTGCGAAAAGCGCCGAGGTGGATACCGTGATGGCAGCAATCGTCGGATTTGCAGGGCTCTCCGCGGCACTTGCGGCTGCGCAGGCGGGTAAGCGGCTTCTTCTGGCCAATAAAGAGGCACTGGTGAGTGCCGGTCAGATTTTCATGAACGCTGTGCACGAGGGTGGCGCTTTGCTGTTGCCGGTCGATAGCGAGCACAATGCGATGTTTCAGTGTCTAGAGACAGACGACCTGGCGCGTCCACAAATGGGGCGAGTGGAAAAAATTCTACTCACCGCGTCCGGTGGGCCGTTTCGTGGGAAAAGTCGATCTGAGTTGTTGGATGTCACGCCGGATCAGGCGTGCACACACCCGAATTGGTCGATGGGACGAAAGATTTCAGTTGACTCTGCCACACTGGTTAACAAGGGTTTGGAGCTGGCAGAGGCGTGTTGGCTTTTTGATCGTAAACCCTCTGAAATTGAGGTGGTCGTTCACCCGCAAAGTATCGTTCACTCCTTAATACGTTATGTCGATGGCTCCGTATTGGCTCAGCTGGGACAGCCCGATATGCGCACGCCCATTGCATACAGTCTTTCCTGGCCTGATCGCGTCGATGCGGGCGTTGATGTGCTGGACTTGGTTAAGGTGGGTCGATTAGATTTTGAGACACCCGATCTGGGTGCGTTTCCGTGCCTGAAGCTTGCTTACGAGGCGATCACCCTCCCCGGTGGGATGTGTGCGTTCAGCGCGGCTAATGAGATCGCTGTTGATGCCTTTCTCGCGCATCGGATACGGTTCACTGACATTGATCGTGTGATTGAAACAACACTTAATACCGTCGATCTCGCTGAACCAATTGAGCTCAGTGAGGTCAAAGGTCTCGATCATGCGGCGCGTGAGGCTGCTCAAGCGGTGGTCGCCGAAATCAAAAGGTGAGCGTGTGATTCAAGGGAGTGCTCAGAAGTAGATGCAAGCATTATTCTCAATTTTCATGGCGCTCGTGACGCTGGGTATCCTCGTCACTATCCACGAGTTTGGTCATTACTGGGTGGCACGCCGTTGTGGTGTCCACGTCTTACGTTTTGCTGTTGGGTTTGGCCGCCCGTTGCTTGCGCGCACTGCTCGTAATGGAACAGAGTTTACGCTGTGTGCGATTCCCTTAGGCGGCTATGTCAAAATGCTGGATGAGCGAGACGCGGAGTCGGTAATTACCGATGAAAATCGCATGGAATCGTTTAATGCGCAGCCCGTTCGCAATAAGCTAGCCATTGTCGCTGCCGGCCCCGTCGCCAACTTTGTACTGGCAATATTAGTTCTTTTCGCACTGTTTTTACGCGGTGAAGCAGGGCTTGCACCTATCATCGAGTCTGTCGAGCCGGGCTCTATTGCGGCCGACGCAGGTCTGAAAGTAGGGCAGGAGATTGTGGCGGTGGACTCAGAGCCCACCCGCACAGTCTCTAATGTCCGTTTCGCATTACTCCAACGACTGGGGGATACAGGGACCATCGAGATTGCCATTGGCAGCCCGTTGAGCGATGTACAGCAGTCCTACCCCGTCGCCATTAAGCGCTGGCTGGGGGATGCTGAAGCTCCAGATCCTACGCTCGCGCTGGGTCTGACACTGGGCGTCCTACCTTTGACGCCCGTGGTCGGATCGCTTGTTGCCGGTGATGCTGCTGAAGAGGCGGGGTTTGAGGTGGGCGATCGGATTGTCAGCGCCAACGGTGAAGCTATTCAAACCTGGATGCAGTGGGTAAACGTCGTGCGTGCTCGGCCCGGTGAGGCCATTGACGTAGAGATCCTGCGTGACAACCAACTAATGAAGCTTGATGTGGTGCCTGCATCTCGAGGCTCGGGTACTGAGGCGACGGGCGCTGTGGGGATGGGCGTTGTTGTCCCTGAAATACCTGAAGAGCGCATTCGTCGTCAGGGCCACAATCCTGTTCAAGCCTTTGCTGCCGCAGTTGAAAGAACTTATTCGCTGACAATCTTTACTTTTGAGTCGATGTGGAAAATGGCTCAGGGTTTGATCTCTACAAAAAATCTATCAGGACCTATATCGATTGCACAAGTGGCTGCAAGCACGGCGGAAAGTGGATTTACAACATGGTTGTCCTTTCTTGCGCTGCTGTCTATTTCGCTCGGCGCAATCAACTTGCTGCCAATCCCGGTTCTCGATGGCGGTCACATTGTGTTTCATGCATTGGAAGGCGTTTTTGGTCGTCCCGTGCCTGAGCAAATTCAAATGATGAGTTATCAGCTTGGATTGGCGGCTGTTTTTACCTTAATGATGTTTGCGATCTATAACGATGTGGCTCGACTGTGAGATACTCCCGCGCCTGCGATGCGGGCTCGTGCAAAAGCACACAAGTGCCCAGCGGTTTACCTGGAAAAAAGCGAAGAAGATGGTGTTAAAAAACAAAAAGAATTGGCTGAGCACAATACTGAAATCGTTCGCTCTTACCTCATTAATGGTTGCGTTTACGCCTGCGGCGCTGGCGCAAGTTGAGCCTTTTGTCGTCGCGGATATTCGCGTTGAGGGTCTTCAGAGAATTGCACCTGGAAGTGTTTTTGCCGCACTGCCCGTCAGCGTTGGTGACGTGCTCGATGATGCGTCGGTTCGGGCGATCTCGCGTAACTTGTTCTACACCGGCAACTTTGATGATATTTCAGTCGGCCGTGACGGAAATGTTTTAGTACTGATTGTTGCCGAGCGCCCCAGTATTAGTGAGATCACAATTGACGGCAACAAAGCGATTGAGACCGAGGCATTGCTCGACGGGCTTAAGGGTGCAGGTCTTGCGGTCGGCCAAGTTTTTCAACGATCAACGCTTGACGGGATGCAGCTTGAACTGTTGCGTCAGTATGTTATTCAGGGTCGTTACGACGCTTCGATCGACTCAGAGGTGATTCCCGAGCCTCGGAACCGAGTGTCTATTAGCATAGACATTGACGAGGGTACGGTCTCGAAAATTAAGCACATCAACATCGTGGGTAACGAGGTGTTCGATGACGAGGTGCTGCTTGAAAATTTCGAGCTTCAAGTGGGTGGTCGGTTCTCATTTTTCTCAAGTGCCGACAAATACAGTAAAGAAAAGCTCGAGTCAGACCTTGAGTCGCTGACGAGTTATTACCAGGACCGCGGCTATCTCCAGTTTGAGATCGAGTCGACGCAGGTCGCTGTATCACCCACTAAGGATGCGGTTTACATCACGGCAAATGTGGCGGAAGGGGACTTGTTCACGATTACTGATGTCGATTTGTCCGGTGATCTTGTGCTTCCCGAGGCGGATTTATCGCGGTTTTTACTGGTCGCACCTGGGCAAGTCTTTTCTCAGCAGTTAGTCACCAGTACGGAAGAGTACTTAACCCGACGATTGGGCAACGAAGGCTACAACTTTGCAAAGGTGACCGGTATTCCCGAAGTCGGTGATGGCGAGGCTGAAGTGGCTCTTAAGTTTTTTGTTGACCCGGGTAGACGCACTTACGTCCGCCGGATTAATTTTACCGGCAACGATCGGACGGCCGATAATGTCTTGCGCCGAGAAATGCGTCAAATGGAGGCAGCACCCGCGTCTGCGTCGGCCATTGAGCAGTCTCGTATTCGACTGGAGCGACTTGGGTTTTTCAGTTCAGCGGAAGTCGAAACGGTTGAGTTGCCTGGATATGACGACGTTGTGGACATTGACTTCTCGGTCGAGGAACAGAGCTTTGGTTCTATTGGTGGTAGTTTGGGCTACTCGCAATGGGCGGGACTGATTCTAGGTCTGAATTTGCAGCAGAATAATTTTTTAGGCACCGGTCGCCAAGTCGGGCTTAATTTAAACTCGTCTGCCTACCAAAGTGTTGCAAGTATCAATTACAGCAACCCCTATTTTACTGAGGACGGTGTGAGTCGCGGTTTCAGTTTGTTCTACCGAAAAACTGACCTTTCCCAAATTAATGTTGCGAGCTACACCACCGACACCGTGGGTGCGACCATGACGTTTGGTTACCCCATCAGTGAGACACAGCGATTGGGTTTTAACTTGGGTATTACAGACACCCAAATCACCTCAGGTCAGTACGCGGTGCAAGAGATTCGCACGAGTCCGCGGCTGATTCCCGGTATAGAGCAATACTACGTATCGACGCGACAGTTTGACGGGACGTTTTCGGGCCCCGAAGAGCTCTTCCCCATTACAGATCTGCCTGACGATGCGTTCGCAACCATTGCCTCGGATGGCTTCTTAGATGAAAACGGGGACGCATTTACAAACTGGTCAGTGACGGGCTCGTACGTTCAATCAACCCTGAACCGAGGCCAGTTAGCCACACGCGGTATGTCCAACTCTCTGTCAGCACAGCTTTCGTTGCCTGGCTCGGATTTAGAGTTCTTCAAAATTAACTATCGTGGCGAAATGTACCTTCCCATTTACGGGGAATTCACCTTTCACTTGCGCGGCGAGGTTGGTTACGGCGACGGTTACGGCGATACCACGGAGTTGCCGTTTTATGAGCACTTTTACGCCGGTGGTTTTGGCAGTGTTCGTGGATTTGAGACAAATACGCTGGGGCCGCGCAGTACACCGCCTGTGCTCTACCAGACCGGTTTTGCGACGACTGGGGTTGATGAAGACGGTGTACCTACTGAAGTTGGTGGTTCAGACGGGCGAGGATTTGGCTACGTTGTGAACCCAGAGACCGGTGAAATTGAAACCCAGCAGGTTTTCCTCGGACGTCGCCCAGATCCCTTCGGCGGCAATGTGGTGATCGAGGGCTCGGCAGAAATTTTGTTCCCCATGCCGTTCGTCAAGGACCGACGATCCATTCGTTCCGCATTGTTCCTAGACGCTGGTAATGTGTTCAACACTAATTGTCGTGAAAATCAGATTAATTGTTTTGGTGTTGATGCAGGCGAGTTGCGATACTCGGTGGGCATTGGTGTGACGTGGCTCAGCGGCTTTGGGCCACTGACGTTCGCTATTGCCAGACCGCTCAATGCCAGCGAGACTGACCGAAGAGAATCATTCCAATTCACGCTGGGGCGTGGATTCTAATAACTAACCAGGAGGTTATACCCAATGTTGTTTCGCACAATCGCCGTCATGGCACTGTTGGTTGCATCGACCGTAGCTCATGCTCAGGGTCGTATTGCCGTCGTAGACCTAGAGCAGGCAATTCTTCAGACCGATTATGCCCAGCAACGGCTGCGTGAATTCGAAGCCGGAGATGCCTTCGCTGAAGACAAGGCTGAATTTGACAGCCTCAAAGCTGAGCTGGACACGTTGGTTCAAGACTTTCAGCGTGACCAAGCTGCAATGAGCGACGATGAGCAGGTTGCCGCTCGTCAGAAGCTCGCAAGTAAGAATGCTGATCTTGAATACGTTGCGAAGAAGTTGCAGTCACTGCAACAGCAAAATGCGCAGCGTGTTTTTCAAGAGCTTGTCCCCTCGGCGAGGCAGGTGTTGGGCGAAGTTATTGAGACTGATCAAATTGGACTGTTGTTGCAGGCTCAATCAGTTATTCATGCGGATCTTGGCTACAACATCACTGCAAAGGTCACCGACAAGCTGAACCAGCAACCGAAAGAGTAAAATGCCGACGCTAGGCGACATCGCCAAGGCACTGGATCTGCCGTTTAAAGGTGACCCAGAACTGTCATTGGTGCGCCTAGCGCCTCTCGATTCAGCGAACGAGGGGGCGCTTTCTTTTGTTGCGCAGAAAAAGTTTGTCAAACAACTGAGTGGCTCCCTCGCATCTGCGGTGATCTGTCCACAAGGTTGGGCCGCCGATTTTTTAGGCGCGATCATTTATAGCGATAATCCCTACGCTGATTTTGCACGCGCGACTCATATTTTTGATAATCGACCCGTCAGGACGCTCGGTATCCACGACACGGCCGTTGTTGCACCGTCTGCAACCTTAGGCGCTAATCTGACCATAGGTGCGGGCGCGGTTATCGATGAGGGTGCTGTCATTGGTGACAATGCTTGGATTGGGCCTAATGCTTGGGTCGGTGCGGGTGCACAGGTTGGGAGAGATTCCGAACTGCGGGCAGGCGTCTGCGTTTATCACGGCGTGTCTCTGGGACACTCCTGCCTTGTTCATGCGAACACGGTGATCGGGTCAGACGGCTTTGGGTTCGCACCCACTGAACAGGGGTGGCAGAAAATTTTACAGTTGGGCAGTGTTCAGATTGGCGATCGTGTTGAAATTGGGGCGGGCTGTGCGATTGATCGTGGCGCGCTTGACGATACGGTCATCGAGAGTGACGTGATCATTGATAACCTAGTGCACATTGCCCATGGCGTGCACATCGGTGCCCGGTCCGCGATTGCCGGTCAAGTCGGCTTCGCCGGCGGTGCCGTGCTGGGCGAGCGCTGCACCGTCGGTGGCCAAGCCGGGTTTGCGGGACACTTGAGGGTCGCCAGTGACGTTCATATTGGCGGTCAGGGACGTGTGGCGCGCAGTATTGATACGCCCGGCCATTATGCGTCTGGCACGGGATTAATGCCCACTCGAGATTGGGCGAGAAATGCGGCTCGCTACGAGAGGCTCAATGACATGGCCAAACGAATTGATGCCCTTGAGAAGTCAATGGTTGAGAAACCCAGTAGTGATTGAAAGGATTAGACCTTGATGATGAATATTGAAGACATCCGGCGACATCTTCCCCATCGGTACCCCTGTTTATTTGTTGATCGTGTCGTGGCGCTAGAGCCCGGAGTGTCTATAGAGGCTTATAAAAACCTCAGTATTAACGAGCCCTTTTTTGATGGTCATTTCCCGGAAAACCCCGTTTTCCCCGGCGTCTTGTTGGTTGAAGCGATGGCTCAGGCCGCAGGTATTTTGGGCTTTGTGACCATGGGTAAAACGCCTGAAGACGGCTCAATTTATTACCTTGTTGGTGTTGATAAACTCAGGTTTAAGCGGCCCTGCGTCCCGGGCGATCGTGTGGTGCTGCAAGCGTCAATCGTCAGTGAAAAGCGGGGTATCTGGAAGTTTGATGTTCGAGCCTCGGTGGACGGAGAAACAGCGGCCACTGCGACGATACTGTGCGCGGATCGCTGATCAGTGATTCACGCGACCGCCATCATTGACCCTACGGCGGAGATTCATCCTTCAGCTCAGGTCGGCCCGTACTGTGTCATCGGTGCCGATGTCGTGGTGGGCGAGGACACGATTATCGAGCCCCACGTTGTGATCAAGGGGCCCACGACAATCGGTGCCCGTAACCACATCTTCCAGTTCAGCTCTATTGGTGAGTCGACTCCCGATCTGAAATACAAGGGCGAAGCGACCACCTTGACCATTGGTAACGATAATGTGATTCGAGAGAGCGTGACGATTCATCGCGGGACAATTCAGGATCGCGGTGATACGTCGATTGGTAACAGTAACTTGATTATGTGCTACGTACACATAGGGCATGACAGTGTTGTTAAGAACCACACGATTTTAGTCAACAACACAGCCCTCGCCGGTCACGTCGTTGTCGACGACTGGGCGATCCTGTCGGGTTACACGTTAGTGCATCAGTTTTGTAAAATTGGTGCACACAGTTTTAGCGGCATGGGCACGGCGATCGGCAAGGACGTGCCTGCTTACGTCACAGTATCAGGCAGCCCGGCTGAGGCGCGAACCATTAATACCGAGGGGCTGCGACGTCGCGGGTTCAGTGACGGAACGCTCGCAGATCTGAGGCGGGCATTTAAGTTAGTCTATCGTCAGGGCCTAACGCTTGATGTGGCGATTGACAGACTTGAAGAAATGGCTGTGGAAACGCCCGAGATCGAGCCTCTGCTTGAGTCTCTCAAATCATCTGAGCGCGGTATCGTCAGGTAATGGTTCAAGCACATCACATCGGCGTTCTCGCGGGTGAAAAAAGTGGCGATATTTTAGGCGGCGCGGTTCTCAGGGAATTGCGCTACCGCAATGACCGTCTTAAGTTTACGGGCATTGGTGGTGAACTTATGGCGCTCCATGGGCTTCAAAGCCTTCATGATATGGAGCGCTTATCTGTCTTTGGCTTAGTCGAGCCCCTTAAACGATTGCCGGAGCTATTGTCGATCAGGCGCGGCGTAAAGCAGCACATGTTGCAGGCAGAGCCCGAGCTATTTTTAGGGATCGACAGTCCTGATTTTAATCTATCGCTTGAGCGTTCACTGAGGTCGAAAGGGATCAAGACGGCGCACTTGGTCAGTCCATCAGTGTGGGCCTGGCGTCCGGGTCGCATTCACAATATTAAAAAGTCAGTCGATTTAATGCTCTGTCTGCTGCCTTTTGAACGAGATTTTTACATTGATCATGGCGTGAAAGCAGTTTGTGTTGGTCACCCTCTGATGGAGGACCTCTCTGCGATGCCCGATCAGTACACCGCGCGCAAATATTTAGGACTGTCGCAAGCGGGGAAGGTGCTCGTATGTATGCCTGGCAGTCGAGCGAGCGAGATCGAGCATCTTGCACCTGTGTTTGCTCAGGTGATTATGAAGCTCCTTGCGACGGACAGTGAGCTTCAAGTGGTTGTTCCCGCAGCCTCCGCTGAGCGACTCGATCAAATTAATCATTTTATGTCGATTGAACACGACCGATTCAAAGTCATTGAAGGGCAAAGCCGGTTGGCTATGGTCGCTTCTGACTCCGTGTTGTGCGCCTCGGGCACCACGACGCTTGAGGCGATGCTTCTTGGACGGCCGATGACGATTGCCTACCGAATGGGCTGGCTTTCTTGGCAAATTTTAAGTCGTTTAGTGACTATTCCGTACGTGGGTCTTCCCAATGTTATCGCCGGTGGTGAAATAGCCCCGGAATTCCTGCAGGGAGAAGCAACGGTGGAGAATCTATATCGGTCAGTATTGGATACATTTGGTGATGCAGGCGATTATCAGAAAATGCGATTTGCGGAGTTGAGTGACAGTATTGGAGG
>CAYVQI010000034.1:0-18037 GCA_964454155.1 uncultured Alteromonadaceae bacterium | reverse complement strand
CCGAATCAGGATGAAACACCCGAGGAACTAAAAAGCCGCTGGGGCAAAGCGCTTAGAGCTATGCCGGTGATTGCTGACCTGTCGCCCGCCATCGTAACGCAACTCCATGAAGACGGCGCTGCACTGATGCTTCGTGACGGTTCGGAAGGCGCTCTGAGCTGGTCAAACGATCTGCGGCGAATCAGACGATTTGTCACCGAAGATCGGAGGAGTCCCGCCGCCGGGTCAGTCTCCGATCTGCTGCAAGTCGGAGACCTTGTGCGTGTGAGTCAACGCGATGAGGCACTAAAACTTGCACAAGTTCCTCGCGTACAGGGTGCGCTTGTTTCTCTAGACCCCAGCGATGGTTCAATCAAGGCACTGGTCGGGGGCATGGGGTTTGTGTTGTCAAAATTTAACCGTGCCACACAGGCCAGTCGACAGCCAGGATCTAATTTCAAAGCCTTCCTCTATGCTGCTGCGTTAGAGAATGGCATTCACCCAGCGACGCTCATCAACGACGCGCCCGTAGTGGTGGGTAACCTCACCAACGAGGATATGTGGCGACCTGAAAACGACAGCGGTCGGTTTTATGGGCCCACACGCGTCCGCGAGGCCCTAACGTTTTCGAGGAACTTGGTGTCTATTCGAGTCTTGCAGCAACTCGGCGTCAGTAAGCTGATCGAGATGGCAGGTCGAGTCGGTTTTGATGTGAGCGACATGCAACCGAACTTAACACTGGCACTGGGAACACACGCCTATACACCACTGGAGATTGCCAGTGGTTATACCGTGATAGCCAATGGTGGTTTTAAAGTAGAGCCATGGCTCATCGACCGTATTGAAGATGTCGACGGCAATATTATTTACCAGGCGGACGCAGCTGTCGCCTGTGCCGACTGTCAATCGGAATCGCGTGATGACGACTTCCGCGAGGCCTCACGAATCGAAGATTTATTCGACGATGCTGGCCCGGACGTGCGTGAGGCGCCGCGGATCATTGATGAACGTGTGACTTACGTCTTGACGTCGATGCTCGAAGATGTAATTCAACGCGGGACAGGAAGGCGCGCAAAGGTTCTCAAGCGCAACGACCTGGCCGGCAAAACGGGGACCACCAACGGACCTCGGGATGCTTGGTTTTCCGGTTACAACAAAGATCTTGTGACCACGACTTGGGTGGGCTTTGACGATTACAGTTTAATGGGTAAACGAGAGTTTGGTGGCACCGCTGCTCTGCCTATTTGGATCGACTTTATGCGAACCGCACTTCCGCCCCAAAACGCTGAGGCTAAGATGCCCGCCGGCGTGGTTCGGCTTCGCATTGACAGAGAGTCGGGCCAGCGTTCAGACAGTCAGTCGAGGTCCATTTGGGAGGTTTTCTTGGAGGAGTTCACCCCATCGAATCAACGGGGCCGAACCAATTCGGCGGATACTGAGGACCTTGATGGGCTTTTTTAAGACGCGTCGCAACGACAGTAACGACGTTAAAAAAAACGCCGACTTGCGCCGGCGTTCTCAGACACTGACAAACGAATTACTTCTTCAGGCTACGCCCTGCAAATCGCTTGTTGAAGCGATCGACACGACCGCCTGAATCAACAATTTTCTGCTTGCCCGTAAAGAACGGATGACACCGACTACAAACGTCAATAGTGATATCCTTCGAAAGCGTTGAACGCGTCTTAATTTCGTTGCCACAGCTGCAACGAGCCGTGATGTCTTCGTAACGCGGATGAATATCTGCCTTCATGTTGCCCTCGAGCACCTTGTGGGTATCTAGTAAAAAAGAGCGCGGATGATACCAGAGCCCAAAGCCAATTCAAGCCCTGTCGTATGGGTAATCGCAATACCGTCCCCTTTACACAGGGTATTCGAGTATTTGCCACCGGCATCGGGCCGAAACAGCCCTAAACCAGGCGCTCGGGTGCGACTGCCATTCGCGGGCCGAGAGGTCACTGGCATTTTTATAGAAACACGTCAGAGCCAGCTCCCAGACGTCACCAAGTTAAAGCACGTCAAAATACTGTTGGATCCCTCGGATACGCTCCTGAGTCGCGACCAATTGACGTTGCTCCAGTGGTTTTCTGATTACTACCTCGTCGCTTTGGGAGAAGCCATCCCTTTGGGTCTGTCCAATCGCGAGCGCAAAGGCAATGCTGAGTGGCAACCACCCCTTGACCACCTGCGCCGCGCTGCAACCACTAAGGGGCTCATAGAGGCCCCTAGCCGGGCCAAACAACAACAGGCAGCCTTAGCCATCATAGGCAGTGACACGATTGCCCTGACGGATCTAGAAAAAAAGGGGATATCCAAGACCGTCATTCGGTCGCTTGTCAACTCAGGCCTGGCCAGCAAAGCCGCCGCACCGAACTTCCCGCGCCTGCGCAAGACGCACGAGGTAGAACTCACAGACGAGCAGCGACACGTGTGCCAGCAACTCGGTGCGAACCTGAACCACTTTCAAGGTCATGTGCTTGAGGGCGTGACCGGTAGTGGTAAAACCGAGGTTTATATTGACTGCATAAAGCGAGTCATCGCTCAGGGGCGTCAAACGCTCGTTATTGTTCCGGAGATTGGGCTGACGCCGCAGACCCGATCTCGCTTCGAACAGGCGCTGGGACTCGAAGTACCCGTCATTCATTCAGGGGTTTCAGAAGCAGAACGCAGTCGCGCGTGGGCAATGGCACGCACCGGTACGGCACCCGTAATTTTGGGGACGCGCTCATCAGTATTTTGCAGCTTTAAATCACTCGGACTCATTATCGTTGACGAGGAGCATGACGCCGCGTTTAAGCAACGGGATCACCCCCGGTACTCGGCGCGCGATGTTGCGGTCAAGCGCGCACAACTTTGCAATTGCCCCGTTATTCTTGGCAGTGCGACACCCAGCCTCGAAACGCTTGCAAACAGTCAGGCCGGAAAGTACGCGCATCATCGACTGACGCACCGTCCCAACAATGCGAGCCTGCCCGTTATCAGTACAATCGATACGCGTGGCCTCGCATTGACAGGTGGGCTCTCAGACCGAGCCATTGAACAGATCGCCGATACGGTCGCACGTCAGGAGCAGGCGCTGCTTTTTATGAATCGCCGAGGCTTTGCCCATTCTTTGCAATGCGAGGACTGCGGCTGGACGGCAGGGTGCCATCAATGTGATTCATCGATGGTGGTCCACCGCAATCCGCCACATTTGAGTTGTCATCACTGCGAGTCGACTCGACCGACACCCACCCACTGCGAGCAGTGTCACAGCGTTCGCTTATCCAGCAAAGGGATTGGCACAGAACAGCTTGAACTGATCGTACAGCGCCTTTTTAAGTCTACTCCACTGTTTCGAATCGACAGCGACAGCGTCTCAAACCTCAGTGCGCTTCAGCATATTTTAAACCAAATTAAGGAGGCATCGAGCGCAATTCTTTTGGGAACACAAATGCTGTCAAAAGGTCATGACTTCCCTCGCGTGACGTGCGTGGTGGTGGTAGATGCAGACGGCCTATTGTTTAGCCCCGACTTCCGTGCAGAGGAGCGCTTACTGCAATTACTCGTTCAGGTCTCTGGACGGTCAGGCAGAGCTCATTTACCCGGCAAGGTGCTCATTCAAACGCGCAATCCCGATCATCCCTTAATTCAGCAAATACTGGATCGACCGTACTCTGAACAAGCCCGTGAACTACTCGCGCGCAGACGCACCTTAGGCCTCCCCCCAAGCGGTGCGCTGGGGTTGATTCGGTGCGACAGTAAAACCGAAGTTGACGCCATCGCGTTTTTAACGCAACTCACAGCGAGGATCAGCATCTCGCAAACCTTAAGGCTGATGGGCCCCATGCCGACACTGATGACGCGGCGAGCGGGACTTTACCGCTACCAAGTCATTGCCCACAGTCAATCAAGAAAAGAGGTGCATACGCTGTTGCAACAAGCCGTTGAAATAGGCTCACAACTTAAAATCGGTCGAAAAATGAGTTGGTTTGTAGAAATCGATCCAACGGAAACGTTGTAACGCGATACACTACACACCCGTGAGTCCAAGGCCTTAGCGGCCCCAACAAATCAAGCGATATACATGAAAGATCAGGTTGTTACATTAATCGAGCAAGCTATTGAGACGTTGAAGGTCGAGGGTCTGTTGCCTAAAGAGACAACCCCTACACCTCAGGTCGACCACACTCGCAATCCCGAACATGGCGATCTCGCCACTAATATGGCGATGGTGCTCGCAAAACGGGCCGGTGTGCCCCCTCGCGATTTAGCCCAAGCCATTATCGAGCGGCTCCCTACCAATCGTGTTATTACGCGCTGCGATATCGCAGGCCCTGGCTTTATTAACTTTCACATTTCTCAAGCAAGCAACCTCGCCATTGTTGAAACAGTGCTCTCTCAGGGGGCGAAGTTCGGTCAGTCTGAACACGGTGAAGGAAAGCGTGTACAGGTTGAGTTTGTGTCAGCCAACCCAACAGGGCCGTTGCATGTCGGTCATGGTCGTGGCGCCGCCATTGGCGACGCGATATGTCGACTTCTCGAAAATGCAGGCTGGTCCGTGCATCGAGAGTTTTACTATAACGACGCAGGACAACAGATTAGTAATTTAGCCCTCTCCGTAAAAGCACGCATCGATGGACTTGAACCCTCTGATGACAGCTGGCCCAAGGACGGCTACCAAGGCAGCTACATTAAAGATGTGGCAGCGGCGTATCTGGCGAAGGAAACCGTCAACGCGGCGGACCGTCAGGTGGTGGCGTCGGGTAATGCCAACGATCTAGACGACATTCAGTTGTTCGCCGTCGCTTGGTTACGCCGAGAGCAAGATGAGGACCTGAGAGCGTTCGATGTTAATTTCGACCACTACTTTCTCGAATCTTCGCTGTATAAATCGGACGCTGTTCAAAAAACCGTCGATGCCTTGATCGGTAATCAGCACACCTATGAACTCGATGACGCACTGTGGTTAAAAACGACAGACTTTGGCGATGACAAAGACCGCGTCATGCGAAAGCGTGAAGGTGGTTACACTTACTTTGTTCCCGATGTGGCGTATCACCTCGACAAGTGGGAGCGCGGATTCGAGCGCGTCATTAATGAGCAAGGCGCCGATCACCACAGCACTATCACGCGCGTGCGCGCTGGACTGCAAGGGCTGGAAACCGGCATTCCCAAAGGCTGGCCAGAGTACGTACTGCATCAAATGGTCACCGTCATGCGCGATCAAGAGGAAGTAAAGCTCTCTAAGCGTGCGGGAAGTTATGTCACCTTGCGCGACCTTATTGATTGGGTTGGCCGTGATGCCACGCGCTATTTCTTGACCGCCCGAGCAGCAACATCGCAGCTCACTTTCGATATCGATCTCGCCCGCTCTAAAAGCAATGAAAATCCGGTTTATTACATTCAATATGCGCACGCACGTATTTGCAGCGTTCAGAAAAAAGCTGTCACGCACTTTGGCCAATGGGTATCCGCAGACGGGCTTCCCCACTTAAACCATTTACACCACAGCGAAGAACAATCGCTGGCGTTGTCGCTCAGCAAATACCCCGAGGTCGTGGCTGGAGCAACCCTGCGCCTAGAGCCTCATGCAGTAGCCAACTATCTGCGCGATGTCGCGGCCGAGTTCCACTCCTTCTACAACGCGCACAAGATCATTGACGACAATCAAGACGTCAGTCTCGCAAGGCTGTCGTTGGCAACCGCTACCCAACAAGTTATCGCTAACGGTTTGCGTATTTTGGGTGTCTCCGCACCCGAGGTCATGTAACGATGGCCACTCCCCAGAAGAGTGTTAGGCGAAAGCGCCCAACAACAAGTGCCACCCGGCGCACACCGGCGCAAAGTAAGAAGAGGCAGTCGGAAGATCCACTCTTTAACTCGTCGCATATCAGCGGGTTTATCGTCGGTGCAATGACGGGGGCCGTTGCAAGTCTGGGTATTATCGCAGGGATCAATCCAACAGCTCTGCCGCAGTCGATCATATCGGTTCAAGAAACCCCATCTGAAGTATCACCGCAGCCGAGCTTTACCTTCTTTGATACGTTAGAAGATGAGGCACTGAGCACACAATCATCGCCACCGAGTCCTATCGGCCCGTCTGAATACTCCAAGTATGTGCTGCAGGCCGGCTCTTTTAGGGCTATCGCGGATGCCGACAGGCGTCGCGGTGAACTGGCGCTGTTGGGACTAGAGTCCTCCATTGAGGAAATGCGTGTCGACAGCGGATCGTGGCACCGAATTTATATTGGCCCGTTCAGCAGCCGGTCAGAGATGGCCAAGGCTCGGAGCCTCGCAGCTCAGTCGAATATCGAAACCCTTCTTCTCAAGCGATCAGACTAGCGTCGCAGTGACAATCACAATGACACAAACTGCCCCAGAGTCTTTAAAATACAGTGTCAGTCGGCGCGAACTGTCGGTGATTTTTGCCGACTCTGATCCGGCGCAGTTGGGCGCGGAACTCTTGCGGGTACTGTCACCATCGGCAGAGGTTCAGGGACACGGCCCTGGCCAGGAAACCCTCCAAAGTGGGAAATCGCAAGTCCAGGTTACCGATCTTCAAGCGGTCGGACATTACGCTGTGCAACTGACTTTTGACGACGGGCACAGCTCCGGGTTGTACACTTGGGCGTATCTAGCGCACTTGGTGGCAAACAAAGATCGGCTTTGGAACGAATACTTGGAAAAATTGGCGGACGCAGGCGCATCGCGAGACCCTCACACGGACATCGTCAGAGTCATTGGTTAGCGTGGGCTGTTTTAGACATTAGGGAAGCATGATGAGCACACACGATAAGGTCACAGACGACACCACCGATTTTGGCTTCGAGCGCGTAAAAACAGGCGAGAAAGCGGGTCGTGTGCGTGAAGTATTTGACTCCGTAGCCGCGCGCTACGACGTCATGAATGATCTCATGTCAGGCGGTATGCACCGGCTGTGGAAACGTTTTACCATCGAGCTAAGCGCGGTTCGACCCGGGCAAACAGTACTCGACATTGCAGGTGGCACGGGCGACCTCGCAGCAAAATTCTCAAAGCTTGTGGGGGCCGATGGCCATGTCGTGCTTGCCGACATCAACTCCGCAATGCTCTCTGTGGGCAGAGACCGCCTTATCGATAAAGGCGCACTTGGTAATATTAGCGTCGTTCAGGCTGATGCTCAGTACCTACCCTTCGAGGACAACAGCATAGACTGTATTACCATCGCGTTTGGGCTTAGAAATGTGACGGACAAGAACAAAGCGCTTGCGTCAATGCATCGTGTCTTGAAGCCAGGTGGTCGCCTCTTAGTGCTGGAGTTTTCAAAACCGGTCTCCCCACTCTTATCCAAAATTTACGACACCTACTCGTTCTCTGCACTGCCCGCGATGGGCAAAATCATCACCGACGACGCCGACAGCTACCGCTATCTTGCCGAGTCCATCCGCAAACACCCTGACCAGGACACTCTCCTTAATATGGTCGAAGATGCCGGTTTCGTTGATTGCCGCTACCACAATATGACCGGTGGAATCGTGGCAGTTCACCGAGGTATTAAAGGCTAGTGACAATGCAGCACGATCCCGCAGTCATCGCTGGCGTCTGCCTGGCAGCAGAAGCTGCGATTGCACGTGCCATTGCATTGTCGCCGGGCACAGCGGGACAACTTGCGCAGCTCCATCCCGTTGAGCTTGCCATTGCCTGTACAAATCCAACGATCGACGTCTTTCTGGTCATTAACGGCGACGGTGAAATTAACGTATCAAGCTACCGCGAGACCGAGCCCACAGTTTGTATATCAGGATCCTCGAGCGCATTCCTTAAAGTCGCCAGCGCATCCGATCCGGCAGCAGCACTGATCAATGGCAATATTAAAATCACCGGTGATACGGCTGTACTCATGACGTTACAAAATGTACTGAGTGACCTGAATATCGACTGGGAGGCGCCCATGGTCGACCTTCTTGGTCCGATCATTGGGCATCAGCTTGCAAACCTTTTACGGAGGTTGACCACCGCATCCAAAGTCGCGCATGAAAGTGCCCGTCGGCAGCTGAGTGAATTCATCCTTGAAGAGGCGCGTCTATCGCCGCCGAGAGCGGAATTGGACGCCTTTTTAGGATCCGTCGACGACATGGTACTGCGTGTTGATCGAGCTGAGTCGCGGTTAAAGCGCTTGAAAAATCGCGTAGACATTTTGACCGGAGCGAGTGCGTGAACCGTGCCATTGCATTTCTGACCACCGCCCGCAGGCATCGATTAGGTGTGTTTTTGCCGCAAGGTTCAAGCAAAGTGCTTCGCTGGCTACTGTCGAGCAAAGAAACCGCGGACTCAGCACCACGCGGTGAGCGCTTGAGATCGGCACTGGAGTCCTTAGGACCCGTACCTATTAAATTCGGCCAGCTGTTGTCCACCCGCCGCGATCTCCTGCCCGATGAAATTGCCGACGAACTGGCGTTACTGCAAGACAATGTTGCTCCGTTTCCATCCGAGGCGGCCGTCACTATTATCGAGGCGCAACTCAAACAACCCATTGCCACAGCCTTTCGTGATTTTGACTCAACACCACTTGCCGCCGCATCGGTGGCCCAGATTCACGGCGTCACGCTTAACGATGGCGAAGCCGCAGTCATCAAAGTCCTTCGACCCGGAATAGAGAAGCAAATTGCGGCGGATATTCGGCTTTTTAAGCGCCTTGCTTGGCTGGTCAATTGGGCTTCTGAGGATCTTCGACGACTTCGATTGCCAGAGATCGTAAAAGACTACGAGGTCACTATCCTGGCCGAACTGGACTTACGGCGCGAAGCGGCCAACGCGTCATTACTGAAGAAGAATACGGCTCAGCGAAAGCTTGTATTCGTACCCACCACCTTTTGGGACTACAGCACGCCCAAGCTCATGGTCTCGGAACGAATCACCGGCATCCCCGTAGGTGACATCGATGCGCTGCATAATGCCGGGGTCAACATGAAGGTCCTTGCTGAACGCGGCGTGGAAATTTTCTTTTCTCAGGTGTTTGATGACTGCTTCTTTCACGCTGACATGCACCCCGGCAACATTTTTGTTGACGCGACAAACCCGGATTTACCCACCTACATCGCGATCGACTGCGCCATTGTCGGACAACTGTCGAGGGGCGACCAGTATTACGTGGCCCGCAATCTACTGGCAATTTTGCAGCGCAATTACAGGCTTGTGGCAGAGCTGCATATTGAGAGTGGCTGGGTTCCCCCGTCGACGCGTGTTCAAGACTTTGAGTCCACTATCCGCATGTTGTGTGAACCTATTTTCGATCGCCCACTGCACCAAATTTCGCTCGGGCACATGCTGGTCAATCTGTTCAAGGCCGCGTCAAGTTTTGATATGAAAGTTCAGCCTCAACTTGTGCTACTTCAAAAGACGCTCCTCAACATTGAGGGGCTGGGTCGGCAACTTTACCCTGAGCTCAACCTGTGGGAAACGGCAAAACCATTCTTAGAAGACTGGTTAAAGCGGCAATACAGCCCAGTGAACATCGTGAAACAACTCCAGCGTGATGCACCCGCCTTTATTCATCACGCCTCTCAGTTGCCAGAGGTCATTCCACAGTTTTTGGCCCTACAGCGACAAGCCCTTAACGACACGCCCAGTCAGCGCTCTTCAAAAGTGGGGGCCGACTTATTCATCGGCTCTGGTCTGACGATTCTGATCATGTCCCTTGCGCTCGATCTTCAATCCGCAGGGTATGTGGGACTGGGCATACTGCTTCTGGCGGCGGGAATCCTCACTCGCGGCAAGTGATCGCAGGGCCATGGCGTGGCATACTGTAGCAATGACAAACAATGACCAGACCTCGATCCCCCAGACGATGCAGCCCAAGTGGAATGCAGACGGACTACTGCCCGCTATTGCGCAAGATGCTCGCACAGGCGAAGTATTGATGATGGCCTGGATGAACGAGGAAGCACTCCGGCTGACTTTGAGTGAAAACCGAACCGTTTACTGGTCACGGTCGCGCAAGTCTCTGTGGCGAAAAGGCGAAACGTCGGGCAACGTTCAAGAACTGATTGACGTTCGGCTGGACTGCGATGGCGATACACTTTTGCTTAAGGTCCATCAGGTCGGCGACGGTGCGTGCCACACAGGCCGTCGACATTGTTTTTTTTACGAGCCCAAAGACAAGCAATGGGTCTTCGGAGCAAGCGCCTGTGACTGACCTGTTGAACGCAATCGCGGCGGTCATTGAGGAGCGGCGAACAGCGGACCCTGATACTTCCTATGTCGCAAGCCTTAACCAAAAAGGCCTCGATAAGATCTTGGAAAAGGTCGGAGAGGAGGCTATTGAAGTCATTTTAGCCGCCAAAACGCTTGATTCGTCAGGCGGCAGCAATCAAGCAGTGATCAGCGAAGTCGCGGACCTCGTATTTCACTCGATGGTGATGCTGGACAGGCTGGGTATCAGTCATAATGAGGTGTTAGACGCTCTGGCGTTACGCCAAGGTATGTCGGGTCTTGAAGAGAAGGCGTCACGCAACCACTCGTCGGGCAAAAACGCCCACAACGATTACAAACGGTGAACTACTATGGGATTTAGCGGCATTGGAATCTGGCAACTACTGATCGTCCTCGCCATCGTCGTCTTGATTTTTGGCACTAAGCGCCTCCCCGGCGCCGCCCGAGACCTCGGCAGTGCGATTACTCACTTTCGCGAAGGCATTAAACGCAACGACGGCGACGCACCCAAAATCGACGACTCAAAGGAAGAAAGCGACAAATAACGTCGCGCTATAGATGTTAGATATCGGTTTCGCTGAACTTTTAGTGGTCAGTGCCATCGCACTGTTTGTGGTTGGTCCTGAGCGACTCCCCAGTGCTCTAAGGTCCATGTCTCTGTGGGTGGGTCGTGTGCGTCGAGGATTTGAAGAGATTAAAGCCGATGTCAGTCGAGAAATGCACAACGAAGAGGTCATGCGTGCCCTCAAAGAGAGTCGAGATGAAGTACAGGACATTGCAGACGTCAGTAGCGCCTTGTCGATAGAGCCGCCCACGACCATCAATACGACCGCCAATACAGCCACCGACACGGCCACCGATAGTGAGACTTTACCGGACAAGGGAGCCTAGCCGCTGTGAGTGCTGACGACCCAATGCCACTCGTCGCACATCTGCGCGAGCTCAGAGACCGGTTCCGTAACGCAATTATTGCAGTCTTCGTCGCTTTTTTAGGTCTTTTCCCATTTGCAAATCAGTTGTACACCTACGTGTCGGAGCCCTTGAGAACGCTGCTTCCTGAAGGCTCTTCAATGATCGCCACCGAGGTCACTTCACCCTTCCTAACCCCTTTCAAACTGTCTTTGGTGCTCGCAGTTTTTGTCGCCATGCCCGTCATCTTGAGTCAGGTTTGGGGCTTTATCGCACCCGGCCTTTACAAGGCGGAGAAGCGAATTGCTGTACCTTTACTCGCCTCAAGTGTGGTGCTGTTTTATGCGGGTGTGGCGTTTGCCTACTACGTGGTTTTCCCCTTGTTGTTTGGGTTTTTTACAACAGTGGGGCCGGGCGATGTTTCGGTAATGACGGACATTAATCGTTACCTAGACTTTGTGCTTAAATTATTTTTTGCCTTTGGCTTGGCGTTTGAGGTCCCGGTTGCCGCCGTTATTCTTATCTTGACGGGTGTAGTGAGCGCCGACCAGCTCGCCAATAACCGCGCCTATGTCATTGTCGGCTGTTTCGTTATGGGCATGTTGCTCACGCCGCCCGATGTAATCTCACAGACACTGCTCGCACTGCCGATGTGGCTGCTGTTTGAAGTGGGATTAATCATGGGTCGTTTTTTGTCAAAGGGTGAGCCGACTGATGAGTGAACACGAGAAAAATGCGACCGATTCGAAAGGCGCCGGGAAGACGAAATCACTAAAGCCACTGCGCGAGCTTCTTGGCTTTTTATGGCCGCACAAGATGCGACTCATTTACGCGAGCGCAGCGCTTATCTTCACCGCGATGACACAGCTTTCACTCGGCTATGGTATTCAAATACTGATTGACCAAGGTTTTTCCAATCAGAGTCAAGAAGGCCTCAGGCGTGCGGTGTTGTTTATGGTCGCCGTTGGCTTTGCCATGGCTTGCGGATCGTTTATTCGTTTCTACTTGGTGTCTTGGCTTGGTGAGCGAGTGAGTGCAGACCTACGTCGCGATGTATTCAATAACCTCATTACCGTTCACCCCGGTTTTTACGAAAAAAATCATGCGGGTGAGATTATGTCTCGCATCACTACCGACACGACATTATTACAAACCCTCATTGGATCGTCGGTTAGTCTGGCCGCAAGAAACGCCCTCACGCTTGTGGGTGCACTGATCTTAATGTCGCTGACCAACATTAAATTGACCTTGATTATGCTCATTGGCGTGCCCCTCGCACTGCTACCGGTACTCTATTTGGGGCGACGAGTGCGGAACTTGTCGAACAAAAGCCAGGCCAGTATCGCAAGCGTTGGCAGTCGTGCCGGTGAGGTACTCCAGTCGATCAAGATCGTCCAAAGCTTTCAGCGAGAGGCTATGGAACGATCCGTTTTTGAAATCGAAGTCGCACGAGCCTTCGACATCGCCAAACAGCGAATTCAGCAGCGCGCATGGCTGATGGCCTGTGCAATCTTTTTATTCCTTGGCGGCATGGTCGGAATGATGTGGAGTGGTGGACAGGACGTTATTGCCGGCCGCATGAGTGGCGGTGACCTCGGCGCGTTCGTATTTTACGCGGTGATGCTTGGAACCGCCTTCGCCACGCTGTCGGAAGTGTGGGGTGATTTACAGCGCGCCGCGGGCGCGGCAGAACGGTTGGTTGAGCTTCTGCACCAAGAGAGCGATATTACTGACAACGGCTCAGCGGTGATCTCTCACGGTCAGGCTCTCGTGGCCCAAGACATGCGATTTACCTACCCCTCAAGACCCGAAAACCCAGCACTGACTGACTTTAACCTCACGATTGCCCCAGGAAAAACACTGGCGTTGGTCGGCCCCTCAGGTGCGGGCAAATCGACCTTGTTTGAGTTGTTGCAGCGTTTTCATGACCCTAGTGGTGGGTTACTCACCTACGGTGGAACACCGCTAGCCGACTTCCCCTTACTCGACTGGCGAAATAAGACGGCGCTGGTTCCTCAGGCGCCCATCTTATTCTCGGGAGACATTGCTTATAACATTGGCTACGGCAATCCGCATGCGAGCCAAGAAGACATCGAGGTGGCCGCCCAAGCCGCGTATGCGCAAGAGTTTATCGCGCGGCTGCCCAATGGCTACCAAAGCGAAATTGGCGCTCAAGGCGTACAACTCTCAGGTGGTCAGCGGCAACGTATCGCACTGGCACGCGCTATTTTGAAAAACCCTGAGATCCTTTTGCTTGATGAGGCGACCAGTGCGCTCGACACCGAAAGTGAGCACTACGTTCAACTGGCTCTGGCAAAGTTAACGCGCGGGCGGACAACCA
Organism: uncultured Alteromonadaceae bacterium; assembly: GCA_964454155.1. Classification (GTDB taxonomy): domain Bacteria; phylum Pseudomonadota; class Gammaproteobacteria; order Pseudomonadales; family Halieaceae; genus Luminiphilus. Next base: position 4,635 of record CAYVQI010000034.1, on the reverse strand, counting down.
TTATTATCGCGCACCGACTTTCGACCATCGTTAACGCAGATGCAATCGCGGTCATTGACAATGGCTCGGTGGTCGACGTTGGGACACATGCTGAGCTACTGACCCGCTGTCCGCTGTATCAGCGTCTTGCGAGTATGCAGTTCAAAGAGGCGCAGGAAGAAGAGCCCCAAATCACTCAACCGGCAGCCTAAGCGGAAGTGACGCCGCCGTTGCTGACTGACTCAAGCTTAAGCGAGTCCAGCGTCAGCGCAATCAAAGCACTCTTTCGGGATCGCATTTAACGGCTCGCTTTAGGGGCACCCACAGTGCGAGCAGCCGGTTATACACGCCGCGACTGCGCAATCTTTTTAACGTAAGTCGCCCTAGAATGGGCAAGCGTAAAAATTCGAACCAAAAAAAAGGCGCCAAATGCGGCGCCTTCAATTGCATTAAGACATTACGAGAATTCTCTGACCAAGCCGCCAATCGACTCTTTAGCGTCACCAAAAAGCATTCGCGCGTTGTCTTTGTAAAACAATGGGTTCTCAATACCGGCAAAACCGGAGGCCATCGAGCGCTTTAGAACGAAGACGGTTCTCGCATCCGACACATTAATCACTGGCATTCCGTAAATAGGTGATGACTCGACTTCACGTGCCGCAGGATTAACGACATCGTTCGCACCAATGACAATGGCCACATCGACGCTTTCCATGCGGGGATTAATCTCATCCATCTCCAGAAGCTGGTCATAAGGAACATCAGCCTCTGCCAACAACACATTCATGTGACCTGGCATACGCCCAGCAACCGGATGAATACCGTAGTTCACTTCACACCCATTGGCTTCGAGCAACTCCATGAGTTCTTTGACGACGTGCTGAGCCTGAGCAACCGCCATGCCGTAGCCGGGAATAATAGCTACATTAGTGGCCGCTTCCAGAACGTAGTAGGCGTCCTCAACCGAAATGGGTTTGATCTCTCCTTCCACCTCAGTGACCGTGGTCGAGACGCTCGCAAAGCCTGAAAACAATACATTACTGAGCGAACGATTCATTGCCTTGCACATGATCTGCGTGAGGATTATTCCTGAGGCACCCACCAGCGATCCAGCGACAATGAGTACGTTGTTATCGACGGCAAAGCCCGCCGCACACGCCGCAAGACCAGAGTAGGAGTTGAGCAATGAGATAACCACGGGCATGTCCGCACCGCCAATGGGTATCACGACCATCACGCCAAAGAGCAACGACAAACCAACGACCGCATAAAGCCACGTCGGATCACTGGGCGTTGTGACAAACATTACCGCACTGTACAAAATACCGAGCACAATAAGCCCGTTCACGAATTTCTGTCCCGCAAAGGTAATTGCGCCACTGCCTATCATTTCTGAGAGCTTGCCGTAGGCGATCAATGATCCGGTGAAGGTCACGCCACCGATGAGGATGGACAAAATGATAGTGACGTACTGGAAGTTGCCGGTTGCGATCGACAAGGCCGACACACCCACCAGTCCGGAGGCAGCGCCGCCAACACCATTAAACAATGCGACCAATTCGGGCATGGACGTCATAGCGACTGACCGCGCTGCAACAGCACCAATTGCACCACCAACGATCATACCTCCGAGAATAAACTCGTATTGGACAATGCCTTGGTCAAGCAAGGCGGCAACGATCGCAAGCAACATACCAACGGCAGAGATGCCGTTGCCTTTTCGTGCGGTATCAGGGGAACCCAGCATCTTGAGACCGAAAACGAACAGCCCTGCCGCGACGACGTAACCCAACTGAATAAGGAGATTAATGTCCATGCTTAACCCTCCTTCTTCTTAAAGAAACCCAGCATGCGGTCCGTCACCAGGTAACCGCCCACGACATTCACACTGGCCAGAGCAACAGCGCCGGCGCCAAGCCACTGGGCGAGGTCTTGCTCGCCGCTGCCGGCCAGAGCAATCGCGCCCACAACGGTAATTCCCGAGATGGCGTTTGCACCCGACATCAGCGGTGTGTGCAACGTTGCGGGCACCTTATTGATCAGCTCAAAGCCTAAAAAGACTGCGAGCATCAGAATGAATAAAAGATACGAGACTTCCATTTTATCCTTCCCCTTCCATTAGGTTCTTAATGGTGGGGTGAACCACCTCTCCACCGTGAGTAATGACACAACCTGGCAAAATATCGTTTTCCATATCGAGCACAAACGTCTTTGCATCAGTATCCCAAGTGTCCTCAACCAAATTAAACAGGTTGTTTGCGTACATCTGAGACGCATCCCTGGCCACTTCATTGGCCAAGTTCGCAGTACCCACAATCGTTACACCATCGACAACGACCGTCTCGTTCGGAACGGAACCTTCCACGTTGCCGCCGGTTTCTGCCGCCATATCAACGATGACCGCGCCAGGCGCCATACCCTCGATCATGTCCTTAGTGACCAGAACAGGCGGCTTCCGGCCAAAGACCTGCGCGGTTGTAATCACCACATCTGAGTCAGCAATGACCGATTTTTGCGCCTGCCTCTGAAGCTCCACCTGCTCTGGCGTAAGCTCTTTGGCATACCCGTCTGCCGTCTGCCCGGTGTCTCCAAGATCAATCTCAAGAAACTTTCCACCTAACGACTGCACCTGCTCAGCAACCACAGGGCGCGTGTCAAAGGCAGTCACGCGTCCGCCCAGCCGTTTAGCCGTGGCAATCGCTTGCAAGCCCGCAACGCCGGCACCGATGATAAAAATCTTGGCCGGCTTCAGTGTCCCTGCTGGCGTCATGAGCATTGGAAAGATACTCGGCAACTGTGCAGCAGCAAGCATGACAGCGACGTAGCCCGCTAGGTTTGCTTGTGAGCTGAGGGCATCCATTTTCTGACTTCGCGTGGAGCGAGGAATCATCTCCATACTGACCGCCGTGATTTCTTTGGCGGCAAGCGTCTTTATGAGATCCCGTTCATTAAACGGATCCAAATAGGACACATGGATACAGCCTGGCTTCATCATGTCGATGTCCGCCGGTTCAGGCTTACGCAGTCTTAACACCATGTCCGCAGAGCCCATCAGGGCCGCGCGATCACTGACAATTTCAGCGCCGAGGTCAGAATAAAGACTGTCGTCGTATCCGACTGCAGCGCCGGCACCCGACTCGATGGCGACGTCGGCGCCAAGTCGGATCATTTTCTTTACGGTTTCCGGAGTGGCCGAAGTTCGTCGCTCGCCTGCAACCGACTCGCGAGGAATAACAATACGCATGGGTGATGCTCGCTCTTTCTAAGTTTGTGAGGTAATACGTCTGATGTCAGCCACAGGATCTCATGCAGCTGCGTTTATCGCGAGAAAAACACCTGATAACCCAAATCGATTTTACAAATCTAAGCAGGAGTTTTGCAGCTCAGTCGCGTCGTACGTAAGGCGAAACTGGCTTAAACACTGAGGGAGTGGAATGCTTTAAATTAGCCTGCACGCAGTTGCAGCAGTGGGCTCAGCCAACGATGATGCCAATGGGTAAACCGCAGGGGTGCCTCGAGCACAGCAAGACAAATGCAATCACCACCCGGAAGCGCTGCTGGCGCGTGAACGTCGCCTGCTTCTCGAGTAATGAAGTCGCCAGCGTGATAAGCGCCACTTTCATCACTGAACCCGCCCTGAAGAACGAGCGTCATCTCAGTGCCAGAGTGGTTATGCTGAGGAATACGACCACCCTCAGCGATGTGGTAAAGGGAGAATTCAGCAGCACCATCAATGCGCCCTAAATCGGCAATACGCAATGAGCGGCTGACTTTCTTCCACTGTAGCTTGTCTAAATTACCCTGCCGAACCTGCTTGATTGTCCACGACAAGGTTGACGCATTCGCGTCATTAGCGGCGCGATCATCGGGCACTTCATCAAGTCGTAAAAGAACATCTTCAAACACCTGCGGATCGACTGACACAGGCGCCGTGTCTTCTAACATCACACCGCCAATGCTCTCAAGTTGAGCCAGCTTTTGCTGACAAACAGTGCAGTGGTCTAAATGAGTCGCAACGCAGACGCTCTGCGCTGCAGGCAGAGAGCGTGCCGAGTACTCAGCTAACGTGTTGGAATCTGGATGATGCTTTACCATGATGTCTTTCTAACCCTGCCCATTCGATCGGTCAACTGCATATTTCTTTGTCTGCGGTACGCCCAACTGTAGTCGTCGGTTTAACCAGAGCAAATTTTATTGGTTTATATGCAAACTAATACCGATAAGTGTACCCCTGCGGATCACTCCTATGAACCCGCAGCCATAAAAACTTGTAATTTTTGTATTGCCAATCGCACTCGCGATTTAACCGTACCCAGGGGTAGTCCGAGCTCTGCAGCTGTCTCAGAGTGCGACTTACCTTCCATATACACCTTCGCCAAAATTTGCGCTTGATCCTGAGGCAGATGGCTCATCAGCTCTCGAACCTTTTGCGCACCGCGCTCCGCATGCAGAGCACTCGTAGGCTCATGGCCTTCAAGCTCAAATCCTACGTCTTCAGCATCGAGTTGCGTATCGAATTTTTGCAGTCGACGAAACATATCCGTCCGGCAGTTTCGTGCAATGGTGTAGACCCAGGTGCTCGCCGCCGCCTTCTCAGGATTGAAGCCCGCCGCCTTTTGCCAAACCTTGAGCATGACCTCTTGCACCAACTCGTCG
>CAYVQI010000033.1:0-18098 GCA_964454155.1 uncultured Alteromonadaceae bacterium | reverse complement strand
AATCGCGTCGAGGTAGCGGGTCAACTCCGATGCTGCCTCCTCCAGTTGAATTTGTGAGGATGCGATTAGATCGCGACCTTCCTCAATCTTGGACCCGAGTCGTTCATCGGTCAGAGCGCTAACAGAGGATCGCAGTCGATCACCGAGATCTCCGCACTGCTCAGCAACCTCGTGAACTGTTTCCATGATCCACGTCGCGTGACTTAAGAGCGTCTGGTCGTTCTCAAGTGTCTCGAGCTCCGATTCGCCAAAGGCGAGCTCTGCGAGTTCATTAATCTGATAGTTGAGCAGGTCTCGGCGTTCAGCCACTTCATTACTCGAAGAGCGCAGAACCTCAAGCTCGTGCTTGAGATCGCGAAGGGTTTGGGCGTCTTCAGCCACGGCGTGAGCGTCGGCCTCAGTGCCTGCAAATGCGTCGAGCAAGGCCCGTTGTACAGCACGCCGCAATAGTGACTGATGCGCATGCTGGCTGTGTATGTCGACCAAGAGTTCACCGAGCTCTGAGCACTGCGCTAATGTTGCTGGGGTGCCATTAATAAAGGCCCGCGACCGCCCATCTTGAGTCACGGTGCGTCGAATTAAGCACTCATGCCCCTCGATGAGAGCCGCACGCTCAAGCCAGTCACGCGCCAGGGGGAGGTCTTCGACACAAAACAAGGCCGATATTTCAGCGCGATCGGCACCGGCACGCACAGCTCGGGCGTCCGCTCTATCGCCAATACACAGTCCCAGCGCATCCAATAAAATCGATTTTCCCGCACCCGTCTCACCTGTGACGCAGGTCATGCCGCCGCGCAGCTCTACATCGAGGCGCTGGACAATGGCGTAGTCGCGAATGGATAGGTCGGTCAGCATCGTTATTATGGCCCTTTCACACTGACGTTATAGCTCAGGTTTCAATGATTCGGAACACCAGAGAGCGATAAACACGCGATCAACTTCGTGCTTTGCCCCTTGAGGGGGGTGTGCTACAACACAACGTCGAGGAGAGCAAAATGTCATCTGAAGGTCTATCAACACGTGCCGCATCGCTTTTGCGAACACTGGTTGACATGCACATACGCGAGGGACAGCCCGTCGGTTCCAAGGCTCTGCATGTGGAAAGTGGCATGTCGGTGAGTCCTGCGACGATCCGTAACGTGATGTCTGATCTTGAAGAGCGAGGCTACTTGTCGTCGCCGCATACGTCTGCAGGCCGGGTGCCCACGGCGCAGGGGTACCGACTCTTTGTCGACAGTTTGCTGCAAATGGGTCCCATTGACGAAACGGCTATTCAAACACTACGGCACGAGCTAAACCCGAGTCGGCCTTCTGCTGATCTCATTGCTTCGGCGTCAAATCTTTTGACTCAGGTCACGTCACAAGCCGGTATCGTGACAGTCCCTCGACCAAAAGCATCACAACTTCGGCAGATAGAGTTTTTACCCCTGTCCGACTCACGAGTCTTGGTCATCTTAGTGGTCAACGAGCGGGAAGTTCAAAACCGAGTCATTGAGTTGTCGCGCCCGCTCAGCGAGGCGCAGTTGAGATCGGCGGCGGACTGGATTAATCACCGCCATGCCGGAAGCGATTTGTCGCAGGTTAAGCAGTTGTTGGTGGGTGAAATGGCGCAAGCGCGTGCTCATATCGACGACCATCTTGAGGCGGCACTGCAACTGGCAAAGGATGCAATGGACGTCGAAGATGCCCCTGAAGAGTACGTGGTGGCTGGTGAGAATCGTTTGCTCCAGCAGGCCGGCGCCGATGACATGGACAAGCTTCGAGAGTTGTTTGATGCCTTTGAGCGCAAACGTGACTTACTTGAGTTGCTTGATCGCTGCTCCCGTGCCGACGGTGTACAGATTTTTATTGGCGAGGAGGCCGGGTACAAGGTGCTGGGCGACTACAGTGTGATCACTGCGCCGTACGCGCAAGGAACACAGCCCGTGGGCGTCCTTGGGGTCATTGGCCCCACTCGAATGGCTTACGAACGTGTCATTCCGCTGGTGGATATAACAGCGCGCCTTCTTACTGCGGCACTCTCTCGATAGCCTTGGTCGACAGCTCTACTTGACAGCGCTAGTCGATAACGCCAGTCAACCGAGGCAGGTACGGCGTCTACAAAAAACGTAAATATCTCCGAAAGTTAGACAAAAGCGCCTTGAAAATAAAAAACGACTCCCCATCTTTCCCGTATCGAACAAAATTGGGTGTAGGAGCGGTCGCATGTCAACCGAAAACAACGAGATTCCAGAAGACGCAGTCGAGTCAGAGGCCGACAGTAATACAGTTGATTCTGAGAATATCGAAACCGATGAATTGAGTGAAGTAGAGGCGTTGCAAGAGGAGCTGGCGTTTGCAAAAGACGCCACGCTCAGAGCCCAGGCGGACGCGATCAACGCGCAACGTCGCGCCGAACTGGATACCGAGAAAGCACGCAAATTTGCACTCGAGCGATTCGCACAAGACTTACTGCCCGTGGTGGACAACCTCGAGCGCGCACTTGAGGCATCAAAGGGCTCAGACGTCGACGGAGTCACCGCCGTTGTCGAGGGTGTTGAACTCACGCTGAAGAGTCTTGTTGATGTACTAGCAAAGAACGGTATTACCCCTGTCGACCCACACGGCGAGTCGTTTGACCCCCAGGTCGCTCAGGCGATGAGCATGGTTGAGAACCCTGACGTGGAGCCCAATACGGTCATCGCCGTGATGCAAAAAGGTTACATGCTCAGAGAGAGGCTGCTGCGTCCAGCGATGGTCATGGTTTCCAAATCGAGTGCATAAGTTTTTAACGTTGGGCGCTTGAAATTTGTTAAGAGCGACCCATTTACAAAGACAAGATAAGTTGCCGGGACGCCCCGGTCGTAGGAGAGAAAGAGATGGGAAAGATTATTGGGATTGACTTGGGTACCACCAACAGCTGTGTGTCAGTGCTCGAAGGCGGTAAGCCGCGTGTGATTGAAAACGCCGAGGGTGGACGCACAACGCCATCCATTGTTGCGTATGCGGATGACAACGAGGTGCTGGTAGGCCAATCGGCAAAGCGTCAAGCAGTGACAAACCCAACGAACACCTTGTTTGCAGTGAAGCGTCTTATTGGTCGCCGATTTGAGGACGATGTGGTTCAGAAAGACATCAAGATGGTGCCTTACAGCATCGTAAAGGCCGATAACGGCGATGCATGGGTTCAAGCGAAAGACGAGAAAATGGCACCCCCTCAGGTGGCGGCTGAAGTTCTTCGTAAGATGAAGAAGACGGCGGAGGAGTACCTCGGCGAGTCGGTGACCGAGGCGGTCATTACAGTGCCTGCGTACTTCAATGACTCTCAGCGACAGGCAACCAAGGACGCAGGTCGCATTGCGGGTCTGGAAGTTAAGCGCATTATCAACGAGCCAACCGCCGCGGCGCTTGCCTACGGTATGGATAAAGCTCAGGGCGACCGCACGGTTGCGGTCTACGACCTAGGTGGTGGTACTTTCGATATCTCGATCATTGAAATTGCTGAAGTTGACGGTGAGCATCAGTTCGAAGTGCTGTCGACTAACGGCGATACGTTCCTGGGTGGTGAGGACTTTGACCTGCGCCTCATTGAGTTTCTCGCCGAGGAGTTTAAGGCAGAGAGCGGAATCGATTTGCACGGTGACCCACTTGCCTTGCAGCGGCTTAAAGAAGCGGCTGAAAAAGCAAAGATCGAGCTTTCAAGCGCTCAGCAGACCGAAGTGAACCTGCCTTACATCACGGCAGATGCCACAGGACCAAAACACTTGGTCGTAAAGCTCAGTCGCTCGAAACTTGAGTCGTTGGTGGAAGCATTAGTGAAGCGCTCGTTGGAGCCGTTAAAAGTTGCGTTAAAGGACTCGGGATTGTCAAAAACTGAGATCGACGACGTGATCCTTGTGGGTGGTCAAACGCGCATGCCGATGGTTCAGCAGGCCGTTGCAGACTTCTTCGGCAAGGAGCCACGTAAGGACGTCAATCCAGACGAGGCGGTTGCTATGGGCGCGTCCATTCAGGGTGCGGTCTTAGCCGGTGACGTGAAAGACGTCTTGTTACTCGACGTCACACCACTCACGCTTGGCATCGAAACGATGGGCGGTGTTGCGACACCACTGATTGAAAAAAATACGACGATCCCAACAAAGAAATCACAGGTGTTTTCAACAGCCGATGACAACCAGACGGCCGTGACGATTCACGTTGTTCAGGGCGAGCGAAAGCAGGCGGCAACGAATAAGTCGCTGGGTCGGTTTGATTTGGCGGATATTCCACCAGCACCGCGCGGCATGCCACAGATCGAGGTAACCTTCGATCTTGACGCCAACGGTATCCTGAACGTGTCAGCAAAAGATAAGGCCACGGGCAAAGAGCAGTCGATCCGCATCACAGCGTCGGGTGGTTTGTCGGATGACGATATCGAGCAAATGGTTGCCGATGCTGAGGCTAACGCGGAGGCCGATAAGAAGTTTGAAGAGATCATTTCGGCGCGTAACAGCGCGGACGGCATGATCCACGCGGCGAAGAAAACGCTTGAGGAGGCTGGAGAACACGCCAGTGATGATGAGCGCGGGGCCATTGAAGCCGCGATTGCCGAAGCGGAAGAAGCTGTTAAAGGTGATGATAAAGACGTGATTGAGGCGGCGACAACTAAGTTGACTGAAGTGACCAGCGGTGTTGCTCAAAAAATGTATGCCGCGCAAGCTGAAGCGGGTGACGCTGCAGGTGAGCAAGTCCCTGAGGAAGATGCAGTCGACGGCGATGTGGTCGACGCAGAATTCGAAGAGGTTCGCGAAGACGACAAGCGCTGAGGAAAATGGGTTAAACCGCACAGGTTTTTAACGCTGTAAACGCGCTACGGATTTCAACTTTGGGTTGAAATCCGTTTTTTTTTAAATGAGTTGCCGCGATTTTGGCAACAGGAAGCACTATGTCAAAGCGTGATTATTATGAAGTGCTTGGGGTGGGAAAATCGACCTCAGCTCAGGATATCAAGAAGGCATACCGTCGCATTGCGATGAAATATCACCCCGACCGCAACTCGGATGATGCAAACGCCGACGAAAAGTTTAAAGAGGCCTCAGAGGCTTATGAGATTTTAAGCGATACCGAAAAACGGCAGGCTTATGATCAATACGGTCACGCAGGCGTTGATCCTCAAATGGGCGGCGGCGGGTTCCAAGGGGGTGGTTTTAGCGACATTTTTGGTGACGTGTTCGGCGATATTTTCGGTGGTAGCGGCGGTGGGCGCCGACAAGGACCGCAGCGCGGGTCAGATTTGCGTTACACACTTGAAGTCTCGTTGGAAGACGCGGTCCGCGGTAAAACAGCAGAAATTAAGGTCCCGTCATTACAGCATTGCGACCCCTGCGACGGCTCGGGTGCAAAATCTGGAACGTCAGCGGTGACCTGCGGGACCTGCGGAGGCAGTGGTCAGGTGCGCATGCAGCAGGGTTTTTTTCAGGTGCAACAAACCTGCCCTACGTGTCGCGGACGCGGGACAATCATTGAGCAACCCTGCGGCAGTTGTCACGGGCAGGGCTTGGTTGAGAAGACCAAGACACTCTCGGTCAAAGTCCCGCCCGGTGTTGATACGGGAGACCGTATTCGACTGAGTGGTGAGGGCGAGGCAGGCCCCTCGGGCGGTCCGAACGGCGATTTGTACGTCCAGATATCCGTCCGTCAGCACCCCTTGTTTGAGCGTGATGGGCGAAACTTGTACTGCGAATTTCCGATCAGTTTTGCCGATGCGGCGTTGGGTGGTGAGCACGAAATTCCGACCTTGGATGGACGTGTAAAGCTGCGTATTCCGGCTGAGACTCAGACGGGAAAGCTGTTCCGGCTTAGAGGCAAAGGTGTGCAGCCTGTTCGCGGTGGCCCCGTCGGTGATTTATTGTGTCGTGCCGTGCTGGAAACGCCGGTAAATCTTAATGCCGAGCAGAAAGAACTCTTGAGTAAGTTCCGAACCAGCTTGGGTGCTGCCGGAGAGCAATCGCCTCGCCAATCCAGTTTTTTTGATGGCGTGAAAAGCTTCTTCGAGGGACTCAACGGATGACATTGCGGGTCGCGGTCACGGGTGCCGGCGGTCGAATGGGCCGCGCTGTTGCGCAGGCGGTTCTGTCCGACGCAAACGCCACCTTGGTGAGCGTTTGTGCGCGTCAGTCTAGCGACCTTGTCGGCAAAAGCGTCGCATCGGCGTTGGGTATTGATCTGCCCGACCTGCGCATTGGTGACACGCTTGATCTTAGTCATGCTGACGTTGTTATCGATTTTACATTGCCCGAATCCAGCCTTGCGTACGCTCGACAGTGCGCGGGGGCGGGGGTTCCGATTGTCATGGGCACCACGGGGTTCACGGACGAGCAGCGAGTGACATTAGAGGCGTCCGTAGGCTCAGTGGCGAGCTGTCGCGCTGCAAACTTCAGTACCGGAGTTAACTTGGCATACCGGCTGCTTGAGCTGTCGGCCAAGGTGCTGGGTGAGGCCGCTGACATTGAAATTCATGAGGCGCACCACAAACACAAAATTGACGCGCCGTCGGGTACTGCACTGGCCATGGGTGATGCAATTGCTCAGGCTAAGGGCGCTGACCTGAGTCAGGTGGCGCGTTACGGTCGGTCATCAAACCGTGAGCCGGGGACGATTGGGTTTTCCGTCACGCGAGCAGGCGATATCGTTGGCGAGCACACGGTGTTGTTTGCTTCAGAGGGTGAGCGACTTGAGATCACGCATAAAGCCAGCAGTCGTAGCGCGTTTGCAACCGGTGCTCTCAAAGCTGCGCATTTTATAGCCGACAAGCCGGCAGGTTCTTACACCATGGCCGACGTTTTGGGTCTGTCGTAACGAGGAGTTCCTATGCACGTTGTTGATATCGATGAAAATAATGCTCAGCAATACTTGATCGATGAGTCGTTTAATCGACCGGTCGTCGTCGACTTCTGGGCCGATTGGTGTGCGCCATGTAAACAACTCATGCCACTCCTTGAAAAATTGGCCGACGAATACGCGGGTGCCTTTCTGTTGGCCAAGATCAATGCTGATGAACAGCAGGGTATCTCCGGTCAGTTGGGCGTGCGGAGCCTGCCGACGGTCATGGTGTTTAAAGATGGTCAGCCGGTAGACGGTTTTGCCGGTGCACAGCCAGAGACTGCGGTGCGGGAATTACTGCAAAAGCACTTGCCCTCGCCATGGGATGCGAAAGTGGCGGAGGCCACGGAGCTCCTTGATCAGGGCGATACTGCGGGCGCCGTTGGACTACTGCGAAGTGCGTGGGAAGAGTCCAACAAGTTACTGGAGATTACATTGGCCTATGCGGGTGCGCTGTTAGAAGCGAATCGTTTGGATGATTCCGAGGCCGTATTGAATGAGGTTCGCCTGGTCGATAGAGACGCTCTACATGAGCAACTCATGGCCCAGATTGAGCTGAAGCGAGTCGCAGGGAAGTCGCCCGAAATAGCCGCACTTGAGGCCGAGCTCTTGGCAGATGAAGCTAATCACGCCGTCAGAGTAAAGTTGGCGGTGCAATTAACGACCGACGCCCACCATCGCGATGCGCTGGATCATTTGTTGACCGTGTTGCGGGCAGACCGCGACTGGAATAACGGAGAGGCCAAGCGCTTATACCTCGACACGATTGCCTCAATTGGAAAGGGTGATCCCTTGGCCGCTGAGTATCAGCGTAAACTCTTTTCTATACTGTATTAACACGCGGAGAACACAGGGGCGTCTTTACACCTTTTTTCTTGCAAAAAAGTACCAAAACGCCTAGATTCTCCCCGTTGAAAAAACCTACTCAAGGTTCAAATTCGTCGGCATTCCTCGACGAACGCACACTCACGGGAGCATAGACAATGGATATTGCATTAGCGGCCGAAGACCTCGCGTTTCGCGACGAGGTCTGCAACTTCCTCGACACAGAATTCGATGCTGAGATGCAGGCACACCTGAAATCTAAGGGGACTACGGGAATGGTTGCGTGGCAGCGAAAGCTGCACGCCAAGGGTTGGGTTGCGCCGAACTGGCCCGCAGAACATGGTGGTACTGGCTGGACAGCGACACAGAAGTACATCTGGGAGTCAGAGCGATCATTGCGCGGTATTCCCGACGTCGTCCCTTTTGGACTCGTTATGGTGGCGAATGTGATTATGGGTTTTGGCTCTGACGAGCAGAAAGAGTATTTCTTGCCACGAATATTGAACAGTGATGATTGGTGGTGTCAGGGGTATTCAGAGCCCGGCTCCGGTTCTGATCTGGCGAGCTTGAAGACAAAAGCAGAGCGCGACGGTGATGATTTTATTATTAATGGTGCCAAGATTTGGACCACCTATGCTCAGCATGCTGACTGGATTTTCTGTCTGGTTCGGACCGACAACAGCGGCAAGAAGCAAGAGGGTATTACCTTTATCCTGGTGGACATGAAGTCCGAAGGCATCAAGGTTAATCCGATTATCGGCATCGATAACGAGCACAACCTTAACGAGGTTGAGTTTAACAACGTCCGAGTGCCTGCGAAGAATGTTGTGGGCGAGGTCGGCAAGGGCTGGACTGTTGCAAAGGCCCTGTTGGCTCACGAGCGCACCGGTATTGCGGGTGTCGCTGACATTAAACGCACAATGAGTCTGATTAAAGAGGCCGCTGCCAAGGAAATCAATGGTGGACAGCGAATGTTAGACGATGCTGGATTCCAGCAGCGTATGGCTGATATTGAAGTCGAACTGATGGCGCTTGAGTTTACCGAGCTGCGTACGTTGGCGACGATGGCGGCGGGTGGATTTCCCGGTCCAGAGTCCTCGCTGCTGAAGATAAAAGGCACCGAGCTCCAGCAGGCGACACAAGAGCTCCGTATGGAATTGGCGGCGTACTACCAAGGTGTTTTACCGACCCACATGGATCCGAGCGTTTTAGGGCATGAGTTTGGTTCTGACGCACGACGAGCCTTTATGTACGGTCGTGCAGCAACCATTTACGGTGGTTCTAATGAGGTCCAAAAGAACATCATCTCCAAGTATGTACTTGGTCTCGAGTAAGGGCAGATTCCTGACGGAGCAATGACACTATGAACTTCGATTATACAGAAGAGCAACAAATGGTCCGCGACTCGATCGCGAGATTTGTACAAGACGATTATGACTGGGATACGCGCCGGGCCATTGTGGATGGTGCAGAAGGTATGAGTCGTGATAATTGGCAGACCTTTGCCGATTTGGGGTGGTTGTCTATTCCCTTTGCAGAAGCCGACGGCGGCTTTGGTGGCAGCGTCATCGATTTGTCGGTGGTTATGGAGGAGTTGGGTAAAGGTCTTGTGGTTGAGCCCTTTTTCCCAACGGTCGTGCTGTTTGGTGGCTTAGTGTCGCGTGCCGGAGATGAAGCGCAGCGCACATCAATTCTAGAGGGTGTGATCGGCGGTGAGACTCTGGGTGCGTTTGCTTACGTTGAACGTCAGAGCCGTTATGCGCTCAATGACTGTAAGACGTCTGCCACGTCCAGTGGCGACGGGTACACCTTGAACGGTGAAAAGGTTGTTGTTTTCAATGGTGAGAACGCGGACAAGCTGGTCGTACTGGCGCGCACATCCGGTGAGCAGTTCGACGAGCATGGGTTGTCGCTGTTCTTGGTCGATGCCAACGCGCAAGGGGTGTCAAAAGTCCTGTACCCGATGATGGATGCGCAGCGGGTTGCCAACATTACATTTGATAACGTGCAGCTTGGCGCGGACGCTCTGCTTGGCGATGCAGGTTCGGCGCTCGACGTGGTCAATGAGGTCATTCGCGACGCGTTATTAGCGCTTGCATCAGAGGCGGTGGGCATTATGGCGACGCTGAACGCGAAGACGCTTGAATACACAAAGACGCGGGAGCAGTTTGGTGTGGCGATTGGCTCTTTTCAAGCGCTGCAACACCGCATGGTAGATACCATGATGGCGTTCGAGCAGTCGAAATCATTACTGTTTAAAGCGCTGTGTGAATACGAGATCGATCCGGCCTCGGCGGACACTACCATTCATGCCCTCAAAGTGTTGATCGATCGGAACAGCAAGCTCGTTTACGGTGAGGCGATTCAGATGCACGGTGGTATGGGTATTACCGATGAGTTGGATATCGGTCACTACGCGAAACGATTGATGATGATCAATGCGACGCTCGGCGATGGTTCATTCCACCGCAGTAAGTTCATTGAGCAGACGTACGCGGCTTAATCGTGAAGATTCTGGGAAAAGTCTGTGTGGTGACGGGGGGCGCTAGTGGCATTGGTCAGGCGCTCGCACGTCGCTTCGTCACTGAGGGGGCTGAGGCAGTCATCATTGCAGATCTCAATGGTGACGCGGTATCTGCCGTAGCCACTGAGATCGGTGCCCAGTCGTTCGCTGTCGATGTGCGCGACGAGAGTGCCATTGCGGCCATGGTGGCGGCGGTGGAGGCTGAGTTTGGACGCATCGATCTATTTTGTTCCAACGCAGGTATTTTGGGCGTCGACGGTGCACCCTGGTGGGCCACGGGTGCTGAAAACGATCTGTGGCAGCGTATGTGGGAAATCCATGTCATGTCACATGTCTACGCGGCTCGTGCGTGTTTGCCTGCGATGATCGAGCGCGGCGAAGGATACTTCCTCAACACCGCGTCGGCTGCAGGGTTGCTTGCTCAGATCGGTTCAGCACCCTATTCAGTGACCAAGCATGCGGCGGTTTCATTTGCCGAGAGTCTGGCTATTACGCACGGCGATGACGGTATTAAGGTGAGCTGTCTCTGTCCGCAGGCGGTAGACACTGCGATGACGGCTGGGACCGAGGGCGGTGGCGTGGCTGGTGTTGACGGTATGTTGTCGGCTGATGCTGTTGCTGATGCCGTGATCCTTGGGCTCGAGGCGGAGTCTTTTTTGGTGTTACCGCACCCCGAGGTTGAGGATTATCGCCAAAATAAAGCACGAAGCTACGACCGATGGCTCGGTGGCATGCGCAAGTTAAGACGTCTGTTCACGGATCCGGCTGGTCAGTAGACTTCCTGGCATGGACAAGCAGTCCCGGCTAGCCCGCACAATCTTAAATGGCTTTATTGCCTACTTCGCTGAGTTCGAGAATATAACTCTCTCAGCGCGGACGCGATTTGAAAATGCGGAGTGGCGTGCGACTCAAGAAGCCTCAATGCGTCGCATCGACATTTACAAAATGCAGGTGCTCGAGACGCTTGAAGTTGTTCAGTACATTGCAGCAGATCGCGTTGATGACCTTGCGTTTTGGACTCAGACGCGTGACCTCTATGCGCAACTTGTGCGTGGGATGACGAACTTCGAAATTGCGGAAACGTTTTACAACAGCATTTTCAATGCCGTCTTTGAGCACCGTTGGATTCGCGACGACTATGCGTTTGTCTTTTCGCCGCAAGGCGACATGCCCCCGGTTGATGTTCGCCGAGTGTTGAACCAGTACCGCACAAAGGGAGACATTAAGGCGGCGGTCGCCAATCTATTGAACGACTACAGTGTCGCTCTGCCGTTTGAAGATATTGACCGCGACGTGAATCGCGTGGCGACGGTGATGAGCGAGGCGGTGTTGACGGCTGGATTTGATGGTCAGGGCGACCTTGAGCTTCACACTCTGGAACACCACTTCTTTAGAAACAAAGCGGCTTATATTGTCGGCCGAATCTCCAGCAAAGGTCTCCAGATCCCCTTTGTGTTGCCGATGTTGCACACCGAGTGTGATGAGGATGACCAGACCGTTTATCTGGATGCCTGCCTGTTGGGATCTGACATTATTTCCAAACTGTTTTCTTTCACGCGGACCTATTTCATGGTCGACGCGTCCATACCCTCTCAGTACGTCCTGTTTTTACAGCAGTTAATGCCACGTAAGGCGGTTTCAGAAATTTACAGTTGTCTTGGTCACCATCGTCACGGCAAGACGTATTACTTCCGTACGGCGACACGTCACATGCGTTCAACTGAGGATGCCTTCATTCCCGCGCCGGGGATTAAGGGCATGGTAATGGCTGTCTTTACGCTTGAGTCTTACGAGTACGTTTTTAAGATTATTAAAGACCGGTTTACGCCGCCTAAGGAAGTGACGCATCAGGAAGTGCGTGACAAATACCAGCTGGTAAAGCGGTGGGACAGGGCTGGACGTATGGCGGATACGCAAGAGTTCGCGAATCTCGTTTTTGAGGCCTCGCGTTTTTCTGAGGAACTGATGGAGGAACTGCGACAAACTTGTTCGTCTCAGCTTGAGGTCAACGGACGAGCACTCATTATTAAGCATTGTTACGTTGAGCGCCGTATGCAGCCGCTTAATCTTTACCTTAAGGACGCCACCGATGAGGAGGTCGACGCGGTAATGCTTGATTATGGCAACGCCATAAAAGAATTGGCCGCTGCGAATATTTTTCCGGGCGATATGCTATTGAAAAATTTTGGCGTCACTCGCCACGGGCGAGTGGTCTTTTATGACTATGACGAAATTCAGCCGTTGCTTGAGGTGACGTTTAGGAAGATCCCACCGCCGCGCGACGAGTACGACGAGATGTCTGGCCAACCGTGGTATTCGGTGGGCCCTAATGACGTATTTCCAGAGGAGTTCCGGCTTTTCTTTTCAGGCAATGCGCGTGCGCGAAAAGCATTTGATCAGTTTCACGATGACCTCTACGACGCTGGATTTTGGCTCAACCTTCAAGACAAGCTGCGCGACGGCTTCGTGGAAGATTTTTTCCCCTATTCGAATACGCTGCGTTTCAAGCAGTAAGCGACCTGACTATGGCAAATCTTCTCATTATTCGACACGGGCAGGCGTCTTTCGGCGCGGACAACTACGATCAGTTGTCCGCCCTAGGACAACATCAGGCGGACCTTACGGGCGAGTTCCTCAGTCAGAGTGGCGTGCAATTAAGTGCGGCGTTCAGTGGTGATTTATCGCGCCAGCGCGAGACAGGCCAGCGCATTTTGGCGCAGTTAGAGGAGGCACCATCACTGGTCATCGATCCGCGGTTTAACGAAGTGCAAACCGATGAGCAAGTGGCGGTGATGACCCCCCTACTGTGTGAGCAAGACCCCCGGTTTGCAGCGCTCATGGCGGATATGAACAAAGACAGTAAGTCCTTTCAGAAAATCATCGAGACCGTTTTTAATTATTGGGTCAGTCCCAGCTGTCAGGTCGCGGGTATTCAGAGTTGGCAGGAGTACAGCGAAGGTGTCGTCAGTGCATTTGAGTCCGCGCGGGCATCAGCCGAGTCAGGTTCGACGTCGGCGATCTTTACCTCCGGTGGGACGATCGCGACGTTGGTCAGCCATGTACTCGGTTTGTCTGCAGATCGTGTGTATGAGTTTTATGAGCCCGTCTTTAATTGTTCGATCACGCGTCTTATTTTTAATGCTAACAAGTGTTCACTGTCGACGTTTAATGACGTGTCGCATTTGCAACTTATGAGCGCTCAGCGCGGTGAGCGACTGGTGACCTACCGATGACAACATTATGGATAGTAAGACACGGTGAGGCCGCCGCAAGCTGGGAAAAAGACCCAGACCCTGGCTTATCGGCCCTCGGGCGAGAGCAGGCAGAAGCGACGGCTGAAAATCTGTCGCATCTGGTGCCTCCCGATATCACTCTGATTTCAAGTCCGTTGCAGCGCGCTCAGGAAACGGCGCAAGCATTGGCGGATAAGCTCGACTCGCGAGTGGTGAAAATCGACAGTCGGTTTTCCGAAGTGCGTTCCCCCGTTCCGCTGAGCGAACGCAAAGTGTGGCTTCAAGGTTTTATGAAGCAAACGTGGAGTGAGCAATCTGATGACCTTTGGGATTGGCGATCAGAGATCGTGTCGGGCCTCAAAGAATGCACGACCCCAACTGTCGTCTTTTGCCATTTTCTCGTCATCAACGCGGTGGTTGCTGACATTCTGGGGCGACCGGAAGTGCTGCAAGTTTATCCGGCCAACGCGTCTTTCCATGAACTCTCCCTTGACGAGGGGGAGTTGACGCTGGTTCAGCTTGGTGAACAGATGGAGACACGCGTTAACTAGCGATCGCGCCGAATTCGCATGAGTCCTTCTTGTGCTGTCGAGGCAATGAGTTTTCCGTCTCTGCTCCACAGAGAACCTCGATTGTAACCCCGCGCTCCACCTGACCATGGGCTGTAAGTGTCATACAGCACCCACTCGTCCATTTTCGGAATATCGTGGAACCAAATAGCATGATCGAGACTGGCGCCAACGAATACTTTTTCAGGTCGCTCGTAGGGAAATGCGGAAAACGCGGTGCTGTATAGCGAAAAGTCAGAAATCATCGCAAGCGCCGCTTGTTGGGTTCGAAGGCATCCCTCAAAAGGACCAATCACCCGGTACCACGACTGACTCACCGGCGCCTGTGCCTCCGGTAGTCGTTCTGTTATGCGCTCGCGCTCGACGCCAAAAAGGTCGAGCAGTGAGTGCGGCAGTAGACCGTCTCGTTCAGCATTCAACCGCATCGCTTCTTCCGGAGAAATTACCTCGGGCATATTCAGCGAGTGCGACATCCCTTCCTCTTCAACATGGTAGCTGATTGACGTGTTGAAAATGGCTTCCCCGCGTTGACGCGCGACGACGCGGCGTGTGCAAAATGAACGCCCATTTCTAATCGGGTCCACCTCGAGTTCAATTGGGACGCTGGCATCGCCGGCCCGCAAAAAGTAGCAATGCATCGAGTGGGCCGCAAAGTGGTCCTCGACCGTCTCGTAAGCGGCTAAAAGGCACTGTGCAACGACCTGACCGCCAAACAGACGGAACTGTGGCTTCAAACTATCGCCAATAAACCAATAGTCACCCACGCGCTTAGGTGTAACAACATCAAGGACCTCAGCAAATGTGAGCCTCGGAATTTCATTAGAATTCATGTGAACCTCGGAGCTTTATCTGGGCTGGAGACCAAAGAAAAAGACGTCAAAAAAATCATGCGCAGCGGACGTCGCGCTGTCGAGCTTACGCCACTGATCGATATCGACAGCGGCGTTGATGGCACTGACCAGTAAGTGGCGAGCCACCAATACGTTTTGAGCACCAATAGACCCTTCTGAAACTCCTAACGCCATGAGTCGTCCCAGTTTGTCGTGAGTATCTTCGGTTCTTTGTAGCACTGCACGACGCAGTTTCGGTGGCAGTGCCGTGATCGAATTATATCTGATCAAGGGACCTTCATCCGAATTTTGTAATTCAAAAATGGCCGTGCAGACCTTTCCGAGTTTTTCCAGTGGTGACACATCACTTTGCTCGATCTGCGCCGTAATTCGGTCAAACTGATCGAGGGTAAACTCGTAACACTGGGCCAGAAGCGCCTCTTTGTTGGCAAAGTGGTAGTAAAACGCGCCTTTAGAGACGTCTAAGGATTCGGCAATGTCATCGAGTGAGGTGCCGTGAAATCCCTTACGGTTAAAATGCCGAGTCCCGGCCCTTAAAAAGGCTTCTTGCTTAATGCGGTTTTGCGCCTCGCGGTTAAAGCCCTCGCTGATATTCAGCGTGGAAAGACTCTCCGAAGCCTGCCACTTAAAGTGGGTGTGTTGAGGCACTAATCCCCTTGTAAAGAGTGTTCTAACCGTTGATGCGGCGCTTTGGGTTTCCGACTCCGGCATTTCGTAAAGCCAGTAAAACGACCAGTCGAGCGCAGTTAACAGTGCACGTGCTGTGGTGGTGGTGTTGCAGTCTCGTATGACACCTTGCGAAATACCTTCTCGCAGGTAGCCTCTGAAGCGTTTAAACATTCGGAGGTATTCGTCCTTGAGTTCAGTACGTTGTCCCTTGGGCAGCACAGCGAGTTCGAGCGGGGCCGCGTAGTAGTCCCCTCGACCGGAGAGCGAGTCCAGGCTCAGTTCGATGTGACGTTCCATTGAGCGGATGACTCGCTCCAATGGGTTTTCCGTTTCTTGCTCGACCTCGTCCAGCGACAGATGGAGGCGGGCCATGGCGCTTTGGTAACACTGATAGATCAGGTCTTCCTTGGTTTTTACGTAGTAGTAAAGGCTGGTCTTTGTCAGACCGAGCTTATCTGCCACATCGGCCAGTGTCGTTGAGCGAGCGCCTTTGGTATTGAACAGTTTGGCTGCGCGGGAGAGAATCGCGGCGCGTTTGGCCTCGTGCTGTGCACCCCGACTGAAGGGAGATCCGGACGTCAGTTTGCTCTCTACTACGATTTTTTCCATGACGGTGAGCACAATCCAGTCAGTCATTAATGCAGCGATGACATTCTCGCTGTTCGAAGATTTGAACTTTAGGTATTTTTTTTGAACCTGTCCATCGGTCTGTTCAAATCAGTCGTGTAACAATGCAAAGATAGGCAGTGGAGATCACGAATGACCGACTCAGTCCGTTTTAAGACTCAAGACGCGGTGGCAGAGCTGACGCTCAGCGCACCGTCTCGACGAAATGCCATTGGGGCAAACGAAATTACAGCTGTCAAAAGCGCGTTGGCATCCATTCCCAACGCCTGTCGCTTGCTGGTCATTCGCGCTGAAGGGCCGGTGTTTTGCGCGGGAGCCAACTTAAAGGAAATTACTGACGGTGTCATGGACGGTGACGACTTCCAGTCTATGACTAACGCGATCGCCGCACTTGGTATTCCTAGCTTGGCAATTGTTGAGGGCGATGTATTTGGCGGCGGTGCAGAGCTCTTATTCAGTTGCGATTTTCGACTTGGCGTCACCACAAAGATACTCAAAATACCTGCCGCCGCTGTGGGCCTGTGTTATCCAGTTGAGGGCATCGAGCGGATGACTCAGCGGCTAGGCAGTACGTTGGTGCGTCGTCTTCTTTTGACCACCATGCCAATGCCCTTTGAAGAGCTCCATCAGCACGGCGCATTTGACTGGATGGTGTCCAGTGACGACGTTAACGTGCAATCTGCCGAGGTCATTGCACTGCTTAAGGACCTTGCGCCTTTGTCTGTGCGCGCCATGCTCGACATCATTAAGTCGGTCGAGCAGGGGCAGTTTGATCGGCAGCATGCGCAGGCGCAGGCGGATCAATGCAGTGCGTCAGAGGACTTACAGGAAGGTTTGCGGGCAATGAGAGAAAAGCGCAAACCGACGTTTAAGAACCAGTAGCGAGTGCCGAGCGAATGTCCGCATAGTGCGCGAGGAGTTGTTTTAAGCTCTCTTGAGTAAGCTGTTCCAACTCCGTCAACTCATCCATCCGGTGTTAATGTTTGACCGGCGTCTCGCGACGCGGCCTCAATTTGTGCCAGACGCACGCCAAGTACCTCCGCACCAATGTTCATGGCTGACGACTTCATCGTATGCACGAAGCGCCGAGTTTTGTCTGCGTCAGCTTTCCGCGTGGCGTTTCCAATGTCGTCAATAAACAGTGAAACCTGCTGTTTAAACAATGTGATGACTTGGTCGACTAAATCGACACCCGAGCCAGGATTAATGTTTGCGATGACGTGGAGCGCCTCATCATTAATCAGCGTTTTTAAGCCGCTAAGCTCTGTGGTTTGCTCACCCTTCATGGGCAGATGCTTAACCAGCATGCGCTCAAGGTCGAGCACAGAAAATGGCTTCACGAGCACGTCGTTCATGCCCGATGCGAGTGCGTCCTCAAAGTCGCCCACGGACGCAGAGGCGGTGGCCGCGATAATGGGCGTGCTGATGTTGCTTGCTCTCATTTCGCGTGTCGCCTCAAAGCCATCCATATTGGGCATCAGACAGTCCATCAAAATGAGGTCAAATGACCGATTATTGACTGCTGCGACCGCAGCCAGGCCATCGCTCACCGTCTCATAGGAGGCCCCAAGTCCACTGAGCATACTTTCGGCCAGTAGTTGGTTAACCGCGTTATCGTCGACGACCAATACGTGCACATTATTCAGCGGGCGAGAGAATTCCGCTTTGGTATTTGCCTCGGGCCGGTGTAATGCGTCGAGCAATGTTGCCGTCGTGACAGGTTTGTGCACGAAGTCCCACACGTCAGTAGTAATTAATGGGTTATCACTTCGGATATCGATCAATAGCAGTTTTTCCAATGCCTTCGGTGACTGACCAAAGGCAGCCACTTTAGACGCCGAACACATTTCGTCGACAATCACGGTTTGGACCTCGGTGGATACGTCGCTGGGGTGCTCTACGCGGATCATTTCATACCCCAGCCGGAGCAGTTGCGACAGCATACTTTGAGCAAGTTTGT
>CAYVQI010000032.1:0-18202 GCA_964454155.1 uncultured Alteromonadaceae bacterium | reverse complement strand
CGGAGCAGATTGAGGACAATCCACTCGATGTCGGGCGCGGCCGATACTTACCCAGCACGGCGGTCGATGCCATGTACGCCGAACTATCCCGCTGGATGGGAGTCTCGCCAGACGCAATGAACACGGTATTGCCCAACTGGCGTAACTTCGAAGGGTCAGCTCAAGGTACGGGACTTACGGGTATGTTGGCCGGTTAATTGTAAGCGGTGACCAACCAAAAATTCGCGTCAAATGCGACGCCGCTCCCGGGCGTATAAAAGTCTTTTAGACGCGCGTAAACTGCGCTGCGCGCACGCGGTTTAAGCGTCGGGTCACTCTCTGCAATCAGTGCTGCCGCGGGCCCAATTTGGACCAGCTCCTCAAAAATCTCGTCGAAGGATTGTGTGTCGCCCACAGAGAGCTTTAGTGCCAGTGGTGCCACCGTGTTTGACTGAAATCCCGCCCTGTCGAGAATTGTTGTGACCCGGGCTTTGTTCGCAAGACTAAACGGGCCTGGCGCGCCCGGAATCGCCGGGGCTTGTGGCGGAAGAACGGTCAAGGCGGCTTGCAACGGCGCCGTAAAAAAGGGATTCAGTCGGGGCTCTTGCCAGCACACAAAGGCGAGTTGGCCGCCCGGTTTCAAAGCGGCTCTGAGTGACGCAAAAGCCCTCGTCGGGTCAGCGAAAAACATGACACCAAACCGGGAGTAAATCGCGTCAAATTGTTCATCAGGGAACAGCGATTCACTGGCATCGCCCAGTAAAAACTCCACGTCGGCACCTAGAGAATCGTTGTTGGCGTCTTTGAGATCGCCGGCAAGCGCAAGCATGGGTTCCGAAATGTCGATACCGGTCACCAAGCTGCTTGTGTCGAGTCGAGCGGCTAAATCAAGTGTTTGATTGCCGCATCCACAGCCTACGTCGAGTATGCGCATGCCCGGGATCAGTCTGAGGCTATCCATGCACGCATGGCCTGGTTCCCCAAGCAGCGTCTCTAATAGCGAATTATGTCGCACCCAGCTGGCACCTGCGCGTCCGTTCCACATGGCTTTTTGTAGCTCGTTATTCATAGCAATAACTCGTCAATTTCCGAAAATGTAGGCGCTCGCGTCAGTCAATCGTTCAAGATCCTCCGGCGTATCAATGTCCCACGCAGCAGCGTCTAGCCGCATTTTTCTCACCGTATAGTCAGAATTTAACAGTAGCTGCTTAGCACCCACTGCCTCTGACAGTGTCAACAGTGTGGGGAAGAGCGTTGCGGAGAAAATAGCGGGCGGTCCAAGGGTGTCTTTAAAGCTCGCGCAAGCGTTGCCCTCACCGGCTAATTCTACGAGCGCCTTGAGCTGGTCAGCGGTCACTAAAATCTGATCGGAGAGTAATATCAGTAACTGGTCACAGCGGTCGGCAATACGCTCTGTTGCCAGAGCAATGGAGCTGCTCATGCCTCGCTGCCATCGATCGTTTTTTATGAGCGTTACGGAACTGATTGTTCCGTTTCGTTGGGCCTCGCTAATGGCGTCGTGCCACCTGCCAGTAATAACGAAGAGTTCGCAGGCGTTGAGCTGTTTCGCTTCATCGATAACGTGTTGGAGGAGGGGTTTATGTTGGAACTCTGCGAGTTGTTTGCAGCGTCCAAATCGGCTCGCCGCTCCAGCGGCCAGTATGACTATACCGAGCCTTAGCTTAGCCATTGTGACTAGACTGGGGCCCAAGTATCGCCGAGTGACATTGTGCAATAACGGCCAGAGCGATACTTTCTGGTAGTTCCCCGCCAATATCAAAACCCGCGGGTCCGTTAATGAAGGAAGCCAACGCGGTGTCGACGAGACCGGCTTCACTCAGCACGTCTTGCCGGCGGTGGGGAGGGCCTAAGAGCCCCACGTAATCCAGCTGCCGACCATGGATCGCCTGCAGGCTCTGCGCATCCATAGGAACACTGTGCGTCATAATCATTGCCGCGTTCACCGATTGCTCCGAGATCCAAGGACCCAGCTCATCGGCGTGGCAGCGCAATCGGGCGTCTGCCATGTGGAAAAATTCGTCTCTTGCGTTGGCAGGTCGTGGATCCCAGACGGACACCTCCCATCCGAGTTGCTTGGCCAACATAACAACCGGTTGTGCGTCGATACCGCCGCCTGCGACGAGTAAGTGGGGTGTTGGTGTTACCGAAGAGACCAGCCAGCTTTCATCTTTGACCTGTTCAAGGCGGCTGCGCGCTCGGTGACGAACGAGTACTGAGTCGCGTGTGAATTCGGCGGATCGACTCGACTCTCCTGCTTTGGGTATGTGCTGTTTGAAAATGCCACTTTGACGTGCCGTGAGGGCGTCATGAACGTCTGACAGCCCCTGATAATTATTTTCACGACTCACGGGTTCGAGCAACACGTAAACCACGCCACCGCAACCGATACCCAGTCGGAAGGCGAGGTCATCTTCATCATCGCCGTCGTATCGAATGCTAACGGGGACTCCTGTGGCCATGACTTTACGTGCATTGAGTCGAATATCGGCTTCTAGACAGCCGCCACTCAACAGCCCCAGCTGTTGACCCCCGGAGCCGATCAGACTCATTGCACCCGGTTTTCGATAGCTCGATCCCTCGGTTTTATAAACGGTACCCAAGACCCACTCCTGTGAGTCCTGATTGACGCGCCATTGCGTCAGCATATTCGCGAGCTGCATTGACACGATTAATACATCCCCAGCCGCAGACCGGACGCCTCGCGGACCTGCGCTCGATTGCGACGTTGCAGATTGGGGCAATTAGACAACGGATCGAATCCCCTGAAGTATGTGATACGCATTTTGCTTAAAGCGTCGCTCCATATTGAACAGCCCTATGAAATGAGCAAGATCCTCCGGGATGGCTTCGCGCTCTAGTAAATCGGGTGCGTATCCGTCGAAGCACCCCGTCAACAGTGCTGAAAAGGCGGTAAACGCCTCCATGGTTTGAGTATGAGAAAGGTTCAGGTGCTCGGCTATCGCAACGATTAAGATATCAAATTGTTCGAGCATGCGCCGCTTTGAGGCGATCAACGCGTCGATTGAAATATTGTGCTCGATCACCGTGTTGAGCCTGGCGTGTAAGGCTAAAAAGACTGGATCGGTAATACTTGCCCTATAGATTGCGTCGATGAACTCGCGATCTGTAAATCCGGGGGTCACCTGATTGACTAACGTGGCACACAAACGATCGAATTCGCTGTTATAAAGTGACAGCAGAACCTCTTCTTTGGTCCTGAAGTAAAGGTAGAGGGTGCCCTTTGCCACTCCTGCGCGTTGCGCTAAAACGGCCATTGAAAAGCCCTCGTATCCCGTCTCGATAAACTGGTCTTTCGCCGTCAACAAAATGGTGTCTTTTCGATCACTCTTTTGTGCCGGCGTCCGAGCGCGTTTGATATGACCAACGGTTGTGTTCATGCTCGTATAGTACCCTTTGTTGACAAATGACGGGTAGTCACTAGAGTCAGTGACTCGCGGTCAATAATGGCCGATAGGTGTGCATCTCCTTACGGTATACCACTCAGTGGCATTAAATTGCTGTAGTGCCGACCGACTTGACTCAAGTGGCTGAGAATAATGAGCAGGGAAAGCTTTCATGACAACGTTTACGCTTAATGGCGAGACCCGGTCTGTCGATACAGATCCCGAGACGCCAGCACTTTGGGTCATTCGTGAACAACTTGACCTCACCGGTACTAAGTTTGGTTGTGGCATGGCGCAGTGCGGCGCCTGCACTATCCATGTCAATGGACGAGCGCAGCGATCGTGCACCACCCCGATCGCTTCATTAGAAGGTGCAATGGTCACCACGATTGAAGGGCTGAGGAGCGCTGACGGTTCGCTCCATGCTTTGCAGCAAGCCTGGATTGATCAGCAGGTGCCTCAGTGCGGCTACTGTCAGTCTGGACAACTGATGTCGGCCGCCGCTCTCTTAGCGGTCAATCCAAATCCAACTGACGCTGATATTGACTTGGCCATGCGTGGCAATATTTGCCGTTGCGGTATGTACGGACGTATTCGGTCAGCGATCAAACAAGTCGCTGGCGCTTCCTTCTACGACGCTATGGGGGGCGCTCAGAATGGGTAAATGGACACGAAGAGCCGTACTTTCAGCCGGTGTCGTCGGTGGTACTGGGTTGATGGTGGGTGTCTCCGTGCGACCCGGAAATCCAACCGAGACCGCCGGTCACTTAGTTGCGGGAGAGGGAGAGAGCCTGCTTCACATCTTTTTAAAGATCGACAGCGATAATCGTGCAACGGCTATTTTACCGCATTCAGAAATGGGGCAGGGCGCCCAAACAGCGCTCACCCAAATGCTTGCAGAGGAACTCGATGCCGACTGGAACCTTATTCAATTTGTAGAGGCCCCTGCGGAGGCCGCATTTGCCAATTACGCCTTTGGTCGAGGATACCTTTTCAAAGGTGTTGAGTTTCCCGACGCGATTGTCCCAACGGTAGATGGACTCGTCATGAAACTCGCTGACTCTATGGGGATGCAAGTCACGGGCGGCAGCATGAGTATTCGCGCGACAGGGCAGTATTGTGTTCGAGCGGCGGGTGCATCCGTTCGCGAGATGCTGGTTAAAACAGCAGCAAAGGGTTGGGGTGTCCCGGCACGCGAGATTCGTACTGAGAAGAGCAAGCTCTACCACGACAAGAGCGGACGTTCGGCCGCTTACGCTGAATTTGCGGCCGCTGCTGCGCAAATCACACCCTCGTCGACACCAAAGCTCAAGAAGACCAGCGAGTTCAGTGTGATGGGTCAGAGCAAGCAGCGTCTCGATATTCCATCAAAGGTTGACGGCACAGCCATATTTGCCATGGACGTTAAGCGACCGGGTATGTTGTATGCGGCGGTCAGGCGCTCTCCTGTTTTTGGTGGATCGCTTCGACGCATCGATGATCGTGAGGCACGCGCGATGAACGGCGTCATCGACGTTGTGACTCTGCCCGGCTCATTCGCAGAAGGTCTTGTCGGCGCTTACTCTGCAAGTGATTCAGTTGCGGTGGTCGCTGACAGTTACTGGAAAGCAGAAAAGGCGTTAAACGCCCTCGAGATTGAATGGAACAATCAGGGCAAGGATACGGTCAGTAGTTCGTCTATATTTGAGCAGTTTGATCGTGATATTGCCGCCGCAACCGATCGACAAACTGACGTGGCGCTTGGTGACGCCAATACCGTATTTGAAGATGCGAGGATGGTACTCACCGCCGATTACCGTGTGCCGTATCTCGCGCATTCTTGTATGGAGCCACCCAATGCGACAGCAGAAGTGTCTTCGGATCGCGCCGAAATATGGATCGGATGCCAAAATCCCCTAGGGTTTAGACAGCATATTGCCGCTCAGCTGGGCATGGATGTTGAAAGTGTGACCTTGCACAATCACTTTATGGGTGGCGGATTTGGGCGAAAGAGCAATGCAGATTATGGCGTTCAAGCCGCATTGATCGCCCAGGCTGTAGGCAGGCCTGTACAGCTCGTTTACTCACGCCAAGAAGACATTCGACAAGACTTTTACCGTCCCGCGGTCCAAAGTCGCTTTAAAGCAGGCTTGGACAACAGTGGAAAACTCGTCGCGTGGCACAACACGTACGTCGACAAGCGTGATCCAGTAGAGGCGCCGTTGATTCCTTATGCGGTAACAACGCAAGACATTGGTCATGTGGCGAGTCCCACGCACGTGCCGTTCGGCGCATGGCGAAGTGTTGATCACTCTCAGCATGGCTTTTTTACTGAGTCATTTGTTGATGAAGTCGCCCATGCTGCTGGTAAGGACCCTTATGAATATCGCGCTGAGATGTTGAAAGACAATCCGCGCTTGCTGGCGGTCCTCAAACGGGTGGCTGCAGAGGCTAACTGGGGAAGTCCGCTTGATGCCGGTCGTGGCCGCGGTATTTCATTGCAAGAGTCGTTTGGCTCCGTTGTCGGGCAGGTCATTGAAGTGACGGTGTCGGGTGGTAAAACATGGGTTGATCGCGTTGTTGCGGTAATCGATGCCGGTTTTGCGGTAACGCCTGATGGCGTAAAGGCACAAGTCGAGTCTGGCATTATCTACGGCCTCACTGCTGCAATGTACGGTGATATTACAATCCAAAATGGCGCAGTAGCGCAAAGCAGTTTTGCTGACTACGACGCGATTCGCATGCATGACGCACCCGTTATCGAAACGCACATTATCAACAGCGGTGCTGACATCGGTGGGGCGGGTGAACCGGGCACTCCGGGCGTTGCGCCCGCGCTTGCCAACGCGATTTTTGACGCTACTGGCAAGCGTATTCGAACGCTTCCAGTGATGAACGCAGATCTTCGTACGGACTCCGAGTCGAGTCCCTCTGTTGCCGCCTTAACGCACTAGTGGCCTAAGCAAAGCCCTACCTTCGGTGGGGCGCACCTCGTCTCTAATGCATTTGAGCTGACTAGGGTGATTGCTCGAACGCTTTTTGGGTGGCGATGTTTCGGGCCATTTCGCGGTTGTGCTTTGATCGCTTTCTGTCGTCCTCGTCGGCATAGGTACGAAGCTTTTCAATGCTCCAGGACTCCATTTTTTTTTCGAGCGCCTTTCTGCGTTTGCCGAGATTTTGACTCCAGACGATAAGCACGATGACCAAGATGACCCCCCAAAAGGACTCAAGCATCACCAAGCTCCAAAGCGTTCTGGCCCCACGTTGTTGTATCTCTGGTGCGTCGCACGCTCGCTAGACAATCGTAAAGCCTTCCTTGCTGATGGGGAGAGATCGTATACGTTGCCCACAGGCGTTAAAGACCGCATTGCAGACCGCAGGAGCCAGCGGCGGTAATGCCGGTTCTCCAGCGCCCGTGGGCGAATAACTTGAGTTCAGGACGTCGACGTGCACCTTGGGGCTTTGCGGCATCCGAAGTAATGGGTACTCGTCGAAGTTACTTTCCACAACGGCCCCGTTGACCACGGAAATGCTCTGTGCCGCCAGAGTGCTTAGTCCATCGATAACAGAACCTTGCAGTTGATTTTCCAAACCTGATTGATTGATCACCTGCCCCACGTCTGCTGCGACCCAGACGTCGTGAACGGTAATACTTCTCCCTTCAACACTGACTTCGGCGACCTCCGCAATATGGCCGGCATGACTCAAAAAGAAGGCCAGTCCCAGTCCTCGACCTTCTTTGAGTTCTCGACCCCAACCTGCCGCACGCGTGGCGGCTTTTATCACGGCGTGAGCACGTGTTGTGTTGAGGCTGGCGGGATCATCTTCTTGAATATGTCCTTGGTGACCAATGGCATTCAGTAAAAAGGTCTCGTGGTCTTGCCCGGCAGCGTGAGCCAGCTCGGCAATAAAGCTTTGCTCTGCAAAGGCATAGACGTTGGAAATAGGTGCCCGCCATGCGCCTGTGGGCGTTTGAGAGGGCACAAAGCTCTGCTCAACGGAGACGTTCTTGATGACTTTCCCGGGAAAGTCGAAGGGCCGATAACTGGCGCCGTAATTTGCTTTTTTACCGTCGGCTGATGCGGCGGCAAGTAAGTTTTTCCATCCTGTTAAC
Source organism: uncultured Alteromonadaceae bacterium (assembly GCA_964454155.1). Classification (GTDB taxonomy): domain Bacteria; phylum Pseudomonadota; class Gammaproteobacteria; order Pseudomonadales; family Halieaceae; genus Luminiphilus. Next base: position 10,705 of record CAYVQI010000032.1, on the reverse strand, counting down.
TGTCCATCCTGGGCCACTGCGCCTTGCAGTCGGTAATACGTGGGCGCTCTGAAGTAGTCAAACGCCATGTCATCTTCGCGTGTCCACTGCAGTTTTACTGGCGCACCGATCTTGCGGGAAATCAGAGCGGCTTCAAACACGTATTCATTCGACAAACGCCGACCAAAACCACCGCCGCCTCTGACCTGATGGACCGTAATTTTTTTTGGGCTGACGTTAAGGAGCTTCGCAAGATTTGCGGTTATAAAGACAGGTGTTTGGCTGCTCGTCCAAACCTCAACCTTGTCATTTGCCGCCGAGACTAAAACGCCTTGTGGTTCAAGTTGCGCGTGTGACACGAAATCTGTTGAGTAGGTGGCGTCAGCCGTAATCGCCGCATTGGCGAAGGCGTCGTCGACATTACCGACACGTTCAATCTCCTCCTCGACTTTTCCTTCGGCCAGCGCTTGAAGCGCCTGTGCTTCAATGTCCCTGGTATTGTCTTCAGAGGCGGCGGAAAGATCCCAATCAACGTCGAGTGACGCGCGCGCTTTGAAGGTCGACCACGTGTCTTTCGCAACAATAGCGACGCCCGACTGGGTGGCGTAAGACTCACGGATATCAAAGTTATAGGGACCGGGTGTGCCTTCGATAAGAAAGGCATCGATAATTCCAGGTAGCGCTTTAATTTCGTCAAGATTAGCCGACTTTGCGACCCCACCAATGGCTGGACATTTCACAAAGCTGGCGTAAACCATGCCCGGCGTCTTGGCGTCGATTCCAAAGAGGGGTTGACCTGTTGCAATCTGCTCGGCAGAAGCATTTACAACGCGTTTACCCAGTAATTGATATTGGTCTGGTGTTTTAAGTACGACCGTGCCTTCGGTTGGGACTGCGAGTAATGAGGCCCGACTCACCAAGTTCTTGTAGTGCGTTGACCGTCCTGTGGGCGCGTGCATGACCATGGATGAGCCTGTGCTTAGCGCGTCCTGAGAGACCCCCCATTCGTGCGCCGCTGCCTGGACTAGCATCGTACGCGCTGTAGCACCCACTTTTCGCAGTTCATCCCACCGCATGGGCGTCGACAGCGAGCCTCCGGCAAACTGCATGCCGTAATGTTGCGCGATTGGCGCCGCTTCGCAAACGACCTCATCCCAATTAGCGTCGAGTTCTTCAGCTACGATCATGGGCAGCGACGTATTCACACCCTGTCCCACTTCAGGGTTTGGGGCATAAATGGTGATGCTGCCATCGGCATTAATCTGCACATAGGCATTGAGTGTTCCCGAGGCTTCAGCGGCGGCAAGAGACATCACCGATACACCGCCCGTCGATGTGAGGGCCACGCCCAGCGACACTTTTAAGAAATTGCGCCGGTCGGGGTTGTTGAGTGATTGGTTATCGTGATTCATACCGGCGTCTCCTCTGTCTGTGTCGCATCGTAGAAGAGGGCGCTGGCCACCATCGACGCACTCGCCGATTTAATGGCTGACTTAATTCGTACATAGGTGCCACATCGACAGATATTGCCCTTCATGGCGTCATTAATTTCGTCATCAGTGGGCCTCGGATTTTTCTCAAGGAGTGCCGCTGCGGACATGATCTGACCGGCTTGGCAGTAGCCGCACTGCGCTACATCATGCTCAATCCAGGCGCGCTGAACGGGGTGCAGCGCTTTCGTTGCAAGTCCTTCGATGGTTGTCACCGCCTGCCCGTCTAACGCACCGACCGGCAGCAGACATGACCGTGTTGCGATGCCGTCCAGCCACACTGTGCAGGCACCGCATTGGCCGACGCCGCACCCGTACTTAACGCCTTGTATCCCGGCGTGGTCACGCAGTGCCCAAAGGAGTGGCATGGTCGGGTCTAAGCCCTCTAAGGAGTGATCTTTACCGTTTATTTTAATGTTTGCCACGAGCGGGAACCTCTATTGATTTCGCCCGATAATAGTCGCACAAATGGGGCAAAAATGAAGGAGAAATAAGCGTGCCACTGGGTATGGCAGGTGCTCAAATGATTTACCAGAGCGTAAAGCTGGCTCGGCGGCGACTTAGGTTTACAGGTCTGTCGCAGCGTCTAGCTCGCGCGCGAGTGTAAGACGAGCATCAGCTCTGGGCTTTGAGAATCGGGCGAGTGCGAGATAGATCACCGGTGTCAAAAATAGCGTAAAGATGGCCGTAAGCCCCAAACCACCAAACACGACCCAGCCCACGGCTTCTCTGGCCTCGGAGCCCGGACCCGATGAGAGAATTAAGGGGAGGGCGCCAAGGACCGTCGAAATCAGTGTCATTGCAATGGGTCGTAAGCGAATATTGGCGGCATCTTCAATCGCATCCCGAACCGAAGCGCCGGCGTCGCGCCGCTGATCGGCAAACTCAACCAGTAAGATGCCGTTTTTTGCAATGAGCCCGATGAGCATTACCAATCCGACTTGCGAGTAAACGTTTAAAGAATTGCCGGTAATAAATAGGGCAAAAATTGCGGCGGCTAATCCGAAGGGTACGATGGTCATGATGACAAGCGACGAGGTCAGGCTCTCAAACTGTGCAACGAGAACGAGGAACACAATGAGTAAGGCTAGACCGTAGGCGTAGAAGGAGTCGCGTTGTGACTCACCAAGGCGTGCGGCTTCACCTTCTGGCACGACGCTGATTGAAGATGGTACGACCTCGTTTGCTAATGCCGTCAAGTCGTCGACGGCGGTTTGTAAGTCGACGCCCTCCACGGTTTGCATATCGATGCTAATAGAGCGGCGTTGGTATAACCGGCGAAGTTCATCGGGGACGCCTTCTTCGACCACGGTAACCAGCGACGCGAGTGGAATGAGTTGTCCCTCCTGTGATCGAACGAACAGGTTGACCAGGTCGTTGGGACCTTGAATTTGATTCTGACCGGCTTTGAGTACCACAGGAATAGATTGATCGCGACCGTTCAGATCAATGACTCGAACGCCGTCGACCATGACGCGTAAGGTTTGAGCGAGCTCATTAATGGAGACGTTGAGGTCGGCCAATCGCTCTCTGTCGATACGAATAGCGACCTGAGCTTGCGTTGGCGTGTAGTCGATTCGTGGGCTTTGGACGCTGGTGAGCCGCTCACGAATGGCGTCGGCATAAACTCTGGCTGCGGCGTAAATTTCCTCATAGTCATTGCCCAGTAGAACGAACTGAATACCACCTCGCCAGGAGCCCCGAATATTCAAGCTGTTGCTGCCATAAATTCGAGCCGTGACGCCGGGGAGTTGGTTCAGTTCGGGCTGAATCTCAGCGGCCAGCTCCTGCTGGGAGATGTCACGTTCGTTCCATGGCTTGAGCGTACCCACGACATAAATAATGTTTGGATCCCATCGCCCGGCGACAGTGTAAAGCTGATCAATGACACCAGATTCAAGATAGGGCTGAAAAATAGCCTCAATCTGGTCCGACTGACGTTCCGTGTAGGGCAGTCCGACGCCGGCAGGTCCACGAGCAAACATGTTGAGCTTACCCCTGTCCTCGGTAGGTAAGAGTTCACTGTCCAGAGACGTGTAAACACTCGCTGCGCCCAGCGCTAGGCCAACAGATACGACGATCGATAAAAAGGGAAAGTTCAAAACGGTATGGAGCGCTGCACTGTAAAGCCGCTGAATAAGATTGGGTTGCGTTGCTTCAAGATCAATATTTTCAGGTTTCCCCAAGCGCGCCATCAAGGCAGGAACGAGGGACAGTGCAACAAATGACGAAATTCCGACGGCGACCGTCAGCACAAGACCGAATTCTTTAAACAGCCGGCCCGAGGTGCCGGGTAGAAATGCAATGGGAACAAAAACAGCGACCAAGACCATGGTTGTCGCAATGACAGCAAAAAAAACAGACTGAGTGCCTAACACGGCAGCCGCGCTGGCCCCTTCGCCTTTTTGCTGACGACGTTGAACGCTCTCAAGTACCACTATGGCGTCGTCGACAATCAGTCCGGTCGCAAGGACGAGGGCCAGAAGGGTCAAAATATTGATCGAAAATCCCAGTGCCCAGCTTGCGGCGAGTGTTCCGAGCAGTGAAATGGGTATCGCAATCGCAGGCACAATGGTGAATCGCCAGCTGCCCGAAAACAGGCGTATGGTCAAAATGACAATGATGACGGCAAAGCCCAGTGTTCTCACAACTTCGGATACTGCGCCGTTAATGAAGACCGCTTCGTCAGAGATGACTTGCAACTTTATGTCGTCGCGTTGTGTATTAAATTGTGCAATCGCTTTGCGGGCGCCTTCCGAGATTTGAATAGTGTTAGAGCCTGCTTGTCGGACTACACCGACTCCCAGAACTTTCTGTCCGTTGAGACGTACCACTGAGGTTGCGTCGTCGGGTGTGTAGGCCACGCGAGCGACATCCCGAAGTCGAATTTTATCGGTGATCAGTAGATTGCCAATGTCCTCTTCGGAGTCGACTGCGGCGTCCGCACGCACCAACAACGTTTGATCACTCGTTTTAAAGCTGCCCGCAGGGACATCCAGTGGCGCCTGCGATAAGACTGTTCTTATGTCCGTGACCGTCAGTCCGTAAGTGCTCATCCGCCCCGGGTCAAGCTCTACTCTTAGTATTTGGCGTCGTGACCCAAAGAGGGGTACGTCAGCCACGCCTGGAAGTGAAATAAATGCGGGGACGACGTCTCGCTCAACGATTGTCGCGAGATCCTGCTCCGATACACCGTCTGCAAGTACGGCGATTCGCATAATTTCTTCGGCATCTTCATCTGATTTAAAGACGGCGAGTTGCTCAACGTTTTCCGGCAGTTGTCGTTGCACCCGACTGACGGCTTCACGCACATCGGCCGCCGCGCGGTCCACGTCAGCGTTCGGATTAAACACGGCTCGAATTCGCGAGCTTCCCTCTTCGCTGTTGGAGTTGACCTCTTTAACACCGCTGACTCTGGCTACGGCGCCCTCTAGGATCCGCGTTACTTCCGAGTCCATTGTCTCAGGTGAGGCGCCTGGGAAGTTGGCTCTGACATTGACAACCGGCTGATCAACATCGGGCAACTCTCGAACCTCAATGGCAAATATCGCGACAAAGCCCGCAATAGCGATCAGCAGGTTCATCACAGCCACGAGCCAAGGGCGTTTGACCCCTAAAGCGGGCAGCCCGGCACCAGCGATGTTATTAAGCGTAGTTTTCATTTTGAGTCGTCAGAAGAGTTAACCCCGGTCTGCATTATCGATGTCTGGAGTCTTAGCGGTTTCTTGCGCCACGTTGATGTCTTTGATCTTCATGCCGGGGCGAACACTCTGTATGCCCTCAATAATGACGCGGTCGCCCTCGGCGATCTCACCTCGAATCAGCATCCGGCCGTTGCCCCGTCGAATCATTTCAACTTGCGCGCGCTGCGCGCGATTATCGAGTGTCGACCAAACATAAGGACCGTCCGCACCCCACTGAACGGAGAGTTCAGGAACACTGAGGTAGTCTCCCTTCTCGATTGACGCGTCAATTTCAAAGGCCATACCTGGGCGCAACGTGTCCGCAATGTTGTCAATCGCAGCTCTTGCTCTGAACGCCCGTGTGGAGGCGTCGACACGTGAGTCGACCGCGACGACGGTACCCTCCGTAGAGTCATCGGGTGACTCCCATTGCCGCGCTTGGACTTTGAGGTTCGTTACAACTCTGCCAATAAAACTCTCGGGGACCGTGAAGTCGACGAGCAAGACTCTTCGGTCATCCAGCGTGGTGACTACCGTGGTGGTGTTTACTCTGTCGCCGATTTCCACATCGGTAATGCCGATACGCCCAGAGAAAGGGGCCTTGACCGAGCGCCGAGAGAGTTCAACCTTCGCCTGCGACAGCCTTATCTCAGACAAGTCAACGTTGCTTTGTGCGGTATCGATCATGCTCTGTGAGATGTTGGCTTCTGTTGCGTTCAGGGAGTTGTAGCGATCCAAAACGCGTTTTGACTCTGACAGTTCAACGTGTGCCTGCCGAACGGCAAGGGCTTCATCGCGGTCATCGAGGACAAGTAACACCTCGCCCCGCTCTACGAAGGCATCGGGCGCTAATTTGGCAAAAGTCACGACACCTGCACTCTCGGGGAAGAGCGTCACACTTTGCTGAGCGCGCGCGGTGCCCACGGACTTGATGGCGTCTATCAGTGGTGCGCGTTCGACGGGTGCTGTAATGACGGGCAGTTCACGTGCCCCCCAAGAACCACGGCCCCCGCGTTCCGTATTTTCCGCCTCTTTCGAGCAAGCGGAGAGTAGTGCCCCCAAGATGATGAGGCTGGTGATAGCAGTGGGCGATGGATAACCAAATAATTTCATGTCACTAGTGTAGCCTGTAAGTGTTTGGGATCCCTGATTTTTTATCCGTCGTTGTATGACGATATCGACAAAGCTCAGACGGCGGCTTAGAGCAAGACCTCAATGAGACGAGGACCAGGCTCTGACATGGCGTTTGCCATTGCCGTATCCAGTTCGGCTACAGTCTCCACTCGCTGAGCTGCCATCCCCATTCCGCGGGCAATATCGGTCCACTGAATCGCTGGGTTGGTGAGGTCAAGTAAGGACAGGGCAGTGGGGCCCGGACTTTCCACGCCAACTCTGGCGAGCTCGATATTCAAGATAGCGTAGGAGCCGTTGTTAAGGATGAGAACCGTCACGTCGAGGTTCTCTCTGACCATTGTCCATAAAGATTGAACGGTGTACATGGCAGAGCCATCAGCTTCGAGTGCCAGTACTTTTCGGTCGGGGCAGGCGACAGCGGCCCCAAGAGCAAGGGGTAACCCTTGTCCGATAGCGCCTCCCGTGAGGGTCAACCAGTCATGCGGCGCCGCATTATTGGTCAAAAGGAAGGCCCCCAATCCATTGGTGGCGCCTTCATCCGAGACAATGGCGCCCTCAGGCAGTCGATTAGCAATGACCTTACCAAGTTCGACAGCGTTGATAGGCCCTTGCGCGAGTTCATGTTCCACGCGCTGGGCAACGTTACTCACTTGCGACGGGGCCCCGAGACTATCTGCTAGTCGCTTGAGCGCATCGACCGTATCGATCCTGGCATCGCCAAGTCTGATTAGATTCGCGGTATCGGGCGAGAGCCAGCCCGGTTTGCCTGGGTAGGCGAAAAAGGATACGGGAGGCTTTGTACCCACAAAAATCAGTGTGTCGAGATTTTGCAGGTGTTCCGCGGCCATTTCACCGAAATACGGCAACCGCTCGGTCTCAACCCGTCCGGCGCCGCGTGACTGACGCGTAAAAAATGTTTCTGTAATGAGTCGTGCTCCCGTTGCTTCTGCGACGCGCCCGGCCTGATATAGTCCGTCCTCGCGAAGCGCATGCCCGCCCATGAACAGGGCAGTGGCTCGCCCACTCATTAGTGCCTCAGCGGCGTCACTAATCTGCTTGTCGCTACACTTATTCGGAGGCGGTATTTCTGGGACTTGCACGTCTGCACTCGTTGGGTCCCAAGCGTGATTCGCGGGGGCGATAAAAGCGGTGACCTGCCCCGGATAGACAAGACTCTCCTGCCAGGCCTGTAAACCCACCTCTGCCAAATCGTCGGCACTTGTTGATGTTCCAGTCCAGGAACACACCGCAGCGGTGAGCCCCTTGATGTCAGAGGTGAGTGGGGCGTCCAGCTCCAGGTGGTGGGTGGCATGATCACCGATCATATTCAGTACCGGCACCCGTGCTCTGGACGCATTGTGTAAGTTTGCAATTCCATTGGCATAGCCGGGGCCGAGGTGGAGTAATGTCAGCGCAGGCGAGTCAGTCATGCGTCCGAAGCCATCAGCAGCGCCCGTTACAACACCCTCAAACAGTCCGAGTATGGCGCGTATTCGAGGCTCTTTATCGAGCGCGGCAACAAGTTGCATTTCAGATGTTCCGGGGTTGGCAAAGCACGCGGTGACACCGGCATCAGCCAGTTTTTTTATGAGGAGGTCTGCACCGTTCATCGTTGGATATCCTGAGGACATAATAAGAATCGCAATAGTATAAGCAGACTTTGACACCAATACCTGTAAAGGCGTCGATTGCGTCACGTCTTACTGGAGCGCTAGCCCAATCATGGCGGGACTTTGCCACGCTCGGAATAGGACTGCTGAGCGAGTAGGGTCGCTCACCCACGCAAACCGCAGACCGTGATTTTCAGCGCGCGATGCTGACTCAGTAAGTTCAACGAGCGATTCGTATTGCGACACAGCTAAGCGGAGTCAGTCTGAATAGCCAGACGAAACACTGCGTGTGTTGGTAATTGTGAGCGTTGGTGAGTATTACCGCTGAATCGAGAGTGCCGGCTTGGCCGAGCGATCCGCTCGATACAGCCCCCAGTGCTTCTCCGGCTCTAAAGGATGATCTGATCCCTTCCAATTTTCATCGAAGGCTTCAAAGACATACACCAGAATCTGTTGCTCCTCAGCCCATGAAAGCAGTTGCTCCAAGTACTCGCGTTGAAGCATTTCGCCGACGTTGTCCGGTGGAATACCTCGACCGTTGGAGGCCGTGGCCCAACCTGCTTCTGTAATGATGACTTGTTTGTTGGGATACCGTGCTTGAACGGCTTCAAAGTTTTTGCGGGTGTAATCCATCGCCTCGTCGAGTGTTTTATATTCCCAGACGGGGTAAGTATGAATAGAGATGACGTCGAGATTTGCGGCTAGCTCCTCAAGGCTTGTGAGCCATGGAACGTAGTTCTCACAAAATGTGACGGGCTGTTTGATCTGCGATCGCACATCTGAGGCGTAGGCCTTGACTGTCTCAGGCTCGATCAAGTGATCGGTCCAATCGACGGTGGCCTCATTGCCCACGGAAACCACGTCGACGATGTCAGCGTAGCGATTAGCCCAAGCAATCGCGCGATCCAGCTCCGCGCGATTCGCCGCTTTATTTGCCGCGAGTGTCGCGTCTTCGTAAACACCGCCCCAAGGGCAGTTGGGATTATTCACTTCTGCGCCAATGTAGGCACCCAGCATCACTTTAAACGGAAGACTCTCTCGCTCGATGGTTCGCAGTACACGCTCGGTATGAAGGTCACACGCATAGACACGAAGAGCAGACCAGTGACCACTGAGTAAAAGGAGATCTTCCAGAATCTCGCTTTCCGATGGAAAGACGCCAGTGTCAGGGCTTTGATTGTCTCGAAAACCCGAATAGCAGATTGCTCTTTTGTAGGGCAGTGGTCGCGTTTGATTCATAATATTCTCGAGTACTTAAAGCGCTCATCCTCGTCCCACAGGCCCCAGTGAGCGCCGACGTCGCCCTCACCAGCGTCGCCTGATACCTTCCAGCCTTCATCGAATGAGGCAAAGTAGAACATTTCAATGTTTTCTTCAGCAGCCCATTCCATGGCTCTCAAAAAATAAAGGTAAGCGCCTTGAAGCGACGACTCTGCGCCGTAAAAAGTGCCACCTGAACTGGGCCACCCGGTCTCAGAAACAATGACGCGTTTGCCCTGAGCAACCTTCAGCACTCTGCGGTACATATCCTGCATATAAAGCGTGGCGTACGGCAAAGCACAACCTTCCCAAAATGGATAACAATTCGTCAACAGAACATCACAAGCTGCGGTGACGTTTGGACGATCCTCGAACTCGTAGTATGCGTCAACGTAGCCGATGGGTATCTGCGAGGGTACTCGCTCTCGGACCTCGGTCATGAATTCGAGTAACTCACTTTCCTCGAGATCTCCGCGGTACAAGACTTCGTTCCCCACTGCCGCCACATCGACAACGCCCTCGTTGGCAAGCGCGATGAGGTTTTCAATTTCCAAGCGATTTTTGTCGGCATCCTTTCCCAGCCAAGCCCCGACGAGTGTCTTCATCCCCATTGAGTGTGCGGCCCTCGGAATATGCTCATTGCCTTGCGTCGTTGAGAAAGAGCGAACCCAATTAAAGCGTGATGCGAGCAACGCCATTCGGTGTTTGACTTGATCCAACGTCACCTGATCACCGGGTTTTTGTCCCTTGCCGTAAGCGCTAAATGAAATGCCGTGCATCTTTTCTGACAGTAACTGCTCGAGGCGTGTATCCAACTCTAAGTCACTCGAATTTCGCGTGTCATTCCCAATAAGATAGTGGTGTTTCCCGGCCCGCTTGGACATTTTGCTCCCATTCGATGTGGTGTGTGTGTGTGGGCGATGCTAAGCAAGGACTGGAATTTACACACCCGTAATACGATAAAACGCAACATTCAGTGGTTAAGTTGGATCTTGGCACGTATCCGAACCCGAATCGGTGTTCTAGGATAAGCGTCCACATTACAAGCATCGACCGGACCGAGTCCGGCGAGGCTGTGCCCACGCGCCATGTGGGGCTTTCGAGCACTAAGAGCAGTGAACAGGCCCCCCGAGAGAGCCAATGGTAAAAACATCGATGGCGGCTCGGGAAACTTGGCAAAAACAACTTAAAAGATTGAGAGATATGACTAACACGACGCTGTATTTGGGTGACAATCTTCTTAATTCTGCACCGGCCTCAGTCGAGGGCGACTACATTCTGCGAGACGGGGAATCGTTCTACCGAATCGGTAATGTTGATGCGATGGATGACTTTTTCATCAGTGTGGTGAGCGATTCAAATCACTGGTTGTTCATTTCTACCCGTGGCGGCTTGTCGGCCGGTCGGACCGACTGCGACAGCGCATTATTCCCGTATTACACCGAGGACAAGATCCGTGATAACTCTGATAACACCGGAAGCAGAACCATTGTGATCGCCGAGGCTAACGGCAAGCGCACATTGTGGGAGCCCTTTTCGAGGGCGCACG
>CAYVQI010000031.1:0-18328 GCA_964454155.1 uncultured Alteromonadaceae bacterium | reverse complement strand
ATAAGTGATAACCGATGCGACTCCTCAGTGGTGACCTCAGTCCTTACAGTGCAAAAATCCGAATGCAAATTTACGCGATGGATATCGCTGCGGATTTTGTGTTTGATCTACCCTTGGCCGAATTTGTCACTGGCCGTTTAAAGGACGTTTCACCGTTGGGACGAATCCCGATCTTAGAAACCGATCAGGGCGTGATTCCTGAGTCGGAGGTCATCGCAGAATACATCGACGAAATCTATCCCGAGCGTTCGATGCTGGGTCAGACGCCGATCGAACGCGCGAAGGTTCGTGTTATCTCACGCATAGGGGACACCTACCTGTTAAATAATATTTTCTTGTGTCTTGGCCAGCTTGCGACCCCTGATCGTAACCAAGGTGTTATCGATTTGCTCATGGGGCAGCTATTGCGGGGCGCTATTGCGCTGGAAGAACATCTGCCGTCTCACGGCTATGCGACTGGCGGAGAGGCGTTAACGCGTGCCGATTGTAGTCTCGTTCCTGCACTGTACATGTGTGACCGAACGGTTCCGAGGCTGGGGGTGGCTAACCCCATTGTGGGACACCCAAAAACGGAAGCTTACTGGGCGCGGATTCAAGAGAACGAACACGCGGCTCGTATAATTACAGAGATGGATCGTGGGTTAAAAGCCCGTCTTGACGGGACCGAACAGCAACGTGTGCAAGAAGCAATGAAGGCGGCAGCGGCGTCAACGAAGAGCTAGGCGCACCAGTCTGCCGAAACGGTTTGAAGAACGACAGTTGGAGTCAACATGGCCCCTTTAACGCGCAGTTATTTTTGTGGTGCTTCGAGCACGCAGATTATCTATCAGACGATCGGTCGCTACTTTGATGAGATTGTCCAAGTGCACCCTGATAATCCTGCGTTGATCGTCCGTCATCAAGGGGTTTCGTGGACTTACAGAGAGCTTCAAGCGCGGGTTGATCAGTTGGCCACCGGCTTGTTGGCCCTCAATGTGAGACCTGGCGATCGTGTTGGGATTTGGGGGCCGAACAGCAGCGAATGGGTACTTGTTCAGCTCGCGACGGCAAAAATTGGTGCGGTGATGGTGTGCATTAACCCGGCGTACCGACTCTATGAGCTCGAGTACGCTTTGAACAAGGTATCCTGCTCAGTATTGATTTGTGATGTGCAGTTCAAGACCAGTGATTACCTGGGGATGATTACGACGCTGGCCCCCGAATTAGCACTGAGCGGGCACGATCATTTACAGGCTGCGAAGCTGCCGCACTTGCGGCATGTGGTTCGCATGGGGTCGGAGCACACACCCGGGTTACACAACTTCGATGACGTATGTCACAAAGGGGGTGCTGTCGAGCTTGAGCTACTCCAAGCGCTCCAAAATCAATTGAAGCCTGACGATGCAATTAATATTCAATTTACGAGTGGGACTACCGGAAATCCTAAAGGCGCCACACTGTCTCACTGCAATATCTTGAATAATGGATTTTTGACGGGCCTGGCCATGCAATTGACGCCCAGTGATAAGTTATGTGTGCCGGTTCCCCTCTACCACTGCTTTGGTATGGTGATGTCAGTCCTTGCCTGCGTGTCGCATGGCGCCACAATGGTATTTCCCGGGCCGTCATTTGATCCTGAAGACACCTTGAGGACCGTCGAAGATGAGTCCTGCACGGCGCTTCATGGCGTCCCAACAATGTTCATCACCGAGCTTGATCACCCAAAATTCAGAGACTTCAACCTCTCGAGTCTTCGCACGGGTATTATGGCCGGTGCACCTTGCCCCGTAGAAGTGATGAAGCGCGTGATTTCAGAAATGCACATGGAAAGCGTTTTGATTGCTTACGGTCAGACGGAACTCAGCCCCATCAACCATATAACGCGACCTGACGATTCACTCAAGCGAAGGACTGAAACCGTGGGTCGCGCAATGCCCTGGGTGGAAATAAAGATCGTGGACCAAGAGGGTCACGTCGTTCCAGTCGGTGAAAAGGGGGAGATTTGCACCCGCGGTTACTCGGTAATGCAGGGCTACTGGGACGACCCTGTTAAAACAGCTGAGACCATTGATGCGTCGGGCTGGCTCCACTCCGGTGACTTAGCGACCATGGATGAGTGTGGGTATGTGAAAATTGTCGGGCGCATTAAAGACATGATCATCCGAGGTGGTGAAAATATTTACCCGAGAGAAGTCGAAGAGTTTCTTTATCAGCATCCCGCGATATCGGAAGTGCAGGTATTCGGTATTGCTGACGCGAAAATGGGGGAGGAAGTCTGCGCTTGGATTCAGTTGAACGCCGGCCATGCGCTGACTGAACAAGACGTCAAGAATTATTGCGCCGATCAGATCACACATTTCAAGGTGCCGCGTCATATTCGCTTTGTGACGGAGTACCCCATGACAGTTACCGGAAAAATCCAAAAATTTGTCATGTCTGAGCAGATGTTGGCGAGTTTGCAGCGTCAGTAAGACACCCGTTTTATCGCCTGAGAACTCAGAAGCCGTGCAGTCAAGACCTCGACCTCTTTACCGCTTTCGATGCATGCAGGGACGGCGTATCCAGCGCACTTTAAAGGGTGAGGAATTCCGTCAGTATTAGATTGGTTTGCTCGGGATCTTCTAGCATGGGTGTATGTCCCACGTTGGTCAGCCGTTTTATGGTTAAATTTGTCGCGTAGTGCCCGAGGTTATCGATGAATTCGGGGACAAACGTTTGATCGTTTTCGCCCCATATCAGTAAAGCGGGAACCTCCGTGGACGCGTGCCTTGAGGGCCAGTAGTCTGACTGGTCCACGTTACCGCGTTCGGGAATGTTGGCCCGATACCAGTTGATAGCCCCGTCTATCGCACCCGCTTGACCTAATCCCGCACGAAAAATGGTGTCGTGCTCGGGAGTGTAGTGAGGTCGGCCTCTGAATGGCGCATAGGCCTGTTCCCACACCTTTTCCCCATTATTCGCGGTCATGGCTTGATGCGTCGCGCCACTGCGCATTGCCCACATGTAATGCGACCGCCTCTGTTGTTCCGAGTTCGATTCTAAAAGCGCCAGAAGTTGATTCGTGGGTGGTGCGTTAATTGCGACGACTTTGTGGAGACGGCTGGGTAGGTGTTGCGCAAAGGACCATGCTAGGGCGGCTCCCCAATCATGACCGACTAGATAAAACGGCTTATCCTCCGCTAAGTGTCGCGCCAGATCATCAATTTGCAGCACCAAATTTTTGAGCTTGTAGAGAGAAATATCTGTGGGTTTTGACGATAAGTTAACGCCGGGCCCATCGACAGCTACAACCCGAAAGTGGTCCTTTAATGCCGCCATCTGATGATGAAACGAAAACCAGAAGGAGGGAAATCCGTGATAAAAAATAATCAGTGGTCCGATACCCGCCTCGACGTAGTGTAGCCGACAGCCGCGTGTATCGAAGTAGTGGTCTGTGTAACCCTCGGTCATCGCTTGAGTTGCATCATCTGTTGGTTAGTGGTCCTTGGTGCGGTGAGACTCAAAGCCAGCCCTCGCGAAGTCGATAACAGTTTGAATGGCGTCGGCTCTGGGCACACCATGCTCGTGGGAAAACTTTGCAGCAGAGATCGAAGCAGACGACGCCATTATTGCGATCATAGCCGCTTTTTTTCGAGTGACACCCAGCTCGCCAGAGATCGTATCGATCAACATTCTTTGTCCAAGTCGCTCGTTCTCTGACCGTATCTCCTCAATTGCAACGGCAATTTCGGGTTCTGCTAACAGGATATTGATAACGCTTCCCTCAAAGGCCTGATCGTAGTTGACAGCAACGTAGATTCTGACGATGTCGTCCAAGGTCACCGCATTGTCTAGCGACGTGTTCAGTGACTTAAGGGATCCTGTGAATTCTCGTTTCAAAAGCTGCTGTAACAGCTCGGTACGGGAGGTAAAGTAGTGGAACAGTAGGGGTTCACTGACTGAAGCTTCTACCGCTAGCTGCTTGAGGGAGAACTGCTGAAGCCCTTGCCGACGAATGTACTGCTTTGCCACATCTAAAATCTGATCACGACGCGCTTTTGGCGACAAACGCGTTCTCTTGGTCGAAGTCTGTGGATTATTTGCGGGCATCCACAGAGGTTTACAGGAAATCTATCGAGATCACCATAGCCTTGGTTTCTCTGCGGCGTCGCAAAGCTGGCCGTGTCGGTTTTTGGGGCTCGGAGTAGAAATACTGTTGATCAAAGTTTGCGTGCTGCCGCTCAAACTATTAGGGTATGTCTATAATAATGGTCTCAGATGTTTGGCGGTGCGATCATCGCTTGGGTGGGGGTTATGGCGGGTGCAAGCCTGTGCCGTCAGTTTGACAGTCAGTGGTTGAGTAAATCGTTGTAAAAGTAGGGGTGCGAAAGTGTCGAAGCAGGGTTTAGATGAGTAAGACTATTTTTATTACGGGCGTCGGGAGTGGTATTGGACGCGCAGCGGCGATGCTCTTTCACGAGCAAGGCTGGTTTATCGGTGGTTGCGATGCGAACCAAGCGTCGCTGGACGCGTTAAGTCGCGAGCTTCAGGAGCGTAACGCATTCATCTGTCTCGATGTGCGCGATAAATCGGCACTCGAGGTGGCACTGGCAGATTTTTGTGATCAGGCAAATGGCGCCTTGGACATTATGTTTAACAACGCGGGTATCGCCACAGGCGGTTATTTTGAGGACGTGCCTTATGAAAAAACCGTGGACATGGTGAATATTAATTTAGTCGGCGTGCTCAATGGGTTCTATGCGGCGATCCCGTACTTGCGAAAGGCGGAAAATTCGCTGTGTATCTCGACTTCGTCATCAGCTGCGATTTATGGCGCAGCCGGCATGGCGGTCTATACCGCGACGAAATACGCAGTGAAAGGTTTCACCCACGCAATGAGTGTAGAGCTTGCACGGTACGGTGTTCGTGTGGCGGACGTAATGCCGGGCATTATCGATACACCACTTTGGCAAGGCACTCGGTACAAAGAAGGTCGGCCGGCGGGTAACTACGCGAAAATGCCCGAAATGAACTCGAATAGGACTGACAGTGCGCGCACTATTGCGCCTTCAGAAGTGGCCAAGGCTGTGTGGGAGGCGTATTTCGGGGATCAGCTACATTGGTATGTTCCGCCGGAACTTGAAGAGAGTGACAAGGTAACCAGTGCCGATTACCAGAAACGGCGCGATGAAATTATTCTTGAACGCAAGCGCTAGGCCGTCAGAGGGACAGTGAATGAGTCAACAAAGAGTGAAGCGCGACGCGTCAAGCGTCATTGGGATCAACCACGTTGGCCTGTCCGTTAGTAACCTCGACGCGTCTCTTGCCTTTTACACAAAGGGAACGGGGGCGGGCATCGCGCGCGCCAAGAGAAAGATAAACCAAAACGCAGAGCGCGCAAGTGGATTACACAGTACGCTGCGGGCCCGCGAAGTATTAACGTTCCCCAACGGCTACCTCGAAGTGACAGAGTATGAAAGGGAGGGACGCGACAGTCCGAAACTCCCGGTGAAGGGGCCTGGATTCACCCATGTCTGCTATCAGTCGCCGACGACCGACGATATTTATGGTCGGCTTGTTGAGCAGGGCGCGACCTCGGTTAGTCGTGGGTCAGAACCCATACACTTACTCGGACAAGGGGTCTATTACGCCTACGCCAGAGACCGTGACGGCGTTATGTTTGAGACCGAGCACTTGAATCGAGCGCCGTTCGAGGGACCCATTTGGTTTTCTCACGTGGCGCTTGTCTCGCCGGACCTTGATCGTTTAATCGCATTTTATAGTCTGCTTCTCGATGCAAAACCCGATCGACGAACTAATAGCGCGTCAGGACCGACGTTTGATGCAGTGGCCGACTACGATGATGTGTCCATTCGGGCCGGCTGGTTCGATATTGGCAACATGATTTTAGAGATGTGGGAGTTTACGAACCCTAAAACACCTCAGCCAAAGGGCATCACCCCGTTCGATGGCATTGGCTACAACAAAGTCGCCTTCGAGGTGACTGATATCCAGCGAGAGTATGCGCGCTTGAGAGCAGCAGGTGTGGCGTTTTTGTCGGAACCCGTCTTGGGTGATGAATGCGCGGAGGTTTACCTCAGAGACCCTGACGGCAATCTTCTCAGCTTGATCCAACCCACAGCTGAATCGCCGCATTCAGTGACTCGTCTC
This sequence comes from uncultured Alteromonadaceae bacterium, assembly GCA_964454155.1. Taxonomy (GTDB): domain Bacteria; phylum Pseudomonadota; class Gammaproteobacteria; order Pseudomonadales; family Halieaceae; genus Luminiphilus. Next base: position 12,199 of record CAYVQI010000031.1, on the reverse strand, counting down.
AAACAAAAAACCTGGTAGTAAAAAGGAGTTTTCATATGGCGCCAATTCCAAAGGGCAGCACGATCGCGGTGACGGGGAGTGCCGGCTTTATCGGTGGGTGGGTTGTAAAAAAGCTTCTTGATAAGGGCTACCGTGTCAGAGCCTGCGTCAGAGATGTCGACGACGAGAAAAAGACGTCTTTTCTCAAGGCGATGCCGGGTTATGCAACGCGACGACTGACACTCCACACAGCCGATCTTGACAGTCCTGGCTGTTTCGACAACATTTTTCAAGGCTGTCAGGGCGTGGCTCACCTTTCGCACGTCTCCACGTACGACGATGAGAGCTATGTGAGTGGTGTTTGCGACCACATTATTGAGAGTGTCAATAAGTCTGGATCGGTGAACCGTGTTGTCGTGACGTCGAGCATTGCGGCTGTGATTTCTGAACAAGATATCCAAGAGCTAGTGCGACGTCCGGTGTTGTTTGAGGGTCGATACCCCGACGAGCAGAACCCAAAGCGAACTGCAGCTCGGGGACAGGGCTACTCTATTGGAAAGATGATTGCTGAGCGGGCTTTTGCAGATGCTGCCGAACAAAGCGGGCGGTGGGATGCGATCACCTGCTGCCCTGGGGATAACGTGGGTCCCATTCTTTCGCCACACCACAAAACCCGTGGACCCTGGCAGCACCACATAGAGACCATGTTACTCGGCGAGTACACGCAAAATGTGGTCGGCGCGTATCGGGCCTGGTATACGGTCGACGTTCGTGACGTGGCTGAGGCTCACATTCGAATGTTGGAACAAGATGGGCTTGAAAATGGACAGCGGTTTATTGCCTGGTCGACAGAGACGCGCGACGTTGAAGATATTTGCGCCAGCATCGATCGACTGCTGCCGGAGTTGGGCTTTGCAGGGGCGACGCTAGTCGATCCATTGCCCGACAGCATTAAAGCGCGAGAGGCTGAGTTTAGGGCCGTTTGGAATGGCTGTGAGCTTCGCAATGATCGCATTAAGGGTGCGTTGGGCATGGACTTTCGCTCGCTTGATGTGTCGATTCGCGATTGCGTCGAGTCATTACTGACCATCGGCTCGGTCACACCTGTTCTCAGACCCGGTTGTTCGATACAAGCGTAACGTGTATCGGTCCATTTGGCGGCTGATTGCGACTCTCGCCCGTGACGGCTGAGTTACTCACGTGGCGAGCGTTTAGCGGTTGCTGCGGTCGATGAGACGTCGTTTGTTCAGCGCACTGATTATTTCGCGGTGCCGCGATGCGGTCAGGTTGTAACGGCTATACGCAAACACCGCAAGAATCGCCGATAAAGCCATAATGGGTCCTGCAACGATCCCCATTCGTGTCAGGGTGGGTTCGTCGAGCTGACCCGGGATAGCCTCGAAAGGCAGCACGACGTAGACATCTAGGGCGATGCCGGCAAATAAATGCCCAACCGAATACGATGCCTTTGCAAAGAAAGCCCGTGCCGAAAAGTAGAGCCCCTCTTGGCGAAGTCCCGTCATCAGCTCATTTTCGTCAATCAGGTCACCGATCATTCCGACAGCGGCAACACTCCCTAAGCCGATGGTGAAGGCGAAAGCACCGGCGTTCGCAATAAGCATTGGCAATAAATTGGGATCATGATTTTCCGGGATCCAGCCGAGAAGCCTTAAATCAATGACCAGTTGCGCAAAGATCATCATCAAAATCAGCGCAGTGACGATAATGGGTTTGCGGTCAAATCGCTTCTGAAGCATTGGCGACACAACAGCGCCCAAGATGATCATGGGCGCTGCTACTAACCCAAACCAGCGTATTTCCTGAGGCTCCAGTTCCCAGAAGTAGGTATTAATAAACACATTAAACGTGTCATAAACGCCGCTGGTGATCATGAAAAAGAAGTATCCGATCATGAGTACAACGTAGTTTGGATTTTTAAAGGTGGAGAAGATCTCCTTGAACAGCAGCACTATCGTGAAGCGTTCAGTAGGCTCGGGTGCTTCGGTTAGGTCTTGAACATGTTTGTAGGTTGCAGCTGCGCAGCCCCAGATCGCGATAATGATGGTTGCACAAGCGAAGATCACAACGGGTCCATACGCCGCGGGATCAAGGTGCCCAGGAACGAGTTGTCCGTCAGTCTCCCGGACACGCTCGCCCGCAAAAAAATAACCCCAGGTCACGAACGCGACCATTGCGCCCGAAATAGCCCCAATAACTGTATTCGCACTGAAAAGCTGAGACCGCTCGTACTGATTTGTTGAAAGCTCGCCGCCGAGCGCCAAATGGGGCACATGGTAAAGCGTTAGGAACGCACGACTGAGTATGGTGGTGACTGCCAACCAAGCGAATAGCCCCCATTGGTGACTTAGCTCTACCAGCCCTATTGGCGGGTTAAAGATGAGGTAGACCATGATGGCAAGCGGGACAGGCGCAACAAATAAAAACGGATGTCGCCGTCCATAACGACCGCGCCATCGATCTGAGAGAACGCCCACCAGCGGATCCGTCAGTGCATCGCCAATCAGCGCCAGCATGATCGCGACGCCGATCAGGGTATTGGACAAGCCAACAACCTGGTTATAGAAAATTGTAATGAAGGTATTGAAGAGACCGAGATACACGGCTTCAGCCATGGCGCCCGCGCCGAAGGCGAACTTTGTACCAAAGCTCAGACGGGTCGAGCCGGCGTGCGCGTTATCAATCACAGGTAGCGAATCCTTATACTCAGTGGGGTCTTTAGCATGGGCTAAAAAGTTATTGCCTCGCTATTATTGTTGGGCTTTAATAACAATTGTAGTCTCACTTTAATAGTGTTGCACGAACTTGGGGCCATGTCTGTCTGAATCTCTAAGCGGTACTGGATGCTTCACAGTTTGGGCAGAAATACAGAAATACGACGGCAGCCGTTTTTGAGACGAGTTTGAAATGGGTGAGCTAAAGTCCTGCGGCGCTGCTTGAGTGGGCGGTGGAGACACATTAAACACGATGAGGAGGAAGGCATGTCACATCAGCAAGGCCGTGTTATCCATGACGCCGATAGCCACATTATTGAAGGTCGCGGTTGGCTAGAGAGCTATGCGACCGAGTATGTCAAAACTAATTTAGACACGGGTGCTTTCGATCTCAACATGAAGGCTTTAGACCCGTTGATCGCAGCGGCCGACAAGCGGCTTGCGGGCGATGATCCAGTGCTTACCGAAGCACTGAAGTCCAACATCTTTGCCCACCCTGGAAAGCGCAATATGTGGAGTGCCTATGGCGCGGTCGAGAAAGTTGAGCGCAGTGCTGCGCTGGACATCATGGGTGTTAGCTCACAATTGATCTTTCCTTCGGTGGGTGCTGCCCGGTTTGCGCGCTCGAGCGACATAGATGTGGTGTACGGCGGTTGCGACGCGCTTAACCGTGGAATGGCGGATTTCTGTGCGGATGATCCTCGCCTACTTTCAGTGGGTTATCTGTCGCTGCGTGACCCTGAGCGTGCGCTCACCGCACTCAGATTAGCCTTGGACTTGGGCGTTAATGCAATCTGGATTGGAAGCGATGCTGTCGAGGGTAGAGCACCTTCGCATATCGCCTACGACCCTCTCTGGTCGATGATGCAAGAGGCGGGAGTGCCGGTCACACTCCACATTGGCAGTGGTCAAAATATGCCATCGGTGTATATGAACACTGGAGTAGAACGTGTTCTGGAGGGCAATATTGGGAATATAGAGACGACGAAGCCGAAGGATCTCCCCGTGGTCCACCACAGCATTGAGCGCTGGATTACCTGCATGATTTATGACGGTGTGTTGGAGCGTTTCCCTGATCTGAAAATCGGCATCATCGAGCTGGGCGCCAATTGGGTCCCCGCTACTTTGATGAACTTGGATATGGGTGTCTCGCTGTTGGGTAAATTTGATCAGGGACTGAAAAAGCTATCCCTAAAACCCTCGGAGTATTTTCAGCGGCAGATTCGTGTGGCGCCTATGCACACTGAAAACACCGGATGGATTCTTCGAAATGTGGGGCAGGATATTTTGATGTTTAACACCGACTACCCCCACCCGGAGGGTGGTAGTGATCCTTACGGCGATTTTGAACGCAGTTTGGATGCTATCGATCCGACTAAAGAAGAGCTTGATCGGTTTTATCGATGGAATTTTGAGGACTATCTCGGGCTTAGGGCTTGAGTGGTTCGCTGTTTAGGTGAGGGAGGTGTTTATGTCGCCAGAGTCGGCCTATGAGTGAGTCGCCAGGAAAGACGCTCTCGCCTGCTGCAGAGCTCTATTTGTGGGGATTTCCCACCGTGTCAGTGCACCGCACTCGACTCATGCTGTCGTCTCACCATGACACTGGTACCTTACGCCACGTTGAGTCCTTGGCGACGCCAAGCGATAAAGCCATTGTCGCTATTAACAACGACACCTTGTACTCGTCGGGGTGGTACGACTTGTCCTACGGTGACGTGATGATCGATGTCCCGCCAATGGATAAGCCCAATCGGTATTGGAATCTCATGGTGGTCGATGCGTATACCCATGTTGCCTATCTGTCACGTCGACACCATGGCGTGTCAGGGGTATCGGCTCGAGTAACCTTCGATCGAACAGCTGAACCACTGGGCGACGGTGAAACCACAATTCGGCTGGGCACGCGGACTGTCTGGATCATTATTAGAGTCCTGGTCGAGTCTCCAGATGATCTCGCTCAAGCGAGAGCACTACAGCGACAATTTCGTGTGCAGCCTGCCCCTGATCACCCACATATCAGGCTGGAGTCAGCGGGCCGCGCCGCAAAAATCGCCGAGTCGGGCGCGCCATTTTTCACGGAACTTGGTGGCTACGTTGCGCACTCGCCCCCAGCGCCGTGGCACGCAACATTGTCAGTCGCTGCAAAGGCAATACTGGACGACCCTTCGTGTTTAACAGACGCCGAGTTAGAGGCAGGCATCAGTGAAGCAGAGGCGTTGATTAAGTCGGGAAGAACCAGTGATACGGTCTATCAAAATGGCTGGAGTACCGGTAGAGCTGTGGGCGGGCCTGGTGACGATATTCTGAAGCGCGCGGTGGGCGCAAAATTCGGTCTTGGAGGCCATTATGCAGTCGAAAACAGATCATATATGGCGTTGTCGGATTCCCAGCGAGGCGCATTGAGTGGCAAGCACGAGCTTTGCATGAAGTTTGATGCCGATAAGTTACCGCCTTGCGGTGCCTTCTGGTCACTGACAGCCTATGGCATGGATCTCTACCTTGTTGAAAACGAGATTAATCGTTACTCCGTTGGTGATCGAACGCCCGGCTTACACTATGACGATGATGGTGGTTTGACGATTATTTTATCGGCGCAACGACCTCAACGGGCGGGAAATTGGCTACCAGTCCCCGATGGGCCCTATATGCTCGGAATGCGGGTTTATGAGGGGCATACGTCGGTCCTCGATTGCGACTGGTTTCCGCCCGAGCTGGCTCGTTAAGCGCGCTATTTAGGTTTAAGCTCCTCAACTGGACCAAATGCGACTCAGATAATAAAAGCAGGCGCCCCTATGAAGTCAAAGACAGTAAACGAAATTCCAACGGTCGATTGGCTCGATCTTAAAGCTGACCGCGATAAGTTCATGCTAGACCTGCGGTACGCGCTTTTGGAATGTGGATTTTTGGTGCTCAAAAATGCACCAGGGCTGGACGACGCCTTTCAACACAGGGCGTTTCGAGAGGTTCGTCAGTTTTTTGATGCGCCGATGGATATTAAAAAAACCGCACACATATCAAACACTCCGTATTTTCGAGGCTACACCCTACCAACGCCGGCCGATCGCGGTCACGGGCAAGTCATTGAAAATTTCCAGTACGGCTTTGAGCAAGAGCCGATCTGTGCGCACGACGATGTTGCTCAGCCGATTCATAAACGTTTGTTCGTCGGGCCTAATACTTGGCCTAAGCAAGACTCGATGCCCGGCTTTCGACCTCTGATTAACGACCTTAACCAAGTTTATCACCAGCTCACGCATCGACTGGGCGCTCTGATTGTTGAGTCTCTGGGTGAGGACCCAGCCGAGTTTCGGCGTTATTTTGATTTTGAAGAGCCCTACCTTGCGGCGAGCCTCAATCATAACTATAGCCTTGAGGTCTTCTCTGATGAGGCAAAAAAAGAGGTTCGCGACTCGTATGCGCGATTTGATGCGGATAACGTGGGTGCGCACATTGACGGCCCTCCTTTTATCGCGCTCCTGATTAACGATCGTCCGGGTCTACAGGTGGTGGCGGGAGAGGGTGATTGGGTGAATGCGCCCGTGACCTGTCGAACATCGTCTGGAGAGTACGATGTGCCTGTGATCGAGGGATCGGTCATCGTGAACACCGGTGGCACGCTGATGCATCTCAGCGAGGGGCGTTACTCTGCGACATTACACCGAGTCAATACGTTGTTGATTCCAGAGGGTGAAACGCGCGTCTCCATGCCTTATTTTTTGCTACCTAAAATGGACGGTGATTTAGTGCCTTTTGGGAGATCATCAGCTGATAAGACCGGTGCCGCAGGTTATCAGGCGGGACGCGACCGAGGCGCAAACGCCTGCGTGAATCGAATGGGGACGTTTCCACAAGTGACCCGTCGCTGGTGGGTGGATGAATTTGAGTCGCTTAAGGAGCAGCAACGCCAGGAGGTTGAGGCGGAGACACAGGCTGCGTTTGAGCTCGCGGCTCAGCGCGGCAAACGCTACAAAACGCGAACCGTGAATGAGTGACCGCGTATCTAAGGCACTGTTACTGACGGGGCTCTGTTTTCGATTTCTGGGTCTCGGCGAGCATGGCATCGGCAAGTGCATCGAATAAAGGTGCTGCCCACTGCTCACCTTGTTCGATACTGCCGGCTCTAGCCACTATGTCGACGGCTCGTGCGACCTCGATAATGGCGACCTCCGCTCCATATTCCGCGGCACGCTCAATGAGTGGGTGCCAGGCGGCCGATGAGCCTTCTTCATACGACAAGCCGCCTCTAACACGCGCGCCAATATTGTTGAGCTTCACGGAAGCGTAAAAGCCGCTCATGGACGTCTGCAACAGCTGTTCCCAGGCTTCATTTCGCTTATGGACGCCAGTCACGAGCATTTGAGCGCCAGGCACTGGGTTTTGTAGGTTGGGTGTGTCTGCATCAGCCGTAAGCAAGATCGTTTGAACGTGATCGTTACCTTTGTGAATGCCTGCTATGAAGTGCTCCAGCGCTTGGAAGCCCGCCAAGTCCTCTCCGTAGTGGGTAATGGTCGGCGTTAAAACAAAAAATCCCAGAGCCTCTAGACGGATCGCCATTGCACGTTGGGTAATGGTATTCCAATTTTTGCCAATGTATTTGCCATCAACCCGCGCTCCGGGTTGCATCGCAGTCGGCTCGGTATACTGCATTGGCAAGACCGCAATGGGTTTATCGGTATCGATAACAATTGCCGCCACGTCGGCGTGTGTCCAGTGTTCGCCAGTGTAGTTAAATTGAACGCGATACAGGCCGTCGCCTTCGTCAAAGGCATAGTGACGATCGGCCGTATTAGTTTGAACTTGCTGTTCGCCCGCCATACTGACTTCTGGCCAAGCTATGAAAAGGACAGGCCACAGTTGCCTGAGTAATGCCCTCATACCGCTGGGCTTAGCCGGTAAACTTTCCGAGCGACGCCCGAAAACATGAGGTCTTTTTCTATTTCAGAAAAGTCCGCTGCAATTTTTTTAAGCCCATTCCACAGCACGCGGTAGCCTATCGACAGTCGATCGACCGGGAAATTACTTTCAAACATGCAGCGCTCGGGTCCGAAGCACGCAATTGCATGATCGTAGTAAGGTTTTTGTGCCTCAATAAACTCATCGGAGGAGGGCGGCACGTCGCGACCGTACCATCCGAAACCATTATCGGGCATGGCCAGTCCGCCGAGTTTTGCGAATACGTTTGGGCATTCAGCAACGCGGGCGATGTCCTCCTGCCATTGTTCGAAGATGGCGACCTTATTTTGGGCAAAGTCACCAACACCCAAAGGTGTCCCAAAATGATCGAGAATCATCGTTGTTTCTGGAACGGCCCTGGCAAGCTTGAAAAAGTCAGGAATTTGAAAATGGTAGAGCCACGTATCGTACGTTAAGCCGCGCTGCCCTAGCGTTCTGACACCGTGTCTGAAGTCTTCGTTACCCATGAGTCCTGGGTCAGCGCCTCCTGGAATGACGAGCCCTTGGATGTCACCCGCAGAGGCACCTGCGTGTCGAATGCCCTTGAACAACTTGCCGCCGGTTTGCTCGTGAGCATCGAGCACTTCGCTCAAACAACTCTCCTCTAGGTTCGCGTGGGCAACAATTCCGGCAATCTGAGTTTGGGCCTGCTTTTTGGTTGCGTTATCGGCGGCCGCTCGAACGAACGCGGTCTCGCCAACGCAGCGAAGATGCTCCGGGCCCTCCTGCCAATAGGCGGCACCACACTCCATGAACACGGTCTGGGTCACTCTGTGACCGTCGCCGGTATCGTCCAGAAGTTCATCAAGGTTGTAGCCCATTGAGGGCTCAGGCCAAAGATGATGATGAGGGTCGACAATCTCACGATGTGGATCGACAACCGACTCCTGAACTTGTTGTAGCCAAGGGGTATTGTTAAACATGCGGCCTCCTTTTATGCAGACGCCTACTTTAGCATTGGAGTCGATGGCTTTTGTGAGCGATCTTTTAGTTGTCTTTCGCGAATTATTTCCTCTGCCACTAGAAATAGGCACACTCTTTGCATCGATAGACGCATGGTCATGCGAATACTTAGGGATCCGAAGTGAGCAATGAGACGTCCAGTCGCCAGGTTCTCGAAGACTTCATCGGGGCTCAGCGGTTAAACGATATTTTTAGGCGAAATGTAGAACACTACTTTAACGCCTATGCGCGTCGCTTAGCTCAATTGGCAACTGCGAGTCCTCGACCGATTATTGTAGGAATTAACGGATCCCAGGGGTCCGGGAAGTCGACGCTAAGCTCGTATTTAAGCCAAATTATGCCTCGGCTTCTTGGCGTTGACTGTCACATTATTTCAATTGATGACTTTTACTTAACCCGAGCGAGGCGTGTCAAACTGGCGTCCGCTGTACATCCGCTATTGGCGATTCGCGGTGTGCCGGGGACTCATGAACACCTGCGATTGGCGGAGGTTTTGGCGGCGGTTTGTGACCCCGATTCGAACGAGGTGATCGTTCCGATCTTCGATAAGCTCAAGGACGATCGCACCAAAAAGGTGCGTAAAATCCAGATCAGTGCGAAGCCCACCGTCGTGCTGTTTGAGGGATGGTGCGTCGGTATCCCCTCGCAAACCGCGCTGTCGCTCGCGGTTCCCGCGGGCCGTTTTGAATTTGTTAACGACAATTCGGGCGCATGGCGAACCTACGTTAATGACCAATTAAGTGGGCCTTATGCGTCTCTTTTCTCCACACTGGATCGATTAAGCATGCTCAGACCACCGAGTTTTGAGTCGGTCTTCGACTGGCGTGTCGATCAGGAAAATCGTTTAGTATCGAACCGCCAGATGCGGTCGACGGTGGAAGCGCCCAGGGGTATGTCCGTCAGGGAGGTTCGGGAATTTGTTGAGAATTTTCGGCGCCTCACTTGCCACGCGATGGCCGTTTTACCCGAAGTCGCCGACGAGACTTGGGACTTACAAGCAGATCGATTGATTTTGGGTGAGCGTACGCGTCATGAATGAGTCGCCCACGATCTACACGGATCTTGACGGTACGCTTCTTGATCATGAGACCTATAGTGCCGAAGCGGCGTGCACGGTGCTTCAGTCGCTGACTGAGCAGGGAATTCCCATTGTTCCGGCGACCAGTAAAACGTATAGCGAAGTCTCTCATTTTCGTCGTGAAATGGGGCTTAAGCACGCGTTTATTGTCGAGAACGGCGCGGCAATTTATGTCCCAGTAGACCTTGATATCCGCTGCCCTATGGGCAGCAAACTGTTTGAGGGATGTTGGGTGAGAGAGTTTGGGGTGAAGCGACAAGCGTTGTGCGACGTCCTCGAGGCGCTCGACATGAGCCGCCGCTTTGAGTTCAAGTCCCTGACCGATATGCGCACTAACGAAGTGATGGCGACGACTGGTTTGAGTCGGGATTCGGCAGAGCGCGCACAAAATAGACTCTATTCCGAAACGCTTGATTGGAGGGACTCGCAAGACGCGCTTGTCGAGTTCAAGCAGGTACTCACAGAAATAGGGTTTTCGGTATCAGAGGGCGGCCGCTTTGTTCACTTGATGGGGCCAAACAACAAGGGTATCGCGGCGCAGTGGTTTCAGGGTGTATTGAAACGAGAAGTAGCCCCCGATGCGGTCATGATCGCTGCGGGAGACGCACCGAACGATCGTGAACTGCTTGAGAATGCGGACTATGCGCTACTCATGCGAAACATGAAGGGAACGCCGTTAAAACTGCAGCGGACCGGTCCAACCTGGTTGTCCGACAGCGCAGGTCCCGAGGCCTGGGTGAAGGGCATAAACGAAATATTGACGAGCATAGGGTGGAATATCTAATGGCTGACTTTTATCAAAGTCCTTATATCTCAACGCTTCACAATTTGCGTAATTGCGCGGTTGAAGAGCTTGAAGCACAACTGGTTAATTTTTCTGCGTCGCGACCGCTTGGGCTGATTTTGCCTTCGTTGTATTCCGAGCTACAGACCCCAGCAATGCCTAATATTCGATCGGAACTGATGAAAGTTCCTTATCTGTCTCAGATCGTTGTGGGCTTAGACCGTGCCGATGCGGATGAATATCAGTCGGCTCTCAAATTTTTTGCGGAGCTTCCTCAGCAGCATAGGGTGCTCTGGCAGGATGGCCCCAGGTTAAGGGCGATTCATGCGGAACTCGAAGCCCGAGGTCTCGCGCCGCAGGAGCCAGGCAAGGGTCGCAACGTTTGGTACTGTATGGGGTACGTTCTGGCGACGTCGCGTAGCGATGCGGTTGCTATTCATGACTGCGACATTCTGACTTATGACCGGAGTCTGTTAGCGCGCCTAATCTACCCGGTCGCGAATCCTCTTTTTAGTTTTGAATTTTGTAAGGGCTACTACGCCCGTGTTGCAGGCAATAAATTAAATGGGCGCGCTTGCCGGCTATTAGTTGGACCTTTGATTCACGCAACAAAGCGTGTTTTAGGTGAAAATGACTTTCTGAATTACCTCGATAGTTTTCGCTACCTGTTGGCTGGAGAATTCGCATTTCGGCGTGAATTACTCAGTGACATGCGTGTCCCCAGTGACTGGGGACTCGAGATGGGTGTGGCGTCGGAAATGTACCGAAATAACAGTGCGAACCGAATCTGTCAGGTGGAGCTCACCGACTTCTACGATCACAAGCACCAAGACCTCTCGATCAATGATGCGCAGCGAGGTCTTTCGCGCATGTCTTTGGACATTACAAAGTCGCTGATCCGCAAACTCGCGATTCAAGGCACCGTGTTTAATCAAGAGACGTTTCGCACGCTCAAAGCGACCTATTATCGCGTTGCACTCGATTACGTAGAGAGCTATCGGCGTGACGCACTGATGAATGGATTGGACTTTGATACCCACACTGAAGAGCAGGCGGTAGAACTTTTTGCGACCAATATTTTAGAGGCCGGCAAGCAATTTCTTGAGCGTCCGCTGGACGCGCCGTTTATGCCAACGTGGTCGCGTGTGGTGAGCGCAATACCCGATATCTACGAGCGGCTTATTCAAGCTGTAGAGGAGGATCACAACGAATTTTCCGCTCGGGGGCGCTAGTGAGCCATTATGAGTAGTCACCATGCGCGAGTGAGTTACCTCACCTGTCGATTGTACGAGGGGCGAGAGGATGCATCTGATTTAGCGGCGCTTGCAGAAAAACTCGTGTCCGCTATTTCAGACACGCCGGCAGGCCATAAAGGCTCGAGCGCGTCGCCGTTACCCGAGCTTTGGTCTCAGGCTGATGTTGCGCTGATTACTTATGGCGACTCGATTGTTAAAGACGGCGAGAAGCCACTTAAAGTACTTAATGACTTCTGTCGAGAGTGGTTGGGAAGCGCGGTTACCTGGGTGCACATCCTCCCATTCTTTCCCTGGACGTCAGACGATGGGTTTTCAATTCTCGATTACTCAACGGTGAACCAAGCGCTGGGGAATTGGAGTGATGTCACGTCCATTGCGACGCGCTACAAATTAATGGCCGATTTGGTCTTGAATCATTGCTCGATTCGATCGGCGTGGTTTGAAAATTTCAAAC
>CAYVQI010000030.1:7271-18403 GCA_964454155.1 uncultured Alteromonadaceae bacterium | reverse complement strand
CACCACCAAACAGTCAGCCCCCTCCAGCGCCTCGTCCTTGCTGTTGACGTAAACAATGTCGTCGCGATCACCGTAAATCGCTCTACACGATGCCATGGCCTCTGGATCAAACGCCCGAACCTGCCCGCCGCATGACCAGATATTCTCCAGAAGAAAGCGACTCGGCGCCTCGCGCATGTCGTCGGTGTTGGGTTTGAAGGCCAGGCCCCAAACGGCAATGGTCTTACCGGTTAGGTTAGCGCCGATACGCGCCATCAGGCGCTCACCTAACTTATTTTTCTGTCTCTGATTGGTGTCGTGGACAGCGGTCAGAATCGAGGCATGGCCGCCCTTAGATTGGGCGAGCTGTTTCAAGGCTCGGACGTCTTTAGGGAAACAGGAGCCCCCGTAGCCGGCGCCCGGATAGATGAACTGGTAGCCAATGCGAGGGTCTGAGCCAATGCCTCTTCTGACCTGCTCAATGTCAGCCCCGACGGTTTCGGCGATATTAGCAATCTCATTGATAAAGCTGATTTTGGTGGCGAGCATCGCGTTTGCTGCATACTTCGTGAGCTCGGCACTGCGAGGGTCCATGATGACAAGCTTGTCGTGGTTCCGGCTAAATGCGGCGTACATGAGTCGAAACTCTTCGATGGTGTCAGAGGACATTGCTCCAATCACAATACGATCAGGACTCTTTGCATCAGCAACTGCGGACCCCTCCTTTAAAAATTCTGGATTTGAGCAGACCTCAAATGGATGACGATTCTCGCTTTGGTCAAGACCTGCTTGGATGCGCGCCGTAACGGCATCCACTGTTCCTACAGGAACCGTTGACTTATTGACGATTATTTTGCGGCCGTTGATGTGCTCTGCGATACCATCAGCCACGCTCATGACGTACTGCAAATCAGCACTGCCATCATCGCCTGCGGGTGTTCCGACACAAATGAAAAGATAATCGCTGTCTTGCACTGCGGTTTGCGTGTTATCGGTGAACGTCAGTAGGTCTTCGCTGACCCCCTGGCACACCAACTCACTCAGGCCGGGTTCAAAGAAGGGGACTTGGCCCTGGCGAAGACGCTCAATGCGGTCTGTATCCACGTCCATACAAATCACGCGGTGACCCACGTTGGCAAAAACTGCTGCTTGTACCAGGCCCACATAACCACTGCCAAAGATACTAATTCGCATGATTTAACGCCCTTTTCCATACTCCAGAACGCATATTATTACAATTTTGTGAATGAAATATGACAGTCGTGGCTTCTGACACCGACTCGCTCAGGTAAAACTACCTAATCCACTGCATGGTGTGTGCAGCTGCGTTATCATAAGCCACATCATCGATTTTCTTACACGACTTACAGACTTGTTGGAGACCCTTTTAATGAATCAGGCAGCGAACATGCCAGCCGGGCACGGCTACTCAGCGTCACAAAGTATCGCCTCTTTTGATGACGAGCTTTGGGACGCAATGCGTCTTGAGGCCCAGCGTCAGGAGGAGCATATTGAGCTCATTGCCTCGGAAAATTACGCAAGTCCCAGAGTGCTCGAGGCGCAGGGTAGTGTGCTGACCAATAAATATGCCGAAGGCTATCCGGGAAAGCGTTACTACGGCGGCTGTGAATTCGTTGATCGCGCTGAAGTGTTAGCGATCGAGCGGGCTAAGTCGCTGTTTGGCGCAGCCTACGCAAACGTCCAGCCGCACTCGGGATCAAGCGCTAATATTGCTGTCTTTCACGCGCTTCTGGAGCCTGGCGATACCGTAATGGGGATGAGTCTGGCTGATGGCGGGCACCTGACGCACGGTGCCAGTGTTAATTTTTCGGGAAAGATTTATAACCCAGTGCAGTATGGCATTGACACGGCCACGGGCGAGATTAACTACGATAACCTCATGGCGATGGCGCTTGAGCACAAGCCCAAGCTTATTATTGGCGGTTTCAGTGCTTACAGCCGAATTATGGATTGGAGTAAGTTTCGTGAGATTGCCGATGCCGTTGGTGCTTATTTGCTGGTGGACATGGCGCACGTCGCAGGATTGGTCGCAGCTGGCGTTTACCCAAGTCCGATTCCGCACGCCGATGTTGTGACGACCACGACCCACAAGACATTGCGCGGGCCTCGATCTGGTTTGATTTTGGCGCGAGACAACGAAGCGCTGCATAAAAAGCTCAATTCGGCCATTTTCCCCGGCGCACAGGGCGGCCCTCTCATGCACGCCATTGCTGCAAAAGCAGTTGCGTTTAAGGAGGCCATGGATCCGGCGTTTGTGGATTACCAACAACAGGTCATCAAAAATGCGAAGGTGATGGCTGAAACATTTTGTGCCAGGGGCTTTAACCTTGTGTCCGGAGGAACGGATAATCACCTCATGTTATTGGACCTGCGAGACAAGGCATACACGGGTAAGGACGCCGATGCGGCGCTTGGCCGTGCCTTTATTACTGTGAATAAAAATGCAGTTCCGAATGATCCTCGATCGCCTTTTGTGACCTCAGGGTTACGGCTTGGAACTCCAGCGATCACGACGCGCGGATTTGCTGACGCCGAAACAGCAGCCTTGACGCATTGGATGTGCGATGTCTTGGAGAGTTTAGACTCTGACAACGCTGAGGAAGTGATAGGCCGTGTTCGGGAGAGTGTCAAAGCATTGTGTGGACGTTTCCCCGTTTACGGCGATTAAAGAGTAGGTGACTGACTATGTTCTGCCCTTTTTGCGCTGCCGACGACACCAAGGTCATTGATTCGCGACTCGTTGCAGACGGGGGGCAAGTCCGGCGTCGTCGAGAGTGTGTCAGCTGTCGCGAGCGCTTCACCACCTACGAAGCGGCTGAACTGTTGATGCCTCGGGTCATTAAGCAAAGCGGCAGTCGCGAACCTTTTAATGAAGAAAAGCTTCGCGACGGATTTCAACGCGCACTTGAAAAACGCCCCGTGTCGGTCGAGGCGGTTGAAACCGAGCTAGGGCAGATCAAAAATCAACTACGAGCCACTGGCGAGCGAGAAGTGGATTCGCGCGTTGTGGGTGAGTTGGTTATGGAGGCGCTGAAGCGCCTAGATCAGGTGGCTTATGTGCGATTTGCCTCCGTTTACCGCAGCTTTGAGGATCTGGCTGAGTTCCGTGACGCGATAGCGTCACTTGAAGCTGACCCTCAGGCCTAGTAGCAAGGGTGACCAGTACCGATCAGCGATGGATGACCTTGGCCCTAGAAGTGGGGCGTCGCGCCCGCGTGTGGTCTGCGCCCAATCCAGCGGTAGGTTGCGCGATCGTCCGTGACGACGCTCTGCTCAGTAGTGGCTTTACGCACCCCGCGGGGCAAGCACATGCCGAAGTGCACGCACTGTCGCAAACGAGCGACGCGGTGGGTGCGACAGTCTACGTAACCCTCGAGCCCTGTAATCATACGGGTAGGACACCACCGTGTGTCGATGCCCTGATCGACGCCGGTGTTGCGCGTGTTGTCATTGCCTGTGTTGATCCTGATCCTCGGGTTGCGGGCAAAGGTATTGAGCGCCTCAAGGCGGCGGGAATCGAGGTGGTTCAGGGGGTTTGCGAGTCTGAGGCACAGCAAGATCTAAGTGGATTCTTCTTGCGACTCGAGCGTGGTTGGGGGCGTGTGACGGTTAAAATGGGCGCTTCGATGGATGGTGGAACGGCCATGGCCTCTGGTGAAAGTCAGTGGATTACGGGTGTTGATGCGCGGTCAGATGTTCAAGCGTGGCGCGCATCAAGTGACGCGATCGTCACGGGTAGCGGCACGGTTGCAGCGGACGATTGCGCCTTGACCGTCCGGCCGTGTGACAATCGATTCGACGGCGACGATTGGTCGCGAGCACTGACAGCGCCGACCCTTAGAGCGGTCATCGACTCGAGGGGTATCACGCCGCCGTTGGCGAAGGTCGTTAGGGGCGACGTGCCGACACTCATCTTCACCGAGGACGCCACTTCTCTCGATGTTGGGATGCCATCTACTGTCACACAAGTAAAAGTGCCGACAAATGACGGTGGACTTGATTTGCGTCAGATACTTCTCGCCTTGGGTGAGCGGGGTGCTAACGAGATTTTAATTGAGGCGGGTCCGACACTCGTCGGTGCGTTAGAGCGACAAAACCTGATTGACCAGTGGTTGATTTACATGGCGCCTGTCATGCTAGGCCCTGATGCAAGACCCTTACACAGTGCGCACTTTTCGTCGTTGGCTCACGCGCATCGGTACGCCATAGTATCGCACGACATGATTGGTGACGATTTACGTATTATCATGCGCCCGGCCAATGCAGACTGACGGACAGTCCTGCTGGCACTAACCCTCACGAGAGACATCTATGTTTACCGGAATTATTCAAGCCGTCGGTGAAGTGGCCGCTATCGAGCAAACAGGCGGTGACGTTAAGTTACGCATTAAAACCGGCGACTTGCCTTTAGAAGACGTCCACCTAGGCGACAGCATTGCCACCAATGGCGTTTGTTTGACGGTGACGGAATTGCCCGGCGACGGCTATTGGGCTGATGTCTCCACTGAGACGTTGTCGTTGACCTCGCTAAAGAGCACTGTGGTGGGTAGCGCAGTTAATCTGGAAAAGTCGCTAACCCCAACAACGGCTTTGGGTGGACATTTAGTGAGCGGCCACGTCGATGGTTTAGGGCGCGTTGTTGGGTTAACGCGAGACGCGCGGTCTTGGCGTGTGTCGATTGAGGCACCGTCGGATCTTGCACGCTACATTGCTCAAAAAGGAAGTATTTGTGTCGATGGCACGAGCCTCACGGTCAACTCGGTTGAAGGTGCGCGATTTGAGTTAAATATTATTCCTCAAACGTGGGAAGAGACAGTGTTTAGCGGCTACGCCTTGGGTACCGAAGTGAATTTAGAAGTGGATGTCATCGCGCGGTATCTGGAGCGATTGCTTCAATCAGGTGTTGCGCCAACGGCGAGCAGTATTACGGTAGAAACATTGAAGAACGCGGGGTATCACAGTGATTGATTCAGTACCGCCGGCCTCGGCGGAACAGCTTATTAGCGAGTTTAGGCGCGGTGAAATGGTGTTGTTGGTGCTTGACCAAAGTGACGGTGGTCAAACAGGTGTTGTGACGATGGCCGCCGAATGCTGCGAAGCCAGTCACGTTACCTTTATGGCTCGGCAGGCTCGAGGGTTGGTGAGTCTTGCGCTGACCGAGGCTCGATGCGAGCAACTTAATTTGCCACCCATGGCCGATCCGGCCACGTCAGGCGCGGTGAAACTCTCTATCGAGGCCAGCACTGGTATCGATACGGGTATTTCAGCTGCCGACAGAGCACGTACGGTTCGCGTTGCTGTGGCGCCCGATGCCAAACCGTCTGACCTGGTTCAGCCGGGCCATGTCTTCCCGGTAGCGACACTGTCAGGTGGCGTTTTGATTCGCACGGGAGCCGCTGAAGCAGGGGTCGATTTGGCGACTCTTGCAGGACTCACTCCTGCTGCTGTGTTTGCCGAAGTGCTCGACACCCACGGAGAGCTTGCCGATGCATCAGCGCTTGTGGCCTTCGCTGACGCGCACGATCTGAGTGTGGGTCGCGTCACTGATTTGGTGGACTACCGACTTAACCACTCACGAACAGTCGATTTGATCCGAAGTGGTCAGATAACAACGCGGCACGGCGAATTTATGTTGTCTGTCTATCAAGAAAGCACACAAGGACACGTTCATATGGCCCTGAGCAAGGGCGAGTTCGACCAGGAGACACCGACACTCGTGCGGGTGCATACGGTCTCCTCTGTCCGAGATCTATTGGCTGTCTCATTGGCCGAGCGTGCCTCATGGTCCATACAAGACAGTTTGTCGCGCGTAGGGCTCGAGGGCGGTGGTGTTGTTGTACTGATTAACAAACAGGAGTCTGATGCCGAGCTTTTAGCGCAGGTGGACGCTGTGTTGGGCGCTGATTTGCCTGATGATTCGCAGCAGAAAAGCGTCGGCTATTCCCAGGTGGGAATGGGCGCGCAAATATTACGTGATTTAGGGGTGGGTAAAATTCGCCTCATGGGCGCGCCTGTGAAGTACAATGCGCTCGAAGGTTTTGGACTTGAAGTCGTCGAGTTTGTAGAGCCAGAGGCAATGCCTCCGGCGTAAATGAGGAGAGAAGGTATGGCGTCACAATCAATAGCGACTACAGAGGGGCAGCTTCACTCTGTTTCTGGGCGCTTTGCGCTCGTCGTTGGGCGTTGGAATAGTTTTGTCGTAGAGCATCTGCTCGAGGGCGCCATTGACACGCTCAAACGCCACGGTATCAGTGAAGATCAACTGCACATTGTTCGTGCGCCTGGGGCATTCGAAATCCCCATGGTGTGTCAGGCGGTAGTCAAGCAGGGTAACTGCGATGCGATTATCGCGTTGGGGGCTGTGATACGGGGTGGTACTCCCCACTTTGAGCATGTGGCTGGTGAATGCACAAAAGGCATTGCACAGGTGTCATTGGACTCTGGCGTGCCGATTGCCTTCGGTGTCTTAACAGTCGACTCCATCGAACAGGCGATTGAACGTTCTGGGACTAAAGCCGGAAACAAGGGGGCGGAAGCGGCAATGAGTGCCCTCGAAATGGTCAGCCTACTGGGTGCTTTGAAGAACTGATGACATCAATCAATGTGCTAGCTGCCCAACGGCGGCGGGCTCGTCATTTCTGCATTCAAGCGCTGTATCAGTGGTCTATGACAGGGGCTACCCCTGCCGCAATCGAGGCAGAGTTTCGCACCGATAATGACTTTACGAATGTCGATGTCGAATACTTTAATGAATTGCTCGTTGGTATTTCAGAGCGTTCGCTAGACCTTGACGCACTTTATGTCCCTTTTCTTGATCGGGAGATTGAAGCGCTAGACTGCATAGAGCGGAACCTTCTTCGTCTTGGGACTTTTGAGTTGATGGAGCGTATCGACGTGCCGGCGAAGGTCACACTCAATGAGACGGTGGCTCTAGCAAAGAAGTTCGGGGCAACAGATTCTTACCGCTACATTAATGGTGTGCTTGACCAAGTGGGCCTTAAGTTGCGACCAGACGAACTGGTCGAAGGTTGAAAACCGCGTCGTGAGTGAGTTCGATATTATCACTCAGTATTTCTCTTTCTTGGGTGCGGGGGATTTTGTCGCACTGTCCGTTGGTGACGATGCGGCTGCGTTGATTGTTCCGACAGGTTCAGAGCTCATCGTATCGACCGATACCGCGGTGTGCGGCACGCACTTTGACGAGGATCTTTTCCCTGAAGATGTCGCTTACAAGGCCGTTGCGTCGGCGGTCAGTGATCTGGCTGCAATGGGGGCTGAGCCCCTCGGTATGACCTTGGCGCTGACGCTGCCAGACAACGATCCCCTGTGGTTACAGGGTTTGTCGCAAGGACTCACTCGCGCAAGCAGTCGATATGCGATTCCGTTGGTGGGTGGTGATACGACCCGCGGACCACTGTCTCTGACGGTGACAGTGATGGGCCACTGTCCGTGCGGGGAAAAAATCCTGCGCTCAGGTGCTGCCATTGGTGATCTGATTTACGTCAGTGGGACGCTGGGTGATGCGGCCTTCGGCCTGTCGTTACTGGGAGGAGAACACCGCGGGCTGGATTTGGACTTCGAAGATCAAGATCACTTGGTGTCACGATTTACAGCACCCGACGCACATTTAGACTTGGGTGTGCGTTTGAGGGGCGAGGCGTCGAGCTGTATCGATATCTCTGATGGGCTGCTTCAAGACGCAGCGCATATTGCGAATGCGAGCGGCTGTAAATTCATCATTGAAAGCGGTTTAGTGCCCCTTTCGCCTGCACTGCAGCGGGCGGTTGGTGAGCCCCGCGCCCGCGACTTGGCGCTGCGCGGTGGCGAAGACTACCAGCTGCTTTTCACATTGCCGCCCACCGGTAATCCGCCCAGTGGGTCTGTTAGGATCGGTCGCGTTGAGAACGGCGAGGGCGTAGAGTGTGACGTGATGCCCAAGGAGCGTGGTTATGACCACTTCCACTGAGTCTAGGGGACTGCCCTTCATCGTCGCTACGTTTTTTGGTGTTGGCCTCTCACCCGTTGCGCCGGGGACGATCGGCAGTATCGCGGCATTACCATTAGCGGTTTTATTGCTCCACTGGCCCATTCTCTTTTCGAGCATGACTCTGCTGGTACTTTTTGTACTCGGGACTTGGTGTGCCAACCATCTTGAGCGCTGCACCGGGCTTCACGATGCGCAAATTATTGTGATCGACGAGGTCGTGGGGCAGTGCTTGACCTTACTGATACTCGGGACGTGGTTTTTGACACACATCGATCCCTACGTTGTTTTGGCACTGAGTTTTGTCAGCTTTCGACTGATCGATATCGTGAAGCCTTGGCCAGTCAGCTGGCTCGATCAGCAGATTGAGGGTGGCTTAGGTGTGATGATTGACGATGTTGCTGCGGCCTTGATCGCCGCAGGCTTGGTCGCAGGTGGTTATTCACTCATGCAGCTGGCGTGGAGCTAGGCTGAGTCGCTTAGCTGGCGCGATGCACCATCAGCCGGCCCAGTCGCGCGAGCGTGTTCGCGGACTCACCAAAGTCGCTCAAAGCGTCGATCGCTTCGGCCAATAATGCATCGGCAAAGTTCCGTGCAGCATCCACTCCCAGGCCTGCAACATAAGTCGATTTAGCGGCGCCAATGTCCTTGCCGGCAGTTTTCCCGAGCGCCTCTGAGGTGGCTGTGACATCGAGCACGTCATCCATGACCTGAAAGGCAAGGCCTATACGCTTTGAGAACAGCGCCAGTGCTTCTTCTTGAGACGGAGTGGCCTGGGCGCAAATTGCCCCAGCTAAAACCGCCGCTTCGATCAGAGCACCGGTTTTGCGGAGGTGGACTTCTTGAAGACTTGATACATCGAGCGAGCGACCCTCTGCGGCAATATCCATCGCTTGCCCGCCCACCATGCCGTCAAAACCAACCGCATGACTGAATAGTTTTATCAAGCGCACTTGTTGAGGCGCACTAAGTTGCGGTGTGTCCGTAATCCATTCAAACGCCAACGCCTGTAAACCGTCACCGACTAAAATCGCTGTCGCCTCATCAAACTTTTTGTGAAGTGTTGGTTGGCCTCGCCGTAGGTCATCGTCGTCCATCGACGGTAGATCGTCGTGGATCAGCGAATAGGTATGAAGGAATTCGATCGCCTGGCCCGCTCGAGTGGCGCTATCAAGTGGCTTGCCCGCTATCATCTGTGCGGTGGATGAGCACAGCTGGCTTCTCAGCTGCTTGCCCGGTTTGGAGAGTGCGTAGGAGAGTGCGGCCTCAAGCCGCGGATCGCTGCAGACAATGGACACGCTTGGATTCATGATTTTAAAGCCCACAGACCGTTACAAAACGGCTTAGCTTTGATGACTGTTGGTAACCGTTTCAATCCGCTGCTCGGCTTGTTCTAGGGCTTTTTGTGCGGCCTGCGCTATTTTCATGCCCGATTCGTAAACGGCCAGCGCATCTTCCAGCTCGATGTTGGGGTCTTCTAATTGACTGACCAGCGCGGTCAGCTCCTCGATCTGCGCGCTCAGTTTTTTTTCATCGCCTTTTATTTCGCTCATAACGCCACCGCAGTCTTTGTTCCGTTGAGTTGCGCGCGCCCAAGATTTGCCTGTTCTAAAATATCATCGCAGCTCAAACCGGCGTCTACTCGCGTCTCTCCCTGACTGGCGTGATCGATAAATCGATCATCAATCGCCACGTGCCGAATCTCAATGCTTAGCCCCTGTGATGCTAAATATTCGGCGACGCCGCTACCGGCACCACCAGCCACCACATTCTCTTCTACCGTAATAAAACGAGAATGAGTCTGTGCAAGTTGCGTAATGAGATCAGTGTCGAGCGGCTTCACCCAGCGCATGTCGGCAACCGTTGCATTGAGTGCTTCGCCGGCTTTTTCAGCCTCGGTGAGCAGTACGCCAAAATTGAGTATCGCTGTTTCCTCACCCTCGCGGACAATGTGACCCTTGCCTATTTCAACACCGAGCAACTGGGGCTCAATCCGGACGCCGGTGCCCTCTCCGCGAGGGTATCTTACCGCTGAGGGCCCTGTGTGACTGTAAGCGCTTACTAACATTTGTCGGCAATCGTTCTCGTTGCTCGGTGCTGCGATGATTAAGTTTGGAATGCAGCGCAAGTAGCTCAGATCGAAGGCACCGTGGTGCGTAGCACCGTCTTGGCCGACAAGACCGGCTCGGTCGATTGCAAAGGTCACGTCTAAATTCTGTAGAGCCACGTCATGAATCAACTGATCATAGCCGCGCTGAAGAAACGTAGAGTAGATCGCAACGACTGGCTTGACCCCGTCGCAGGCCATCCCAGCGGCCAAGGTGACGGCATGCTGCTCGGCAATGGCGACATCAAAATACCGATCAGGGTACGACGCGGCAAAATTAACCATGCCGGAGCCCTCGCCCATTGCGGGTGTGATACCTGCCAGTCTTGAATCTTCTGCGGCGGTATCACACAGCCATTGGCCAAATACGTCTTGGTATTTAGGCGGCTTTGGCTCGGACGGTGAAGAACCTGGCTTTTTAGTCTCGATTTTACCCAAGGCATGGTAGCCGATGGGGTCCGCTTCGGCGGGCGCAAAGCCCTTCCCTTTAATGGTGCGAATGTGGAGGATTTGCGGTCCATCCAAAGATGATACACGCCTTAGCACTTTGGCCAGTGAGGGAAGGTCATGACCATCAAGAGGGCCGATGTAGTGCCATCCAAGTTCTTCAAACAATGTTCCCGGCGTGACCATTCCCTTCATGTGTTCTTCGGTGCGCTTGGCAAGTTCCCAGGCTGGTTTTACGTGCTCGAGTAGTTTTTTAGAGGTCTCGCGCAAAGTGAGGTAGTTTTGACTCGCCCAGATACGTGCAAAGTACTTCGCCAGGCCGCCCGTATTGTGGCCAATCGACATCTGATTATCATTGAGAATGACCAGCATGTTGGGACGCTCGTGCCCCGCATGCGCCAAGGCCTCAAACGCCATGCCCCCGGTGATCGCACCGTCGCCGATAACGGCAACAACTTTGCGGTCTATACCTTGCTGTCTCGCGGCCAGTGCCATACCCATGGCTGCTGAAATACTGGTTGACGAATGGCCAACACCAAAGGTGTCAAACTCACTTTCTGACCGTTTGGGGAAGCCGCTCAGGCCGCCTTTATG
>CAYVQI010000030.1:0-7171 GCA_964454155.1 uncultured Alteromonadaceae bacterium | reverse complement strand
ATTTCATGGCCTGCGTCAGCGATTCGGTCGAGGACCGGGGTCTCTGGCGCTGTTGTTGGCAACTGATCAAAATTCATGGCGATACTATACCTGTAAATTCTTTATTACGCTCCTCAGACACGGTGATAAGGCGTTGAGTGATGAGCTGATAGCCCTCTTGTGTGAGGGTGTTGCCGTTGGGCCAAAAGTAATGCGGATTTGTGCCCTCAGCGTCATCTTCAAGTACCTCGTTGAGACTGACCCAGTGCGTGCCCAGCATCTGCTCTGACCATTCGCTGACCTCACTGATGAGGCGCCGGAGATTCTCACGATCTGCTGAGGAGAGTCGGGGTGAGGTGATCGGTGCAACGACCCACAGGTCGAACCGAAGTCCATACACCGATCGTTGCTCCATAATTCCTTCAAGCGACGCTAGCAGCGCGCCAGAATCGACCATCGATACGTGTAGGGTGTCTAAAAAAAGCAAAACGCGACTGGGTTGATAATGGCCTATGAGCCTTGGAAAGCATGTATTGAGCAGTTCAGGCGTCAGCCCCTCCACAGTTCGCTTAAGAACCTGTGAATCCCCAAGTTTTTTCGGTGAGCTTGACCAGTGCTTAATCCGCTGGTTGCCCGTGAGCAGGATTACATCCCTGGGCAGTGATGAGGAAAAATCCTGCATTTCGAATACATTCTGCGCGGCGACGCAGGAAAGATTACGTGTATTTGGATCAAATACGGTCAGCCTCAGGGCCAAAACCATTAAAGGGACCATCGCAATAATCCATGCGAAGCGTGACATGTTTTCCTGTCCTTGGTGGTCGTTAAGGTAAGAGTATGCCCTGCACATCACTTCCTGCATAATCAATGGTCAGACTAGGGTAAAGGCAAGCACTTCAGACATGCTTTATCAGCGGCGTATAGCCGACAATCAAGTGTTATCGGCAAAGTTGGAACTTCATTTGCGCGGTAGCCGATACGCCGGCGTTGGGACACAACTGCTGGGTATTGTGAGTTTAGGGCTGGCTGGATTTTACAGTCTCGATCCTGAGATTATGCTGACGTGGGCGACAATACTTCTACTACTCAATTTTTGGTGGTCTCGCCGCATCAATCGAACGCTCCAAACCAGCCGGCACTTTACACAGCGTCCCTCGGTGTTCAATGAACTTGTGTTGCATGCTGCTGTGTCCGGTGCGATCTGGGGGGGCACGGTGATTTGGCTCGATGGCTATCTTTCTGACCTTATCTTTTACTTGTGCGTCTGTGTTGTCGCTGTTATTTCGGTTGTGACGATCGCGGTGTCGGTGGTCATCCGACAGGCTTACCTCACACAGCTTATTTTTTCTCTAGGAACGGTCGCATGCTGGCTGGCTTGGCATGCGAACGAGCGCCCCTTTAATGCGGTCTTTGCAGTGTTGTTGGTCGGGCTGTCAATGTTCTTGATCGTTGCCAGCGAATGGATGAGCCGCGCTTTCTCCGAAATGGTGGAAACCAGTCTCGAACGTGCGGCCATGAGCAAGGATCTGGCATCCCTCAGTGACAGCTTAAAGACGCGAAATCTGCAGCTGCAAGATGCACGTCGACAGCTTGCTGAGCAGGCGACGATCGATGAGATGACGGGCCTTCGAAATCGTCGCGGTGTGAACATCATTATCAATGATGAATTGGCTCGGATGAAACGCTTGCAGCTTCCCATTGCGCTGATCGCGCTCGATGTCGATCATTTTAAAACGTACAACGACACTTACGGTCACCCCGCTGGCGACCTAGTGCTCCAGCGCATCTCAACGGTGATGTTGGAGATGACTAGTCGTGCGGGGGAGTTTGCGGCACGAATGGGGGGGGAGGAATTCATCATCTTTTATCCTACGGCGAATCGATCCACCGCTTTGGAGGTCGCTGAGGAGCTTCGGCGGCGTATTGTTGAGCTCGATATACCCCATGAGAAGTCGTTGACAGCGCCGCATGTCACAATTTCGATCGGTGTTGTGTCGTGTGTGCCGGACTGGGAGCTGGAATTTGATGTGCTGCTTAAGGCTTCAGACGACGCGCTATACCTGAGCAAAACAAATGGCCGAAACCGGATTACCTTTGGTGACGTGGGCGCCCCAGACGAGTCCTAGATATCGAACTGCTTTCGAAGTCGTTCGAGCGCTTTTCGTTCGTGTTTTCCCGGTTTATTGGTCGGCCGTGCAACAGCACCTCCGGCCGACTTTCGGGCCTGCGCTTCGCGTTCTCTCCGTGCGATACTGGCATCGGTTTCCGCGTACAGCATTTGCGCTGCCGAGGCAGGACCTCGCTTGTCACTGAGCGCCTTAACGATGATTTCCCTTTCGTCCCACCCTTGCTTAATGACGAGCTTTTCCCCGACGCATATCTCTCGCGAGACTTTAACGCGCTGACCCGATAAGTGCACTTTGCCGCCCTCGATCGCCGTTTTAGCGATTGATCGAGTTTTGAAAAAGCGTGCTGCCCACAGCCATTTGTCGACTCTTAGACGATCCATTAGCGCTCCGAGACATCGAGAGGTGAGGGCCATACATCTTGGAACTGATCAATCGCGTAATTCGAATGCGGGACGTTCTTGGGTCGACTGGTGTCGGGCAGGCAAACTGTCACAGACCCCTCAATCCCAAATTTGAGCGCTGCGTTAATCACGGCCGCCGAGTCGTCAAAAAACAACGTCTTTGCTTTATCGAAGCCCAAGCGCGTCTGCGTCTGCTGCCAAAAATACTCAGACTCTTTCGCATAACCGATCGAATGACTGCTAATCGCGTCGTCAACCTTATCGACAATTCCGGTGTGCCTATTTTTGAGCGCGAGAATATCGGGGTGGGCGTTGGTCACAATAGTTGAACGAATCCCCGTTCTCTTGAGTGCAGTAAGAAAGTCTTCGGCGTATGGCAGAAATCGTATCCCTTCGGCAAACGACCTCGAGTACTCGATAATGCTGTAGCCGAATTGATCGCTCCAGAAGTCTGTCGAGTACCAGTCAAGTGTACCGGCTACCGACCGGAAAATAGGCGAGAATTTTTCGACGGTTGCCTGAAGGCTGATGTCATTCAGTCGTGCGTAGTGTTCGTGTATGCGTTGACCCCAAAAATTGTTGTCAAACTCCAAGTCGAGCAAGGTACCGTCCATGTCCAGTAGGACGTGGTCAACTTGTGTCCAATCTACTATTGGAAGAATGCTGTCTTGCCGGCTTTGAACGATCATCTGATGGTAGGCTTCTCAAATGTGGTGGAACCAAACAAATAGAAATGAACGTCTGCAGCCGATTTTGTCTCAATCGGTCTTTTCACTGGCGGACCTCCTCACTCACTTACTGGCCATTGCCGATGAGGCATCAGACCTTGCTCGTGCATTCTATCGTAAATCACACGAGCTGGAGGTCGTTCGAAAAGGTGATTCGACGCCGCTGACGGACGCGGACACGGGGCTCCATCACCTGATCTGCGAGCGTCTCGAAGCGCTTTTCCCCAACCTGCCCATACTGTCGGAGGAGTCGGAGGCCGCACAGCTGGAAGATCGTCTCAAATGGCCGGCGTGTTGGGTCGTTGACCCGCTGGACGGCACCAAAGAGTTCTTGGAGAAAACAGATCAGTTCACGATCAACATTGCACTTGTTATCGATGGGAAAGCTGAGCTTGGCTTAATCTCTATACCGTGCCGCTGCGAGCATTGGCTGGGTGTCGTGGAAAACGGAGCCGCTGTTTTTTCCGAGCATGACGGTCTTAAAGGGCAAGTCATTCAAACGTCGTCGCGGAATTTATCGAGACCCTTGGTGATGCTGGCAAGTCACCGTCATTCTGTAAAACGTGTTGAGTTGTTACTCAACAGTCTTGCTGATCGGTTTGGTGATACTGAACGGGTCAATTCAGGTAGCGCTGTGAAATTCTGTGACCTCCTCAGCGGTGTTGCAGACGTGTACCCAAGGACCTCGCTCTGCAGTGAATGGGATGTGGCGGCGGGCGATGCACTGGTTCGGGCGGCCGGAGGGCGCGTTACTGACATGAACGGGCGGCAGATTCACTATAACCGTCGGCCCTCGCTCCTGGCCGAGCCCTTTGTGGCCAGTGCTGACCCCGTTATCGACTACGCAGCGGTTATTTCCAAATCTTTATAGCAGGTACTCGCCTGTAAGCTTGCAAAATGCGCTATAACATTTGTAATGCTTGGGGGAGCATGCACATGATTTCAAATACCGAACAACCGGCTGCTAACGAACCGATGACGCCTCAAATGAGGCTATCCGTCATGCAAAATCGGCATCGGTCTATCGATCAACAGCTGCACGAACTGCAGGCCCACCCTTGGGCTGATCGGATACTGATTCAGCGCATGAAAAAAGAAAAGTTGCGATTGCGGGACGCTATCGAGCGTCTGCGTGATGAGCTCGTTCCAGATATAGACGCTTAAAGAAAGCTCAATCCCCGCTGACGACTCTCGATGAGCAGCAGTTGGCGTTTGATCGCAAGACCCCCTGCAAATCCTGTCAGTGACCCGTTGCTGCCGATAACGCGATGGCAAGGGATAATGAGCGGCAATGGGTTGCGGCCTATGGCTGCGCCTACGGCTCGAGAGGCAGAGGGCTTTTCGAGGTTGCAAGCAATGTCGTGATAGGTCCGAGTTTCACCCCACGGGATGTTTCGCAGCTCACGCCAAACAGACGTTTGAAAAGCAGTTCCTCTTGGTTTAATAGGCACTGTAAATTGACGTTTCTCGCTCTTGAGAAAATGAGTGACTTCTGCCGCTGCGAGCGCCAGTAACTCACCGTCCTCTTGAGCGGCCTCGGCAACGGCGCGATGTTTGTTCTCCCAGTTGATCTCGATTAAGGCACCTTTCTCGCAGACCAGTTGGAGGGTGCCAATCGGTGTGTCGATGAGTTGATGGCGCATCACAGCGTGGCACGCTCACGTTTAATCGGGATGACGAGTAAAGCCAAGCTGGCCGCCAGTAGGGCGTATTGTGCAGACACCACCAAGGGCGTAAGGCCGAACAGTGGGGTGCTAATGACGGTTGGAAGACAGATCAACGCGCTGAGTATGAGGCTCAGGCGTTGCTCTCCAATCAGTCCCAGTGCGACGAGCAAGAACAGCACGCCACGCCCCGCGTCAATAAGGCTCGCAGTGTCGAGCGAGACCATCCACAATTGACCGATCAACAATATGCCAATAGCAACGGACAAACACACGGTGATAAATCGTAGAAATCGGACCATATCGAGGCTCATGCAGCAACGTGATAGCGTGACACGGTATATCACATTCCTAAGAGGCCTTGAGTGTCATTTTCACCATCAGTCATGAACGACAAGCCCTTTGAATGTGATGCAACGGTATTGCGAGACCAGCTCAACGAGTCCATTGGCCATCGGGCACGCGTTGAGTGTGTCGAGCGCCTCACGTCAACAAATGCGGTGCTCAAGCAAGACGCGTTCGTGTCCCATGGGAAATTTTTATTGGCGGGGCAGCAGAGTTTGGGTGTGGGTCGTCGTGGCAGCGTCTGGCAGAGCCCGCCTGAGGGTAATCTTTACTTGTCGTATTGCTTTCATACTGAAACGAGACTTGCTGATCTGAGTCTTTTGCCGCTCGCTTTTGCGCTTGCGATTGCGGACTCGGTGGAGTCGGAGTGGGCGGTAGACGTCAAAATAAAGTGGCCTAACGATCTTTATATCGCAGGCGAAAAGTGTGGCGGCATTTTGCTTGAGACGGTCAGTCTGCCGGGCGATTCGTCTCATCAGCGCACTGCAGTCATCGTCGGTGTTGGAATCAACGTGGCGAGTCATCCGAGTTATCAGTCGATCGACAGACCCACAACGGCGCTGCAAGTGCACGTCGATTCTCCCGTGTCCCTCTCTCGTATTGCGCTCCTTGTCATGACCGCAATCGTCGAGATTTGCCGTTTGGAGACGACTGAGGTGCGTAGACGATTAGCGCTGTACTGGCCGCGTCGCGACCTATTGCTGAACCGGCCTGTGAGCGTTCCGATGTTGGGTGATGGCTTGGGCATTGCGCGCGGGTTGTCACTGGACGGTGGCTTGCTTGTGGAACTTCAGGGTGCGCTTGAGACGGTGTACGCTGGCGAGGTGACGCTTGGGCATGTTGAGAGTAAGGAAGGTGGTTCTGAATGAACATACTGGTTGACGTGGGCAATACTTCGATTAAATGGCAGTTCCGCCAGGATCAAAAGGTCGTTGGTAATGCGGTAGGGGATCTCAACTCCCTCGAGGCGCAGCTTGCGTTACGCGACGACTTGTCTACTGCCACGGCAGCAGTCTCATGTGTTCGCGATGAGGTGTTTGCGCGCGAACTACAGACGTTGTTTACAGCGGCGGGCTGTACGTCAGTGCATTTTGTTAGCAGTGTTGCGGAGTTTGCAGGGTTAAAAAATGCCTACTCGGTGCCCGATGCCCTTGGTGTGGATCGGTGGCTTGCCTTGTTGGCAACTCGTGCTCGCGGGCACACCACATCGCTTGTGATCGATGCAGGAACGGCCTGTACGATCGACGTGATGGTTCAGGGCAGCCATGTTGGAGGGTATATCTTGCCGGGTGTTTGCCTGGCGCGAGAATCACTCATCGCAAATACGGACAAAATTCGATTTGATGACACTGTTCAGGCCAGCCTGATGCCCGGTACGACTACAGCGGCTTGCGTTTCGTCGGGTGCGTGGCTCATGACCTATGGGGCGGTTCACGAGATTGTCCGTCGATTTCCGGAGGCGGCCGTCTTTTTAACAGGCGGCTCTGCCAGAGAACTCATGGCTTTGGGCGTTGAAGGAGAGTGGGTGGCCGACCTCGTATTCGAGGGTTTGGATTTTTGGCTAAATGGGGCTTGACCTGAGCGCGCCTGTTGACGATCATGTGCGCCCTTCGTGATGGCCCGTCCATCTAACGTCTAGCTGGCGTAGCTCAGTAGGTAGAGCATCTGATTTGTAATCAGGCGGTCGGGGGTTCGATTCCTCTCGCCAGCTCCATTTTTCCGTTCGTGTTGTCATTCTCTGCGGTTGTGCTCGACGCCTTATGTTGTGGCGGTCGACTGTCCGCAAGCGTTTCGGTCAGCACGGTCCGTCAGAGGCAGAGTTGTATCAGCCCCCGTAATTTTTTAGGGCTGTTACCTTGGTGTTCTACCGGTGTTAAAAGGCCCCTGATCTGCGAGACAATGCTGGCGTATTGACCGAGTGTGGG
>CAYVQI010000029.1:0-19330 GCA_964454155.1 uncultured Alteromonadaceae bacterium | reverse complement strand
GTCCATCAGCTCAAGGGCCATACCACCGCCACGAACAACGCAGGTCAAAGGGTCTTCAGCAATCACAACGGGCAATCCGGTCTCCTCAGCAATACGCGCGTCTAAATCGCGCAGTAATGCGCCCCCACCCGTCAACACAATGCCATTCTCAGCAATATCAGCGGCCAGCTCAGGAGGTGACTGCTCGAGCGACATGCGAACAGCTCGGATGATCGAATCAACGGGCTCCTCGAGCGCCGTCATCACGTCGGCGCTGCCTAAGGTGAACGTTCGTGGGACGCCCTCAGCAAGGTGACGTCCGCGAACATCAATTTCTCGCTGCTCGCTACTGACCCAAACGCAGCCAACCTCTTGTTTAATTCGCTCAGCAGTCGCGTCGCCGATTAAACAGCCAAAGCGCCGACGGACATGCGCCACAATCGCTTCATCGAATCGATCACCACCTACACGAATCGAGTCACGGTAAACCACACCACTGAGTGAAATAAGCGCAATTTCCGTCGTGCCACCGCCAATATCCACCACCATGCAACCAACGGCCTCTTCGACCTTCAGCCCTGCACCGATGGCAGCCGCCATGGGCTCCTCGATCAGTCGGACGTCTCGCGCACCCGCGCCCTCGGCGGACCGGCGTATCGCCTCTCGCTCAACCTGTGTCGATAAACAAGGCACACAAATCAGAACCCGTGGGCTGGGCCGAAGCCAACCCGAGTGGGTATCATGAACCTTGAGAATAAAGTGCTGTAGCATTTTTTCGGTCACCTGAAAGTCTGCGATGACCCCGTCTTTCAACGGCCTAATCGCCGTTATATTTCCGGGGGTTCGTCCCAGCATTCGCTTAGCTTCAGTACCGACCGCTTCAATAGATTTTTGCCCATTATGTACCCTAATCGCTACAACCGAGGGCTCATCTAAAATGATGCCCCTGTCTTTCACGTAAATCAGGGTGTTTGCTGTTCCGAGGTCGATCGATAGATCGGTTGAGAACATCCCTCGCAAGCGTTTAAACATGTTTTTAGCCCGTGGATAGGTAAACGGTCACTGTCGCTGATAACGAGCCACCCTCGTCTCACGCGCTGGGGTGTTACCCCGGAAGCTCGACCTTAGCCAAGACAGCGTCCTACTAAATGAAATGTAACAATGCGATAGTTTTTGAGCAAGCTGGAAGTGTGTTAGTTTGCGGCCCATAAACGCACCAAGCAGGTATTTACTGTGACTCAGGCATCAACCGTTAAAGACGTCGCTGTCCTAGCGCGTCTTACGATCTCAGAACACGACATCGAAAACGTCACCGCCGAATTCAATCAGACGCTCGCGCTGTTTGATGCCCTCCAGTCTGTCGACACCCAAGGTGTTGCGCCGATGGTCAACCCATGCAAAGCCAATCAGCCTCTTCGAACCGACAGCGTGAGGACGTTAGTTAGCCGTGAGGGCCTCATGAAGAATGCGCCCTCAGAAGAAGAAAACTACTTCTTAGTGCCGAGGGTAATCGACTGATGAGTCTGACATTCAAGTCAATTGCCACCCTCAGCCATGACTTAAAAACAGGCGAGGTATCGAGTCGGCAGCTTGTTGAACAGGCCGTGGCAAGGATCGAAACTCTGAACCCTCAACTGAATGCAGTGGTTTGTCTTGAAGCAGAACAAGCCCTTGCCAATGCGGATCAGGCCGATGCGAAACGAGCGAAGGGAGAGCACTCTCCACTCCTTGGCATACCCATGTTACACAAAGATATTTTTTGCACCGAAGGCATGCGGACCACCTGCGGCTCTAAAATGCTTAAAGATTTCGTACCGCCTTACGACGCGACCGTAGTTCAGAAGCTCAGGGCCGCAGGAATGATCAACCTGGGCAAGTGCAATATGGACGAGTTTGCGATGGGCTCTTCGAACGAAACCAGCGTGTTTGGTGCGTGTAAGAATCCTTGGGACATGACGCGAGTACCCGGCGGCTCATCGGGTGGGTCAGCGGCGGCTGTTGCGTCTGGAATGGTTCCCTTGGCGACCGGTACTGATACCGGTGGATCAATCAGACAACCCGCAGCCCTTTGCGGTATCACCGGATTGAAGCCAACCTACGGTCGCGTGTCTCGGTACGGCATGATCGCCTTCGCATCATCCATGGATCAAGCAGGACCCATGGCACAATCAGCACAAGATTGTGCCCTCGTACTCAATGCAATGGCCGGACACGACCCTCTCGACTCCACCTGCGATAACACCCCGGTACCGAACTATCATCAAACCTTAGAACACCCGATCGCTGGACTTCGTGTCGGCGTTCCAAAAGAGTTCTTCTCAAGCCACCTCGACACAGAGGTCGCAACCGTAATCGATACCGCGATTCGTGAGCTAGAGCGCGCAGGCGCCACGATCAAGGCGGTTTCTTTGCCCTCCACGGATCTAGCCGTGTCAACGTATTACGTGATTGCGCCTGCTGAAGCATCAGCAAATCTTTCTCGCTACGACGGAGTGCGTTACGGCTATCGTTGTGAGGCGCCAAACGACCTTCAAGATCTCTATTTTAGGTCTCGCACAGAAGGTTTTGGCGCTGAAGTAAAGCGCCGGATACTCGTTGGCACATTCACCCTATCCGCCGCTTCATACGATCAATACTTTATGAAAGCGCAGCAAGTCAGACACCTCATTACACAAGAATATGACCACGTTTTGGACGAGGTAGATGTCATAGCAGGACCCGCTGCGCCGAATACAGCATTTGCCCTCAACGATACTAGTAAATCGATCACCGATATGTACATGGAAGATGTCTTTACCATTGGCGCGAATTTGGCGGGGTTACCTGCAATCAGTTTGCCCGCAGGACTGGTCAATGGTTTGCCCGTTGGCCTGCAGTTGATTGGCCGACGTTTTGGGGAAGCTCAACTTTTAAACGTGGCGCATCAGTTTCAGAACCGCACCGACTGGCACACCCGCAGACCGACACTAGAGGCCGTTCGCTGATGCATTGGGAAATGGTGATGGGGCTAGAGGTGCATCTGCAGCTTGCAACGCACTCAAAAATATTTTCATCCTCTTCCACCCAATTTGGGGCCGAGGTGAATACGCACACAAACCCACTCGATATGGCGCTCCCCGGCACGTTGCCCGTGCTGAACCACGAAGCGGTCACGCAGGCTATTGTTTTTGGATTGGGTGTTGGTGCTGAAATTGGCAAAATATCTCGGTTCGATCGTAAAAACTATTTCTATCCAGACCTACCAAAGGGCTACCAGATATCACAGTTCTTCGAGCCTATCGTCAAAGAAGGCATCTTTGATGTGCCACTCGAAGACGGTTCGACGTTTCCTGTCAGAATTTTACGCGCACACCTAGAGGAAGATGCAGGGAAATCGGTCCATGATGCGATTCCGGGGCACACGGGTATCGACTTAAATCGTGCAGGCACACCACTACTGGAGGTGGTCACTGAGCCCGATTTTAGAACGGCAGAACAGGTCATTGCTTACCTGAAGGCACTGCATGCCTTAGTGACCTACTTGGGCATCTCCGACGGCAACATGTCTGAGGGGTCCATGCGTTGTGACGTCAACATATCGCTCAGACCGAACGGTGAATCAGCGTACGGAACCCGCACCGAGTTAAAAAACATCAACTCCTTTCGCTTTATTGAGCGTGCCATCCGTGTTGAGTCGCAACGACAGCAAGATCTTTTAGAAGCGGGGCACACTGTGACGCAAGAGACACGCCTCTTTGATCCCGAGCGCGACGAAACCCGCGCGATGCGCTCCAAGGAAGTGGCCAATGACTACCGGTATTTCCCTGACCCCGACCTCCTACCCATTGTCATTGACGACGCCACCATCGAAGACATAAAAGCCTCACTCCCTGAACTGCCGGTGGCCAAACGCCGGCGTTATACCGAGGAGTTGGGACTCAGTAATTATGACGCCAATCTGCTGACACAAGAACGTGCGACCGCTGAGTTTTTTGAAGTCGTCGCCCAAACTTCGGAAAACCCGAAGTCAGCTGCCAACTGGGTACTCGGTGATGTCAGTGCGGCACTCAATAAAGAAGGTATTTCAGTGTCCGATGCTGCGTTGAGCGCCATCGACTTAGCGGCCTTGATCGGGCGAATTGACGACAACACGCTGTCGAGCAAAATGGCCAAGGACGTATTTGATGCCCTGTGGCAAGGCGAGACCAACGTCGATGACATTATTGACCGCAAAGGGCTCAAGCAAGTCAGTGACAGCGGAGCGCTCGAGGCAATCGTCAATGCGCTGATTAATGACAATGCGGCACAGGTCGAGCAATACCGCGTGGCGGATGAAGGCAAACAAAAGAAACTGATCGGCTTTTTTGTCGGCCAAGCCATGAAGGCCTCAAAAGGTCAGGCAAATCCGCAGCTGCTCAATCAGCTCCTCAAAGAAAAACTGGGTTGATTAGACGTCCTGTACTCGACCCTTCATGAACCGCTCACGATTCTCTCGTTTTTTCGCATCACTCTTGCGAAGTAAGACGTAAGCTGAGCCCGTACCGCCATGGTGAGCTTGGGCTGAGTGAAACGCCTGCACGTCATCAATATCTTGCAGCCACTGATTAACATAGCCCTTCAACACACCAGACCCCGACTTCTCCTTGTTACCAAACCCTTTTCCGTGGGTGATGAGCAGGGTGCGCAAACCCAGCCGACGGGCTTCTTTAAAAAATGACCACAACTCAAGTCGGGCTTCGGCAACCGTAAATCGATGCAGGTCAAGCCTGGCCTCAATTTCGTAGTGACCCAGCCGCAGTTTCCTATACACGCCGTTTTGAATCCCCGGTCGCTTAAACTCCAGGACAAACCAGGCGTCGAGCGGCGCAATGCCGTCGTCAGTTAACACATTATCTGACCGAGTGTCCTTGCGCGTCGCCGCTTGCCGCCTCAGTGACGAGTCAACCGATTCAGTTTTTACCAGTCGCTCTCGCGGCGCCCGGTTTAGTGGCGTGACGTCACTCATTTCGCTTTCGAACAGATCGTTGTCTGCCATCATCGAGCTCCCGTCCAAGATCTTCGTAGTATAGTCACAGGACAGCGAAGATAATCGCACAACTCAAATCTTAATTGGACAGGACAATGTGATGTCAGACTTGATGACTGGAATGGGTTATTTTTTTAAAGGTCTCAAGATTATTACGCGCCCCGGACTCCGCAGATTTGTGATCATTCCGCTGGTGGCGAACGTCGCTGTCTTCGGTATTATTGCCGGCTCCTTGTACCAGCTCATGTCGGGTGTTTATGTCAACTTCACGGGTGAACTCACCAGCACGTGGAGCTTCCTAACATGGATCCTCGCACCTCTGGCATGGCTGGTTGGCACCTTGCTCTCGGGTTATCTGTCGATTTTTATCGTGCTTTTTCTCACGTCGCCTTTCCACGGATTACTGGCTGAAAAGGTGGAGGAGTACGTCACCGGCGAGACACTGGTCTCGGACAGTTCGGCGGTGCAACTGGCGCTCGCGGTGCCTCGAGGGTTTCTCAGAGAACTACAAAAGATCGCACATTACCTCCCCATGGCACTCGCTGTGTTAGTCGTCAGCCTCATTCCCGGGATCAATATGGCAGCGCCTCTTTTCTGGATACTGCTCGGCGCCTGGATGATGTCACTCCAGTTTGTGGACTATCCGATGGACAATCACAGACTCTCGTTTGGTGAGGTTCGTGCGGCATGTGCCGCTCGCCGAAGCACATCAATCGGCTTTGGAGGGATTGTGGCATTCGTTTCGGGAATGCCCGTGCTTAATCTTGTTTTAATACCGGCAGCTGTGGCGGGCGCCACCTTGCTGTGGTGTGAGGAGCTGCGACCGCTCAAATAGCTAGCTGTTCACCAGATCGACTGGAACTTGCGTGCACTTTAACGACTGACCGAGCAGCGCCTCAATCTCAGGCAGAAGAAACGCATTATCTTCGCTCGCAAAGCTGATCGACACGCCCTTCTCACCCGCTCTACCGGTGCGACCAATCCTGTGAACGTAGTCCTCAGGATCTTCGGGCAAGTCGTAATTCACCACATGACTCACGCCGTCCACGTGTATGCCTCGACCGGCCACATCGGTTGCGATCAACACACGTAAGCGCCCGGACTTAAACTGCTCGAGTGTCTTCGTTCGCTTTGCCTGTGTGATCTCGCCCGACAATATCCCACACTCAAGACCACTTTTTTGCAATCGTTCATGAACGCGCCGCACTTGGTCTCGACGATTCGCGAAAACGATGACCGACGTCGCCTCAGGCGTTGCCAAGATATTCTTGAGCACGTTTAAGCGATCACGACTCTCGAGGACATACACTCGCTGATCCACGTTTTCGGTCGCTATTCGCTCTGGCTCAATTTCCACCGTGATGGGCTCATAGGTCCACTGACTCGCCAGATTCATAATGTCAGGACTAAAGGTCGCAGAAAACAATAGCGTCTGACGATCTTCTTTTTTCGGTGTAGATCGCACAATACGCTTCACCTGAGGAATGAACCCCATATCAAGCATGCGGTCCGCCTCATCAAGAACCAGCGACTCCACGCGATCTAAAAACATATCACGCCGCTGAAGAAAGTCGATCAATCGCCCAGGGGTCGCAACAACAATATCCGTAACGCGCTGATTGACCTTCTGTAGCTGCTTCGCGTAATCAGCCCCGCCAATGAGTGTGACCGTGCTGAGTCCCGTAAATTTTCCAAGTTCTCGCGCATCCTCCCCGATCTGCATCACTAACTCGCGAGTGGGTGCTAAAATCACTGCTCTCGGTTCCGCTAAATAGCGTTCTCCCTCAACAGGGTTGTTCAGCATGTCATTAAACAGCGTGATCAAAAATGCCGCGGTCTTACCTGTTCCAGTTTGTGCTTTACCAATCGCATCGTGCCCCTCCAGTGTGTAGGGCAAAATTCTGGCCTGAATGGGCGAGCACCGCTCAAAGCCAAGAGCATCGATTCCACGCATGAGCGACGCATCAAGATTGAGCGATTCGAACGACACATCTTCGGAGTTTGACGCCTGATTTTCGGCGGTTTGGACAACTTGATCGGTCAACGGTTTTTACGTCCTTTCTTAGCAGGGCGCCGAGCATAGCACAATGCCCAAAGAGCGCCTGAGTTATTCGCGTTACGTGGTACAGTGCGCCGTTGCATTTGGGGGCTCCATGTCCGAAACATTCACGTCGCTCAGATCAGAATTGACACATTTTTGGCGTATTGGTTGGCCACTGCTGGTCGCCCAAAGCGCACAAATGGGGACAGGTGTTGTCGATACCATCATGGCGGCACGTTTCGGTGACAAAGATCTCGCTGCAATTGCCATCGGCTTCAATATTTGGTTACCGCTATACCTTGTTGTGCTCGGCGTCATGTTTGCCAGTTCTGCGATCATCGCGCAGGACTTCGGCGCTGGACGAATACACCGAATTCGCGACCACCTTCCACAGGCGCTGTGGGTGTCCGTTTTTCTAAGCTTGATCGTTGCACCGTTGTGCTATTTCAGTCACCTCGGGCTTGGGTGGCTTGGTATAGACGGGCAAACCGCGGAGAAATCCAGCGAGTACATCAAGATGGTCGCATTCGGGTTTCCTGCCTTAGGCATCTTCATGGCGCTGCGCTACCACTGCCAAGGCGTCGGCATCACGTCACCGTTTGCGGTTGCTGCTGTCGTAGGCTTCATCACCAATATTCCACTCAACTATATGTTTATTTTTGGCTTTGGTGATATTCCCGCCATGGGAGCGCAGGGCTGCGGAATCGCAACCGCAATATCAATGTGGCTCTCGGCAATCGTTATCACGGTGTACGTGCTCCAAAAGAAATCGCTGAAACAATACATGCCCCCTTGGTCACCCGTTGCACCCAACACAAGCGCGATTAAAGAGATTTTAGTATTGGGATGGCCGGTGGGTGCCACCATGTTTCTGGAGACTTCGGTTTTTGCTGGTATCGCACTGTTAGTGTCGTCTTTGGGAGACACCGCGATTGGCGCCCACCAGATCGCCTTTAACGTGTGGGATATGTTTTACATCCCTATGCTGGCCATTGGGTCGGCAATGGCGACTCGAATGGGCCACGCCTTGGGCGCTCAAAACCAGCAAGGCGTCTTTATGGCGCTCAAGGCCGGTATATTGTGCTCGGGCATCATCAGTCTCACGACCATGGCAGTACTTCTGACACTGCCAATTGCGATCGTCAGCATTTATTCTGAATCCCCTGACATCACATTGCTTGCTGCCCGGCTTCTGAGTCTTGCCGCACTGTTTGTGATTATCGATGCCGTTCAGATCGTGGGATCATTTTCGATGCGCGCCTACAAAAAGACGCGTTTCCCATTCATCGCGAGCATGGTCGCTTACTGGCTCATTGCCTTACCGCTGGGTTACTACCTTGGCATCGTGAAAGCGGATAACCTGTTTGACGGTGCCGCCGGGTTCTGGGTCGGTATCATCGTAGGCGTCACTGTCGCGTCAACCATGATCGCGGTTCGCTTAGTCTTACTGCTCAAGCAACCGATACCGAAAGACCTTTACGCCGACTAGTCGTGGCCGCAACCGCCAGGGGCTGCAACGTAGAGTCGCTCAATGTGTTGCTCTAGCGCGTCATAAACTCTCAGTAGCCCCCAAAGCGGTTCGCGCTGTCGCGCAAGGTAGATGAGGGCGTCCTGCGCCTGCCAGGCGGCAATGACACCGACCACCGAGGCCAAGACACCTTCGCTGCGGCAATCAAACCCAGGTCTGTCGTCGTCAGCAGGCGCGATACAGCGATAACAGCCTTCACTGCGCGAGCCACTAAATGCAATCACTTGACCGTGCAGACGGGAGGCGGCGCCCATAATCCAAGGTATGCCGAATTCCCGCGTGTATTTCTCGATCGCGTGACGGGACTCCAAATTATCGGTGGCATCAATAACAAGATCGATATCGGCGAGCACTGATCTGTCGTTTGCGATATTTTCGCCAAAACGTTGAGTCACGGATTCAATTTGTACGTCACCGTTGAGCGCGGCGAGCTGTGCCTGTAGCGCTGTGGCTTTATACGCACCGATGTCTCGCTCTCGAAAGGCGAGCTGGCGGTGAAGGTTACTCATCTCAAGTTTGTCATGATCAACGAGCCGCAGATGGCCAACACCTGCCCCAGCCAAAAACAGCCCCACCATCGACCCCAAACCACCGCAGCCTACGATAACGACACGCGCACGACTCAGACGACCCTGCCCCGCAAGGTCAATCTCGGGCAATAAGATCTGCCGCGAATAACGCTCAAGAACCTCGTCACTGATCATCGCAAGCACCCCCCGGTCACTCTTGGCCTTCCTGCCAAATCGTGCCGCAGGCTCACGTCTCTAAACCCGTGGGCCCGGAAAATTTTATATACATCACTCGCCTGATCATAGCCGTGCTCAATCAAAAGCCAGCCGTCTTTAGTCAGGTGCTGTGGTGCCTGAGTGATAATACGTCGAATATCACTGAGCCCATCGCTCCCGTCAGTCAAGGCGATCGTCGGTTCGAAACGCACATCGCCTTGCAGCAGATGCTCATCTTTACGCGCCACATAAGGCGGATTCGCCACGATGATTGACCATGATCGTTCGCCAAAGGCGGAAAACCAATTGGAGACGGTCAATTCAATCGGTAAATCGAGATTTCTGGCGTTTTTTTCCGCAACGGCAAGTGCCGGCTCACTGACATCACAAGCCGTCACCTCTAAGTTTGGTTTGGCCGCCTTACACGCCAATGCGATTGCGCCACTCCCGGTCCCCAAATCGAGTAATGAAGGCGCTGCAAACGCCGCAACTCGCTCAATGGCCCACTCGACTAAGTGTTCAGTTTCGGGCCGAGGAATAAGTACGTCGGGTGTTACCGCAAGTTCAAGCGACCAAAATTCTCGATAACCCAACACGTAGGCCAATGGAACGCCCTGTTCGCGCTCTCGACAGAGCGCGGAGTACTGCTTGAGGTCGTCGGCAGCAAGATCATCCGTGTCGTGCGCAAAGAGCCAGGCGCGATTAGTACGATCCAAACAGTGCAGCAACAACGTTTCAGCATCGCGCTTGGCAATATTAAACGCAGCTAACGCGTCGCTGACTTTCACTCGTCACCTAGCGCGGCCAGTAGATCCGCCTGATGCTCCTGTCTGAGCGGCTGTATGACCGAATCAAGACTGCCTTCCACTACCTCGTCTAATTTGTACAAGGTGAGGTTAATTCGGTGGTCGGTCACTCGGCCTTGCGGGTAATTATAAGTCCGGATACGGTCAGATCGATCACCGGTCCCCACCAAATTACGGCGCTCTTCGGCTTGCTCTGCCGCCAACTGTTGCTCAGAGGCCGATGCGAGTTTAGCTTGCAAAAGCGACATCGCCCGAGCTCGATTCTTGTGTTGTGAGCGCTCATCTTGGCACTCCACGACAATGCCCGTTGGAATGTGTGTCAAGCGGACAGCGGAGTCCGTGGTGTTAACGTGCTGCCCTCCGGCCCCTGAGGAGCGATAGGTATCAACACGGAGGTCCTCCTTGCGAATCGCGACTTCCTCAACTTCATCGGGCTCCGCCATGACGGCAACGGTGCAAGCAGACGTATGGATTCGTCCCTGTGACTCCGTTTCAGGAACCCGCTGAACACGATGTGCACCCGACTCAAATTTTAAGTGCGCGTAAACAGAATCACCCACCACCCGGGCAATCAATTCTTTATAACCGCCATGATCGCTCGCCCGCTCTGAGACGACTTCAATAGACCACCGTTTGCTCTCCGCGTAGCGTGAGTACATTCGGAACAGGTCACCTGAAAAAATAGCCGCTTCGTCGCCCCCCGTGCCGGCTCGAATCTCCAAAAATACGTTACTCGAATCTTTAGGGTCTTTGGGCAACATCAACACCTGAAGCTCAGCTTCAGACGCCACCATATGCTGCTCAGCGACCGCAATTTCCTCCTCGGCCATCTCTCGAAGTTCAACATCGGCGTCTTGCAGCATGACCTGCGCCTCTGCTGAATCGTCTTGCGCGCGCCGATAGCTCTCATAAACTTTGACGACCTCGTCGAGCTGCGAATATTCCTGAGAGAGACTTCGAAATTTATTAGGGTCGGAGGCTGTCTCCGCGTCAGAGAGCAGCGCAGAGACTTCCTCATGTCGATCGCACAGCGACTCGAGCTTCGTAACCAGCGAAGATTTCACAAATAACTGCCTTTATTGATCTACTGTAGTGTGGACGAACCGTCCGAGGGTAAAGATGATGGCACGCCCAGCAACTCTGCCGCCCTTGAAACATTAACACGATCGCCTTCCTTTGCGATCTGCTTTAATCCCGCGGTTGGAGCATGAATTAACTTATTCGTGAGATCCCGTGACAATCGTGTAATAACTTCTTCGGGGGTCTTGCCGCTCTCTAACGCCTTCATCGCGCGTTCGAGCTCAGCGTTTTGGATTGCCATTGCCGACTCACGATAATTTCTAACGACGTCTGCTGATGCGCGTTGCAGCCAATTAGCCTCAACCTCAACGACACCTTCGTCGACAATCTTATCCGCCTTGTTGGCCTCGTGACTTCGAAGGCGCACATTCTCCTCAACGACACCCCGAAGGTCGTCAACGGTGTAGAGGTATACGTCAGACAGCGACGCCACTTGCGGCTCGATGTCTCGGGGAACGGCCAAATCGATCAACAGTGCGGGTCTAAACCGACGCGCTTTAATCGCCTCCTCAACCGCTCCCTTACCCAAGATCGGCAGTTGACTGGCTGTGGAGCTGATCACAATATCGGCGCTGGGTAGACGATCTGTCACGTCTGCAAGAAGAATCGCTTCCGCACCAAACTGTTCTGCAAGCGTCTCGGCGCGCTTTAGGGTCCGATTGGCCACAATTAGTTTTCCAAGGCCTGCTTCGTTGAGATGTCGCGCAACCAACTCAATCGTTTCGCCCGCGCCGAGCAGAAGCGCCGTGCGATTGGAAAGATCTGAGAAAATTCGTCCGGCTAGATCCACAGCGGCGTAGGCCACGGAAACGGGGTTTTCCCCAATAGCGGTATCGGTACGGACACGCTTGGCAAGACGGAACGCCTCGGGAAACAGCTTCCCTAGCGAATCCCCGATGCCACCACTCTCTTGCGATACCGCGAATGCTGATTTGATTTGACCAAAAATTTGAGGCTCGCCGAGCACCATCGAGTTCAAGCCAGCAGCGACCTTTACCAAGTGCGTCAATCCATCCAAACCGTGACTTCTGTAGGTGCACGTCGACAAATCGCCCATAGCGACAGAGTGATAGGCCGACAGCCACTTAACGACGTCGTCGCCCACCACCGCAGCCTCACACGCCTCGCCGAACCAACCATAAATTTCAGTGCGGTTGCAGGTGCTTAAAATCACACCTTCACTCAGTCCGGTGTGCGCGATAAGCTCCGAAATTGCCTCAGGAACGCACTCAGGCGCGAACGCCACGCGCTCTCGAACCGAGACGGGTGCCGAGTCGTGATTTATTCCTATGACAACCAAATTTGACGGCATCACTGTCAATCAATAGCTACACTTCAAAGAATGATAACAGAGAATTGAGCTGACACGAGGGCGTGTGCCGATTTCGTTTGGTGTGTCATGATTACACCCATGAGAAACATCAAATATTCCATTGCCGTTTTGGCCCTATTTTTATCGGGCTGCACGACCACTCAAGTGGTTGACGCCCCGAAGGGCGAGATTAGCGCTGACGTCACCAACCCCGTCACCCCAACAGTCGTCCATCCTTACGCCGATATTCCTAGCGATCAGCTGTCCGTGCTGCTTGAAGCGGAGTTTGCGATCAGGGCGCGAGATCTGCCACTGGGG
Source organism: uncultured Alteromonadaceae bacterium (assembly GCA_964454155.1). GTDB lineage: Bacteria > Pseudomonadota > Gammaproteobacteria > Pseudomonadales > Halieaceae > Luminiphilus. Next base: position 6,536 of record CAYVQI010000029.1, on the reverse strand, counting down.
CTGCGCCGATTGACCGCGGCCAGCCTACTGATACCTGACCCAGCAATCGCGCGACGAGCGCTGCAACTTGCGCAGTTCGTGCGCGATACAGACGCTACACTGGGCATGGCAAGACGCCTTTCAGATCTTGAACCTAGTGACGGTGAGGCCGCGACAATTGCTGCGGCTATTTTAATCGACCGCAACGACGTGGCTGAGGCTCTGCGTTATTCCCGGCGGGCCTTCGCATCGGACTCAGAGATCAACCCAGCGGCACTGCTCAATGACTATGCCGCACAGCCGGACGAGACGAAGGCACGCATTCGACAGCTACTCGGTGAGCTTGCAGTCAATTACCCAGACGACCCTCGCAGCCTCTTTGCGATGGCTCTCCTAGAATGGCGAAGCGGAAACATTGGTGTCGCCAAAGAAGGTTTAAAGGCGCTTTTTACCGTTGATCCTTACCATGAAAGAGGCACACTACTGATAACGGAAATCCGCTTACAGGCGGATGACCCACGCGCTTTTGAGACATTACTCACTGCAATAGAAGTCACTGACAGTGCGTTGCTGCGATATCAATACGCGCGTTATTTACTGGGTCGGCAGGAACTCGAAAATGCGAAGGCACAGTTTGATATTTTAGTGCTTGCGCCTCAGCCCAATATCGATCACCTCATTAGTGCCGCATTGGTGGATATTGAACTCTCGCAGCCCATGTCAGCACTCGTGCATTTGGATCGAGTGCTTGCTGGGCGCCAACGCATCAGTGACGCGTATTTTTTTCGTGGTCTGGCGCTTGTGCAGGTTCAGGATACGGTGCAAGCACTCGATGCATTTGCTCGTGTCGCACCCTCGTCTAATTACGCGCGCGCTCTGCGAGAAGCTGCAAATTTACTCATCAGCAACGGCGATATTAACACCACCAATGTATTTTTCGAACGTCAACGCGTGACACATCCGCAAGGTCGCGAGATCAGCTTTACGTTTCATGCCGACACGTTGGAGGCGCTCGGTTCAGACGAGGCTCGCAATGTACTGACCACTGCCCTTTCGGAATTTCCGAAGTCGACGAGACTCTTGTTTGCGCGGGCAACCCTGCTAGAACGACGCGGTCTTTTTAATCAAGCCGAGACCGACTATCGCCAGATTCTAAACTTAGCACCGGGTGACGCGGGTGCACTGAACGCGCTCGGCTACGCCCTGACTAACAACACGACGCGGTTTTCTGAGGCGGCTGACTTGCTCGAAGAAGCCCTCACGAAAGACCCTCGAAACCCAGCCATTATTGATAGCCTTGGCTGGGCCTACTTTAAGCTTGGGAAGAAAAAGCAGGCTGAACTCCTCCTCAAAGAGGCCTACAAGCAGTACCCGGATCCGGAGGTCGCCGCCCACCTCATTGAGTTACTCTGGTCGCAAGGTCGTACCCTTGAAGCGAGAGACCTATTTTCCGCCGAGTGGCGATCATCGCCGCAGAACAAGTACCTTCTCGATACGGCGAATAAACTCGCCATTCCGCTACCGGAGTAGCGTGGTGATGAGGTCATGGCCATTAGCGTTCCTTCTCATTGTGGTGACAGGGTGCGTTCAGTTGCCCTTTGAGGTCGACAGCGTTGATGAGGTCTCCGCTTTACTTCCCAAGTCAATGTCCTGGCGCGCCAGCGGTAAAATGCTCGTCACCTCGAAAAGCAACAATCAAACGCTGCGCTTTTCGTGGACTCACTCCGCCAACACCGTCGACCGAGTCGTCGTGAGTGACAGTCTCGGACTTCGCAGCGCGGTGCTGCTCCACAATAAAAATGGCTTCTTTACGGTCGACAGTGACAACCGCCTGACGCCGCTCAGCAACGCCATGGCAGCCCGTCATCTAGCACTACTAAAGATGGCGCCGCCTGAAAATTGGGCGGCTCTGCTGACCGGCACTCAACTGGACAGCAATACGGTCGTTGCGCAGGTCCTGGATTGGTCTGTGCTAGACGAATACCGAGTGCCTCGACGACTTCGCATCGAAGCGAACGACGATTCGCTCCGTATCATTATCAACGAGTGGGAAGTCATCGACGGTGAATGAGCAGGTGATTGAAACGCTAAGTCCAGCAAAGCTGAACCTGTTCCTTCACGTGGTGGGTCAGCGAGCTGATGGCTATCACGAGCTGCAAACAGTTTTCCAACTCCTAGACTGGGGCGACGTCATGCGATTTGAAGTGACCGACGCGCCGGGTCTGCAGTTAACAGGTGACGTTTCAGGGATTCCCTACAGTGACAATTTAATCGTCAGAGCCGCCAACCTACTCGATCTTGATCCAGGTCTTGGCGTCTGTATCGATATTCAAAAGGTGGTCCCCATGGGCGGTGGCCTAGGAGGCGGTAGCTCGAATGCCGCCACAACGCTTTGCGCGTTGAATTCACTATTTAAACTGGGTCACTCCGTACAAACACTGGCGACCTTGGGTGCAACCTTAGGAGCAGACGTTCCGGTGTTTGTTCGAGGAGAATCGGCGTGGGCCGAGGGAATTGGAGAAAAACTCACACCGATCACCTTACCTAAACGCTGGTTTGTAATTATTTACCCCAATTGTCACGTGTCTACAGAGGAAATCTTCAGGGCTCCAGAATTGACACGCAATACTCTGCCAATTACAGTGTCGGCGCTTTTCAAGGGGTCGGTACGCAACGACCTGCAGCCCGTAGTGGAACGCAGGTACGAGCAAGTTAAGGTAGCGCGTGAGTGGCTGTCTCAACACGGTCCCGCAGCAATGACTGGAAGTGGCGCGTGTGTCTTCGCAGCCTTTGAGTCGAGAGATGAAGCGATGCACGTCGCTGCTCTTGCCGAAAATGAATTCCAGGCCTTTGTTGCACTAGGAATAAATCGCTACACAATGGTGTAGCACAAACGAATATTGGGGCGTCGCCAAGTGGCAAGGCAGCGGGTTTTGATCCCGCCATTCGGAGGTTCGAATCCTCCCGCCCCAGCCATATCCAACTCGCAGGACGCCTCGCATGTCTTCGAAAATGATGGTTTTTACCGGCAACTCGAACACCGATCTCGCAAGAAAGGTGGCCAGCCGCCTATATCTTGAAATTGGCAGTGCAAAGGTCGGTAAGTTCTCAGACGGTGAAGTCACGGTCGAGCTCAATGAAAACGTTCGTGGTAAAGACGTTTTTGTCCTGCAGAGCACCTGTGAGCCTACAAACGACAACCTCATGGAGCTGTTACTCATTATTGACGCGTTGCGTCGTGCATCCGCCAGTAGAATCACCGCCGTGGTCCCCTACTTTGGCTACGCACGTCAGGACCGCCGAGTACGATCCTCTCGAGTGCCGATTTCCTCTAAAGTCGTTGCTGACATGATGGTGAGCGTGGGCGTTGACCGCGTATTAACGGTCGATTTGCACGCCGAACAGATTCAAGGCTTTTTCACCTGTCCGGTAGATAACGTGTACGCCTCGCCCATACTCAACGACGACATTGTCGCCAGTAAGTATGAAAACGTGGTCGTTGTGTCGCCCGACATTGGCGGTGTGGTTCGTGCTCGCGCTATTGCCAAGCAGCTCGACGAGGCCGAGCTGGCCATCATTGACAAACGCCGTCCGAGGGCCAACGAGTCCGAGGTCATGAACTTGATCGGAGACGTCCAAGGTCGTACGGCCATCATGGTCGACGATATGGTCGATACAGCCGGCACGCTGTGCTCCGCCGCAAATGCACTCAAGGAGCGCGGCGCCACCAAAGTCGTGGCTTACTGCACGCATGCAGTCCTTTCGGGGAAAGCGCTTGAAAATGTTCGCAACTCGGAACTCGATGAATTGGTTGTTACTGACACGATCCCGTTGAGCGCTGAGGCAAAAACAATTGCAAAAATTCGCCAACTCACCATTGCTGATCTCTTAGCAGAGTCCATTCGCAGAGTGAGTAACGAAGAATCTATTAGCGCGCTGTTTGATTCATAATTCAGCGTAAACCCACACACTCCAGGACCGGTCGCAAGTCTTTGAGTGTTTTTCCAAAGGAGACAGACCATGTCTGACACTTTTGTAGTTGAAGCCGAGCTTCGTAGCGATGAAGGGAAAGGTGCGAGCCGCCGCCTTCGCCGACTCGAAGCGAAAGTTCCCGCCATTATTTATGGCGGCGATAACGCACCCGTAAGTCTCTCGCTTGTCCGTAAGGATTTCGAGAAGCACCTCGAGACCGAAGCGTTTTACTCCGCTATTCTCGAAATTACGTACGATGGCAAAAAGGAAAAAGCCATTCTCAAGGCGCTGCAACGTCACCCTGCAAAGGATTATCCAATGCACGCTGACTTCTTCCGCGTTGAGGCCAATAAAGCCCTGAAAGTCTCTATTCCACTGCACTACATTAACGAAGAGTCTTGCGTGGGCGTAAAACTTGGTGGTGGCCGCATCCAACACACGTTGAATGAAATCGAAGTCAGCGCGCTACCGGCCGACCTCCCCGAGTTCATTGAAGTGGACATGGCTGAGGTTGATCTTGGCGACGTGATTCACTTATCGGACCTAACGTTCCCGTCCGGGGTCACTTCCACTGCACTTACACTGGGTGGTGATCGCGATATGGCCGTCGCTGCTGTACTTGCGCCTAAGGGTGCCAAAGGCGACTCCGACGACGGAGCTGAAGCAGCCGGTGATGAGACAGGCGAAGAAGACGGCGCAGAGAGCTAATGGTGACACCCAGCATTCGACTCATTGTCGGTCTGGGTAATCCTGGCGAAAAATACATCGGCACTCGCCACAATGCGGGTGCCGATTTCGTTTCGGCGCTAGCGACTCAAAACAGTATTGACCTCAAGGCTGAGAAGAAACTCTCTGCCAGAGTGGGTCGTGGATCTGTAGCGGGGCACGATGTCCGACTGTTGATCCCCGACACCTACATGAATCACAGCGGCAAGGCCGTGGGGCTGGCGGTGAACTACTTCCAGATTCCACCCGAGCAACTGCTGATTGTGCACGATGAACTCGATATGACGCCGGGGGCCAGTCGTTTTAAATTCGACGGGGGTCACGGGGGACATAATGGTCTCAGGGACATTATTCCAGCAATTGGTGGCACCAGAGCGTTTTGGCGCCTGCGGGTGGGCATTGGTCATCCCGGGCAAGCCAACAAAGTTTCCGACTGGGTACTCAGTAAAGCGTCAAAGACCGAACAAGCGCTGATCGCATCGTCCATTGACGAAGCGCAAGCAGCACTACCACTGTTACTTGACGGGGAAGATGTAAAAGCAATGACGCGTCTTCACAGCAGTGACAAGACCAAAGCAGATGTGTAAAGAGGCTAAGTATGGGCATTAAGTGTGGCATCGTTGGGCTTCCCAATGTGGGCAAGTCAACGCTATTTAACGCACTCACCAAGGCGGGAATCGACGCTGAAAACTTCCCGTTTTGCACGATCGAGCCCAACGCGGGTGTCGTATCCGTGCCCGATCCCCGGCAAGATGCAATCCAATCTCTCGTCAACCCTGAGCGAAGTATTCCCGCTACCATGGAATTCGTTGATATCGCCGGGCTTGTTGCAGGCGCATCCAAAGGCGAAGGTCTTGGCAACCAATTCCTCGCCAATATTCGTGAAACCGACGCAATTGCCCACGTCGTGCGGTGTTTTGAAGATCCGAACGTCATCCACGTCGCCAATCAGATTAATCCTCTGGCTGATATTGAAACGATTAATACGGAACTGGCTTTGGCCGATCTTGAAAGTTGTGAGAAGCAACTTCAGCGCGTTGTACGCACGGCCAAAGGCGGCGATAAAGTTGCAATCGCAACGAAAGCCCTCCTTGAGGAAAAGCTGCTTCCGCACCTTAACGAAGCCCTGCCCGTAAGGGCACTGGAACTGGACGACACCGAGCAAGAACTCGTCCGAACGATGCACCTACTCACGATCAAGCCCACCATGTACATTGCCAACGTGGCTGAAGACGGCTTTGACGACAATCCACACCTCGACGTGGTGAGCGAATACGCTGACTCCGAAGGTGCGGGCGTAGTGGCTATTTGTAACAAGCTTGAATCTGAAATCTCCGAGCTGGAGGACGATGAGAAGTCTGAGTTCCTTGCGGACATGGGTATGGAAGAGTCAGGACTTGATCGAACCATTCGAGCGGGCTATTCGCTCCTCAACTTGCAAACTTATTTTACCGCCGGCCCCAAAGAAGTCCGAGCATGGACCGTAAAGGTGGGGGCTACCGCTCCAGAGGCTGCGGGTGTGATTCACACAGACTTTCAGAAAGGGTTTATTCGCGCCGAAGTCGTCGCGTACGACGACTTTGTGACGCTCAAGGGCGAGTCAGGTGCAAAAGAGGCCGGTAAATGGCGTCTAGAGGGAAAAGAGTACGTTGTCTCTGACGGCGACGTCATTCACTTTCGTTTCAATGTGTAATCGTAAATTTAAGGCTTAGAAAAGTCTTTTGCACCAAGCCGCTTAAAAAGCGAGGAAATCGCGTCATGGGCAATTGACCTAAGCGCTGTTTCTCGCCAAACTACGCGACCTTCGTGGCTACGTAGCTCAGCTGGTTAGAGCACAGCATTCATAATGCTGGGGTCGG
>CAYVQI010000028.1:3317-19376 GCA_964454155.1 uncultured Alteromonadaceae bacterium | reverse complement strand
ATTGTCTGACCGATAGCCGACCAGCACGCGTGCAGGCGCGAGCAACAAAGGTAAAGCGAGCATTGCTGAGACAAGCCACGCGGCGCGCCCCAACTCCACGACCATAATTCGGTTCAAGGTACCATTGAGAAGTACGTAGCAGATTCCGACCGAGACCTGAAACAATGACAAGCGAGCCAATCTCGACAGCGTCAATTCGCCTTGCACCACGTTGAACCAGGGTAGATACCGAGGGTTGATCTGCGCGGTCAAGGCGGTCAGCTGGTCACGAGTGATTAGCATCTTTTTACCAACTCCATCGCTTGTGACGTGTAAAACCCTGTTGAAACGCGACGTTCACGAGACACCTGCCAATCTAACAGCGCCTCTGAAGTAGTAATCGACCGGCGCAAGTTGTGCGGAGCAATAGGCTCAATAGCAGGCGCTCGATCACTTCTAGGAAACAATTTTCCAATCGCATGCATTGCCGCCAACGGAATTGTTTTTGGAGCAAACGTGAAGACCATTGAGGCATTAACAGTCGATGCCAGAGTCTCTAATGTTTTTAGACCGTCCTTAGCTGCGTAGTGAATAATCGAGTCCATGGCGAGCACGTGATCAAATTGCTCGCCCTCTAACTGACGCATGTCCCCCACAACAAACTGTATACGGCCATACTCATCGAGATCTGAGTAGCGCTGATTCGCCAGGCTGATCAACGATTCCGACAAATCAACGGCGACAACGTGTGCGCCACGTTTTGCCAGCTCGATGGAAATCACACCGGTACCGCAGCCTGCATCGAGCACTTTTTTACCGCTCAGGTCGTCTGGGAGCCAACTCAACAAGGTGCTGCGCATTGACTCGCGGCCAGCACGAACAGTCTCTCGAATACCGCTCACCGGCTCATCCGAGGTCAGTCGTGCCCAGACGTCCGCCGCCGTTCTATCGAAGTAATGTTCGATTTGCGCACGTCGCTGTTGGTAGTTTGCCAGTGGCATCAATCAAATCCCAAAAAGTCGAATAGATCGCGATCTTTCATCGGCTTCACATCGTAAGCCTTTGATCCGTAGTACAAACCCTCAGCCAACTGCAAATACTCGTCTTGCACGGCCTTTAATTCGGGCGTCTCAGGCAGCTCAAATAACGTAGACTTCTTCAGTCGACTGCGACGAATCACATCGAGGTCTTTAAAGTGTGCAACCCGTCCCAGACCGACCTCTGCGTTAAACCGGTCGATCTCATCGGTCTCCGCACTGCGATTGGCAATAACGCCTCCTAAACGGACACCATAATTTTTGGACTTCGCTTCTATCGCGGCTGCGATCCGGTTCATCGCAAAAATCGAATCAAAATCGTTGGCTGTGACCACTAATGCACGCTCAGCGTGCTGAAGTGGCGACGCGAATCCGCCACAAACCACATCACCCAGGACGTCAAAAATCACCACGTCAGCATCATCAAGTAAGTGATGCTGCTTCAAAAGTTTGACCGTTTGACCCACCACATAACCACCACAGCCGGTGCCTGCTGGTGGACCACCTGCCTCCACGCACATGACACCGTTGTAACCGATTTGGACGTAGTCCTCTGTTTGCAGTTCTTCCGCATGGAACTCCACGGATTCAAGCACGTCGATGACCGTCGGTATCAGTGACTTAGTCAGGGTGAACGTCGAATCGTGTTTAGGGTCACAGCCGATCTGGATGACCCGCTTACCCAACTTTGAAAAGGCGACGGACAGATTCGAAGAGGTCGTGCTTTTTCCGATCCCGCCCTTACCGTAAACCGCAAATACTTTGGCTTTTGCCGCGTCGATTTGCTCATCGAGATGGACTTGGACACTACCCTCGCCATCACCGCGACCCACGTCTTTTACTGGAATAAATTGATTTGGTGAATTCATGCTGCAACTTCCCCCGTGATACCCTCGAGAAGGTCTTCAAGGTCTTCACCCGCGCGCCTAAGCGCCTCGAGTTGTTCCTCGTCAGCTCCCCAATAGTCTCTTTCTTGTGCCTCAATGAGTCGGTTTGCGACACGAGATGCAGCAACAGGATTGAGTTCAGCCAACCTGCGTCGCATATCTTCATCAAGAATGAATGTTTCTGACACTTGCTTGTAAACCCATGGAGCCACGCCACCCGCTGTGGCTGACCAACCCATGGTATTGGTTAAGTGCGCTTCTATTTGACGCACGCCTTCGTACCCGTGATCGAGCATTGATTCATACCACTTTGGATTGAGCAGACGCGTTCGTGTCTCGAGTGCCACTTGCTCATCCAAAGTGCGAACTTTCCCGTCACCACTGCCCGTATGATCAGCAATGTAAACCGGTACTGAATCACCCTTAGCTCGCTGAACCGCACTGCTGATTCCGCCCAATGTATCGAAATAGTGATCGACAGTGGTGATGCCTAACTCGACTGAATCCAAGTTTTGATAAGCGAGATCGACATGACCCAAGACGTCGTTAAGCAACTCGGTTTGCTGAGAAACTTGGCCGTTTCGCCCGTAAGCAAAGCCCTTTCTGTTGGTGTAGGTATCGGCAAATTCAGATTCGTTGTCCCAACGTCCTGAATCCACCAACATATTGACGTTGGACCCATAGGCACCCTCTGAGTTACTAAATACCCGTAACGACGCCGTATCCAGATCACAGTTGTGCGTGCGCTGATACTCCAAAACATTGCGACGAATCGGATTGAGCTCAAGAGGCTCGTCAGCACCCGCGGCCAAATAGGCGGCCTCAGCCAACAGCTGTGTTTGCAGCGGCAGGAGATCACGAAAAATGCCCGACAAGGTCACGATTACGTCGACCCGTGCCCGCCCTAGTTCCTCAAGGGATATGAGCTCAGCGCCCGACAGGCGACCGTAACTGTCAAATCGTGGCTTGGCGCCAATGAGCGCCAAGGCCTGACCAATCGCAACGCCCTCACTTTTTAGATTATCGGTGCCCCATAAGACCAATGCGACTGAGGTCGGCAGTGAGCCGGTGTCCGCAAAATGCCTGGCAGTCAGCTGGCTGGCTTGGCGCCGTCCTTCAATAACAGCGAATGCGCTGGGAAGCCTGAACGGATCGAAGCCATGTATATTGCGCCCGGTCGGCAAGCTCTCCGGATTTCGAATAAGGTCTCCCCCCGACACCGGTGAAATAAAGTGACCGTCGAGGGCACTGATCAACGCGGGAAGCTCGTACTCTTTAGCCAAGCTCTCGAAGGTTTCTAGGAGACGCTGCGTCAGTGCATCGATCTCGTCGCGAGGCACGTCAAATTCCGCAAGAAGCCCTTGGAGCGCTGGTGTATCACCGGACTCAAGCGCGGCGTCTAGGCGTATTTCATCAATACCAAGCGCACCGCCTGCTGCGGCAATCGCAGAGATCGTCTCCGCGCGCTCAGAGGAAAGCATTGGCGTCCCAACAACATGCATACCAAAGGGGATCAACGATGTTTCAATTTCATCAAGCTGTGTGCGTAAAACACCAACCCAGCGCTCAGCATCTGAAAGAGCGTCTGGCGCGCCCCCATGACTCAATTCACACCGCTCTGCATGACCTGCAATCGCATCGATCAGCAGCCTGAGCTGCTCGTCATGGGCCGCGGGATCCCGTGTTCGCCATCGGTCAATCATCGCGCGTAACTCTGCGAACTCCCTGTGCAAGTCAGCCTTCGTCACCGGTGGCGTCAAATAGCTGATCAGCGTCGCGGCCGATCGTCGCTTTGCAATGAGCCCTTCGGAGGGGTTGTTAGCCGCATATAAATAAAAGTTAGGTAAATCGGCAATGAGTCGATCAGGCCAGCACTTATTGGACAAGCCCACCTGCTTACCCGGCATAAATTCAAGCGCCCCATGCGTACCAAAGTGCAGCACAGCATCGGCTTCATAGTCCTCTCTAAGCCATCGGTAATAGGCTGAGAAACTGTGTGTTGGTGCGAGTCCGCCCTCAAACAAGAGCCGCATCGGGTCACCTTCATAGCCCATGGCGGGCTGGATACCGACAAAGACATTGCCAAAGGTTTGCCCCAAGACGAAGAGCTGACGACCATCAGTCCAGTGCTTTCCGGGTGCCGGTCCCCACTGCGCCTCGATTTCCTCAAGATAAGGTTCTCGCGCGACGTGATCGTCAACGCTAATAGTTCCAAAGACGTTGGCCTCTGCCCCGTACTGCTGAGAATTGCCCTTCAGCAAAGCGTCTCTCAGGGCATCGACATTTTCGGGTACGTCCACTTGATAACCCGACTTGGCGAGTGCGTTCAGCGTATTGAGCAGCGACTCAAATACATTCAAATGCGCAGCGGTACCCGTCGCACCACTGTTGGGCGGAAAGTTAAACAAGGTAATGCCAATTTTGCGCTCTGATCGCGACCGGCGTCGCAACGTCACTAACTTTCGCACTCGGTCTGCGAGGCGATCGATACGCTCAGTCTCGGGACTCATGTCGAATGAACGCTTCAGATCTTCTTGATCTCTGCCACTGAACACCATGGGGCCAATCGCACCGTCCAGCTCGGGAATAGCAACCATGATCGTCGCTTCTACAGGCATCAGACCCATTGGCGACTCACGCCACTGATTGATGCTTTGAAACTCAAGTGCTTGCACCGCCAGATACGGCACATTGAGCTCAGAAAGAATTTCCTGCGCCGCATCGGTGTCGTTATACGCAGGACCCCCAACCAGCGAAAATCCCGTAAGAGAGACCACTGCATCGACAATTGGCGTTTTACCGTCCATGAAGAAACGCTTCACCGCAGGTCTCGCATCAAGCCCTGCGGCAAATGCGGGTATGACGCGCAGTCCCCGCGCCTCAAACGCGCGTATAACAGCATCGTAGTGTCGCGTGTTACCGGCCAGAGCGTAGGACCTCATGAGCAGTAGTCCGACGGTTCCTGATGTCTCACCAGCCTGAGTGGTCATCGCCTCCACCGAGTCAACAATGCGATGACGACCCTCAAGCTGATAAACACCAACATCAGGGTATTCGATCGGCGGCTCCTCTCGCGCAACCTTGCGTAAGACCTCCCTCGGCCCCGCGGCGTAGCGATGCACGAGAAAATTAACCATTCGGGCTAAGTTGTCCTCTGACCCAGCCAGCCAATACTGGAGTGTTAGGAAATAAGCGCGGACGTCCTGTGCCGTACCGGGAATAAAACGCAAAATTCTGGGTAGTCGCCTGAGCATGGCGAGTTGACGCTCACCGGAGGCCCCAGGCTTTCCATCTTTTGGGGCACCCCTGAGTCGCTTCAGTAACGCCATCGGTCCAGACGGCTCACCGTCCATCGTGAAACGTCCCATGCGCGTCAATTGCATGATTTCAGGTCCGGACATGCAGCAGATCATCGCGTCACAATGGTCTCTACGTGCGGCCAGCGCATCAGAGACGGCCTTGATATGGGCTTCCATGAACAGCATCGTTACGATAACGATGTCACCCTGTGCAATCGCGCTGTGGCAATCGGCCAGAGACTGCGGGTCACCGTCCCATTCTGTGGCTGCAAAACTGGAAAAATGAATACCTGGAAGATCGTGTATAAGGCGCTTCTCAGCGCGCGCAATAGCACCATTTACATGGTTATCGAGCGTAACGAGTACGACGTTTATCGGCGTCGAGTCGTCAGTTGCTGTAATGTGCTTTTGCGTCATAGAGCGTGTCTACTTCAATGGTCGAGAGACCTTGTTCCTCTGCAAATTTTTCGGTATTTCGCCGGGCCTTTCCCCGAACAAAAAATGGAATTTTCTTTAGTTCTTTTTCCGCTTCAAATGCCCAAACAATCGTCTCGTCAGTCTCGGCGTCCTCTGCGTTTTCGGCCTTCGCCGCACGCGCTCCCTCCCCCTCACTTCCTAAGTGAGACGGACCAACACTGTCGTTAAACTCAAAATCATCCCTGAACATGTGCAGCAAGTGCTCTTCCAGACCCATAATGAGTGGATGAACCCAGGTATCGAATAAGACATTGGCCCCCTCAAAGCCCATTTGAGGCGAATACCGCGCGGGATAATCTTGCACGTGTGCGGGTGTTGAAATAACGGCGCATGGAATGCCCAAACGTTTTGCAATATGCCGCTCCATCTGCGTACCGAGGACCATCTCAGGTTGCAGCTCTTGAACCCTCGCTTCCACCTCAAGGTAGTTATCCGTAATCAGCGCCTCTAATCCGTATTCTTTCGCCGCGGCACGAACATCGCGCGCCCTTTCTCTGCTGTAGGTGCCAATACCGACGACCTCGAAACCCATTTCATCTCGCGCAACACGAGCCGCAGCAACGGCGTGGCTGCCATCGGCAAAGACGAAGACGCGTTTCCCTGTGAGGTAGGTTGAATCGATGGACCTTGAGTACCAGGGGAGTCGAGAGGCACCGACCTGATCCATATTGACCTCAATGCCCAGCGTACCGGCGACCTCAGCAATAAAGTCGCGAGTCGCACCCCATCCCATTGGAATGGTCTTAATCGTCGGCATCCCGAAGGTCCGCGCAAGCCAACTGCAGGTCAAATCTGAAACTTCCGGGCACAAATTCACGTTGGCATCGGCATTGGGTATTAATAACAAGTCTTGTGGAGAGGCGCCAAGCGGTGCAACAACATTAACGTCCACTCCCATTGAATTGAGCAGTCGTTCAACTTCGACCACGTCATCACGGCAGCGAAACCCTAACTTAGTGGGGCCTAATAAATTGACACTGGGTCGTACAGCGGGATCGCGACTGGGTCTTTGTGTTCCTGGCGCCGGTGCATTGCGGGACAAAAGCCCCCGAACCAACTGATAGAAGGTCTCGGCAGCACCCCAGTTTTCCTTTCGTGTGTAGGCAGCCATTTCCAAAGAAATGACGGGCACCGGCAGATCAGCCCCTTGCGCTAAGGCGCCGGGCTGGTCTTGGATGAGTTCGGCTGTGCACGAATCTGCCACCATTAAGACCTGAGGCTTATAACGCTCTGCGGCCTCCCGAAGCGAATTAATCACTATTTCAGCTGTCGATGACCCCAGATCTCGCGCTTGAAACGTGGTGTAGGTCACGGGCGGTCTTCGACCATCGCGCTCGATCATGGTGAATAACAGATCAGCGTAGGTATCACCTTGTGGCGAGTGGAGCATGAGGTGAACGTCTCGCATTGACGCAGCGACTCTAATAGCACCGACATGAGGCGGTCCTTCATAAGTCCACAGCGTTAACTCCATGAGCCAACCTCCAAAATACTTTCCCGAACCAGCGGCTTTGCAAATAAACTCGCAAGATCACCAGCTTGGTCAAAACCCTGAACGGGCGAAAACACAAGCTCAATTGACCACTTGGTTCGCAAGCCTTCAGACTCAAGTGCGTTCGCTATACCCATGCCGCAGACCGTAAGGTCCGGTCGAGACTCCCGCACTCTTTCTAAGGCGGGATCCAAGTCCTGCCCTTCCACAATGGGAACCTCAGGCGCAAGACGTGACATCTCACCTCGCATCACGAGCTGATCATGAAACGGGGTGCCGATTTCATTGATCGCCAATCCACACTCCTCAGACAAGAACCGCGCCATTGGGATTTCGAGCTGTGAATCAGGTAAGAAGTGGATGCGCTTTCCTTCAAGCTTTGATCGGTGTGACGACACGGCACGTTTTGCACGCTGATACGGGAGCTCCAATACGTGCTGAACGAGATCAGCAGGTCGACGGTAGGCGCCAGCAATGGCCTCAAACCACGATTTACTTCCCTCCGCGCCGAGCGGGAAAGGCGCCTCGATTAAGGCGGCACCGCGGTCAATCAGCGCTCGTGCGGTCTCGCCCACAAACGGCTGAGCCGCAACCAGACTGGTTCCTGGACCGATGGGTGGCATATCACCCGCCTTACGGCCCGGATAAAAGTGAACGTCTGTAATTCCAAGCTCATCAAACAAACGACGGAACTGATCTTCGACGATGTCCGAGACGGTACCAAGGACAATTAAGTTCTCCTTGCCCGCCTCTAGTATGGGCAGCTCGGCAACCGTGCTTTTTAAACACTGATCCTCACCTTGCGTAAACGTGGTCTCAATTCCGCTGCCACTAAACGACGAGATCCGGACTCTATTTTCGTGTTTCGCTTGCAGCTTCGCAGCGGCTGTCTCCAGGTCAAGCTTAATGACCTCTGAAGGACAGGACCCCACGAGAAACAGACGATTTATTCCTGAGCGACGGGCAATGAGTTCGCTCACAACCCGATCCAGCTCCTCATGACAGTCCGCCATACCCGCGAGATCGCGCTCACCTAAAATGGCTGTTGCAAAGCGCGGCTCCGCGAAGATCATCACCCCCGCAGCAGACTGAATAAGATGAGCACAGGTGCGCGACCCAACGACCAGAAAGAAAGCGTCTTGTATTCGTCGATGAAGCCAAATAATGGATGTCAGTCCACAGAATACGGCGCGTTGACCACGCTCTTGCACCTGTGGACCTGCATGATGCGACTCGGTCGAACTCGCAATAACAGAGCTCATGAGTTAGCCCCCGCTGAAAACTCATTGGGCATCAGCGTCGTTAGACCCTCTCGCCCGCCCGCCTTGGCTTGCTTGAACTTGAGTAAAAACTGTATGGCGTTGACGACATACGCGGCGTAAGCCGCTAAAGCCACCCACATTTGATCTTGTGGTGACCCTACGCCTGAAAACCACATGGCAAGGTAAAGGGTGTGAAGTGCAATTACACCCATGCTCACCACGTCTTCCCAAAAGAACGAGGACGCAAAAAGATAGCGCCCAAACACGACTTTCTCCCAAATCGCACCCGTCACCATGATGGTATAAAGAATACCTGTCTTAACAACCACGGATGCGCTGGCCGCAAAAAGTCCTGTTCCATTAAGTAAGAAGTTGACGACGAGCACCGCACTCACCGCGAATACTAAAAACTGCAAGGGTGCCAACACACCTTGAACTAGGGTCCACACCGTCTCATCACGGCGCAATTTCTGTTCGGGCGTGTACAAACCAGCGCCTCTCACTTCTTTATTTTTATCATTCACGCCACATACCCCGTTCCGCGTAAAACACGCAGATTTAGCGACATCTTATTGATTTCCAGAGTAGTAGCCGGCTATTTAGGTGTCAACTAAATATTACAGTGATCCCGAACTATAAATTGGACGTATTAAACGAATTAACGGTGAAGTGTAAACAGCATGATGACATCCACAATTCGCGTGTGTAACATTCTTCACACCCCACAAAGACCGCACGAACCCGTTGTAGAGCCACGTTCGCAATGAATATGATGTCAGAACTCTCCTCCGAAGCACTGCTTCAACACCTAGCAAGTATCCAGCTCGTGGTTAACGAATCCGGCATCGTCGTGGATGCACAGGTCAGCGGACCATCAAGCACTTTGCAACCGGAGGACATTGTTGGACATCACTTGCCCGACCTGGTCGATCCAAGCTCCAAAGAAACGGTGCAGGCGAAATTAGAAGAAGCGCGTCGAACGCCGGGCACCCCGATTCGCTGCGACACCTCGGTTGAACCAAGAAGTGGGAACGCGGTTCCTTTGTTGTGCTGGATGTGCGCCGAGGGCGATGCGACTGACATTCGAGTGGCAGCCATCGATCTACTGCCCGAGGCGAGCCTGCGCCACCAACTGCTCAACGCACAGCACGCCATGGAGCGCGATTACTGGTCCAAGCGACGCTTAGAAGCACGCTATCGCCGCCTTCTCGACATGGTCTCCGATGGGTTCATTGTCGTTGATGATTCGAGCGGACGCATACTGGAGGCCAACCCTGCAGCCTCGGCGCTGTTAGTCGCACCCGGCATCACACTCATTGGGAAGCCGTTCCCTCAAGGCTTTGGAGAGGACGCACGCTACACGCTCGAGCGACTCACTCGAGAAGCACGCAGCGTGACCACTACCGTCGATGGCATGCTGACCAATAACGACGGACTGGAGCTGAATGTTGCCATGATCTACCTTCGTCAATCGGGCGAAGGGCGACTCTTAATCCGACTTCGTGATGACAGCGAGCGGGACCTCAATGGTGCCGAGTTTCAGTCCTTCTTTCGTGACGCACCCGACGGCATTGTTGAGCTGGATGAGCAAGGAATAATTGTCGCGTCCAACACTGCCTTCCTTGATATGTTGGGGCTTGCGTCCTCTGAACTCGTTGAGGGTCGACGAGCAGATCGGTGGATCGGTCGGTCGGCCGTTGATCTCAACATTGTTCTGGATCACTCCAAACATGAGGGCTCGGTTCGACTTTACTCGACCACGCTACGAACCGAGACCGAGTCGTCGATTGACATAGAGCTGTCGGTTTCACGTGTTGAAAAGAACAACACGACTCGCATTATGCTCTTCGTCCGGGACATCACACGACGAATCACACCGGACCAATCAGTCGATGATCACCTCCCCCGCTCAATTGAACAAATCACTGAACGTGTCGGACGCGTCCCCCTAAAAGAGCTCGTCAAAGAATCAACAGACGTGATTGAGGCCCTGTGTATTGAAGCCGCACTGAAACTGACCAGCGGCAATCGCGCCTCAGCCGCCGAGCTACTGGGGCTCAGCCGTCAAAGCCTCTATACAAAGCTCCGTCGTTTTGACTTGGGCGATGCCGAAGTCGACAGCGACCGCAGATTGACGTAAATAATTTATTACATCTAAATTGTCTTGATTTATTGACTGTTTGTCCTGGCATGTACACCATGCTGTGATGAGCAATTCTACGGCGATTAATTCGGGGGCCACGTCACGCTCGTCATTAGCTGACTATATTCAGCTCCTGAAACCCATCACATGGTTTCCACCCATGTGGGCGCTTATGTGCGGACTCGTCTCTGCGGGAACTACGCCGCTCGAGACCCCCTGGTTGTTTGCTGCTGGAATTTTACTCACCGGCCCACTGGTTTGCGGTGCAAGCCAGATTATCAATGACTGGCATGATCGCGAAGTCGATGCACTCAACGAGCCGCACCGCCCGATCCCTTCTGGCCGTGTTTCAGAAAAAGCGGCGTTGCGATTTGCTATCTGTTGGTGCCTGCTGGCACAAGCATGGAGCTTTACGCTGGGCACTTGGGTTGCGAGTGCAACTGCGCTGGGTTTAGTGCTCGCCTGGGCGTACAGCGCACCGCCCTTGCGGCTTAAGCAAAATGGCTGGTGGGGCAACCTCTCGGTAGCTGTTAGTTACGAAGGCTTAGCCTGGGTCACCGGTGCTGCCATTATCATCAGCGGTGCATTACCGTCGGCAACCATTTTGATCGTCGCCGGACTTTACAGCTTAGGCGCACACGGCATCATGACGCTCAATGACTTCAAGGCCATTGAGGGTGATATCGCCATCGGCATTCGGACGCTACCCGTCCAGCTAGGACCTCAACGAGCAGCGCGACTGGCCTGCCTCGTTATGATTGCTCCCCAACTCATTATTTTTGGCCTCCTGATCTTTTGGGAACAGACCCTAGCGGGCTCGATGATCGCCGCACTCGTGGCGGGTCAGGTACTGGCGATGCGGAAGTTGTTAAAGGCACCGCGCGACTTCGCTCCTTGGTACAACGGCGTGGGAGTCACTCAATACGTCGCAGGAATGATGGTGACAGCCTGTGCAATTGGAGGTCATTTTGGGTGAGCTAAAAACCCTCACATGGTTTGCAATTATCCGCCTAGGCCTCATCCAGACGTGCCTCGGCGCACTCATATTCCTCCCAACGAACACTCTGAACCGCATTATGGTTGTGGAATATGCGTTGGCCGCATCGGTGCCAGGCTTTTTAATTACCTTGCACCATGTCGTTCAGCTTGCACGACCGTACATCGGCTACGGCAGTGATCGGGGCGGTCGACGTACACCGTGGATTATTGGCGGCATGATTATTCTGGCTATCGGTAGCATCACCGCGGCGCTCGGTACCACATTAGTCGGCAAACTGGGTGTCGTCGGTCACGTTATTGCCGCTGGAGGCTACCTACTGATCGGTGTGGGCTCAGGCGCTGCCGGGACTTCGTTGCTGGTACTGCTGTCCAAGCAAGTCAGTGACCAGCGCAAACCCGCTGCGGCCTCACTCGTTTGGTTCATGATGATTATGGGGTTTGCCGTAACGGGTGGTATCACAGGCCAACTGCTTGATCCCTTCTCGGAAGGCCGCCTCATGATGGTGATCTGTGGGACCGCAGTAATAGCGCTCCTCGTAACGTTCGTGGCCATTGTGGGCATCGAGCAAACCCCCGACTCCATCGAACCCGTCACAACTAAGACGGAAGAAAAGCCCCCATTCCTGGAGGCCATCAGAGAGGTCTGGTCCGAAGATCATGCTCGAAGGTTCACGATTTTCGTCTTTGCATCCATGCTGGCTTACAGCGCTCAAGACTTAATCTTGGAACCTTTCGTGGGTCTAACCTTCGGGTGGACCGTCGGTCAAACCACCGCATTGGCGGGCATACAGCATTCGGGCATGTTATTGGGCATGCTGGCCATGGCGGTCTCTACCTATGCGTTTAAGCGCCGGACACGCCATGTCTTACACCTTTGGATTCGCGGCGGCTGCATCGTCTCGGCCTTCGCGTTGATCCTGCTCGCCTTCGGTGGAATGAGCAATATCGACTGGCCGATCAACCTTAATGTATTCGTCCTGGGCGTCGCCAACGGCAGTTTTGCTGTTGCCGCCATTGGCGGCATGATGATGCTTGCCAGTCAAGGGCGAGCGCAGCGGGACGGGCTTCGTATGGGACTGTGGGGAGCAGCTCAGGCAATCTCGTTCGCTATGGGCGGCTTTTTAGGAACTGTGGCTGTTGACCTTACAGGTCTGTGGCTTCAAAACCCCGCAACCTCCTATGGCATTGTCTTTATCGCTGAAGCCATTTTATTTCTGTGGGCTGCAAGCCTCATCTTTAACATCGAACAGAAGGTCACTGACTCTGAGCAAACTCATTCGGAAGTCGATGAAGCCTTCACGCTGAAAAACCAATTGGGGGGAGTAAACCCATGAGTAATAACCAGACTGACTTTGACGTTATCGTGGTTGGTGGGGGCCCATCAGGTGCAACCGCAGCCCATGAGATCGCGCTCGCGGGTCACCGTGTCTTACTGCTGGAACGAGCCTTTCGAATCAAGCCTTGTGGCGGCGCTATACCCCCTTGCATGCTCGAGGAATTTGATATCCCACGATCACTTCTCAAGGCCGAAATTCAGTCAGCGCGAATGATCTCTCCGACGGTCCAAAAAGTCGACATGCCCATCGAAGGCACATTTGTCGGCATGGTCGACCGTGACGAATTTGATCCATGGCTAAGGTCCAGAGCGCAACAGGCTGGCGCGGAGCTTGAGCTCGCCGCCTTCAAGAAGCTGGAATATCTAGACGACGAGACAATCCAAGTCACCTACGTATCGAAGGGTCACGACACAGACGTCCGCCACGCAACCGCGCGCTGCGTATTGGGTGCTGATGGTGCCCGCTCTAAAGTCGCGCGACAGGGCATTCCTAAATATGCCGACGTTCCTTGGGTCCTTGCGTACCATGAAATTGTTAAAGCCCCCGATACCGCGACCGAGAACTATGATCCACAACGGTGCGAAGTGTGGTACCAAGGCAAGCTCTCTCCCGACTTTTACGCCTGGGTTTTCCCCCACGGAAATTCCGCCAGTATCGGTGTGGGAAGTGCGCTTAAGGACTTTTCAGCACAAAACTCAGTCAGTGCATTAAGAACAATTTCGGGTCTCGATACGGCGGAGACTATTCGAAAAGAGGGCGCCCCCATACCCATGAAGCCCATGAAGCGTTGGGACGATGGAAAAGGTGTTCTTGTCTCCGGTGACGCAGCCGGCGTCGTCGCACCCGCATCAGGCGAGGGCATCTATTACGCCATGCTGTGTGGCAGGCTCAGCGCTGACGCTGTCAATGAGTTTTTACTCTCTGGGAAGCCCGCCGCACTCAAAGCCCCACGCAAGCGCTTCATGAAACTTCATGGTCGAACGTTTTGGGCATTAGGACTGCTCCAATACTTCTGGTACCACAGCGACAAGCGGCGCGAGCAGTTTGTTGAAATGTGTAAAGACGAGGATGTTCAGACTCTGACGTGGCAGTCATACACCCAGAAAAAGCTGGTTAAGAAGAAACGCAAAGAGCACCTCCGCGTTTTCGTAAAGGATATCGCACAACTGCTTGGTCTCTCTAAAACCGCCTCCTAGTTCGTGGACGCACTGCTTAATTCAGGGGTTTTAATTGGTGGGATCATTGTGCTTGTTGTGTTTGAAATTCTGGCACTCTGGTCGCGACAGACGGGTGGTACCCCGCATGACGTGTCGATCAGTCAGTACCTGCCCAATCTACTCGCCGGACTTTTCCTGATGATCGCTCTGCAACTTGCCGTATGGGATGCCTCCACTCCGACCCTTCTCACCTGCCTCACTCTCGCCGGTCTTTGCCACCTCGTAGAGTTTCGCAAGAACTGGCGGCGCGGGTCACGCTCTTAGCGCACTCACCACGCAGGCCGCATCGACACCTGCTTGGGCATTTCGTTCGGAATCGTGGGCAACAAGAACAATCGCAAAATGGTGGCGCCAATCCCCACCTGCAGCGACATTCGTCGCACCTTAGCGCCTAGACCCGGTGCATTTTCGAGCGCATCAGCACGCACATTGAGATCCAGCAACCGCTCCAAACCGCGCTGAAACTTTGGATCACGCGTATTCAAGGTCATTGGAAAGACCTGCTTTGAGATCTCGGTTGTAATATCAAACACCGTATGATCAAACTCGGTAACGTCCATGCCAAACGCCTCGTAGAGCTTTGGTCGCGAATGGTCGCGAACGTACATAGTGGAATAAACCAAGACCAAGAACATGCGGATATACAGCTTATTAAAACCAGTGAGCAACGTCGGATTTGCGCGCATAAGTAAAGCAAAAGCCTCCCCGTGAGAGAACTCATCGTTACACCACTCATAAAACCAATTGAAAATAGGGTGGAATCGACGCTCTGGATTCCGCTCAAGGTGACGATAGATCGTGATGTACCGCGCGTAGCCGATTTTTTCAGACAGATACGTGGCGTAAAAGATAAACTTCGGACGGAAGTAAGTGTATTCCTTGCTCTGCTTCAACACACTGAGGTCGACCGCAACACCCAACTTATTCAGGGCACGGTTGATGAAGCCCGCGTGACGTGATTCGTCACGCGCCATGTACCGGAATAGCTGTGCAATCTCTGGATTATCGACCTTTCGCTCGATTTCCTGGTACAACACGCAGCCTGAATACTCGGCAGTAATCGAGCTCACCAACAGGTCCAAGAACTCTGCTTTGAGCTCAGGGTCGGCGTCGAGCTCTGCGGGATCAAACTCATAATTTTGCTTAAAATGTTCACGGTTTTTATCCCGTTTGAAGGCGGCCATCATGGCATCCCACTCGCCTCGGACGGCTTCAATATCGTACTGACCAATCTCCTGACAATTGGTCGTATAAAACCGAGGCGCCAGCGCACGACTCTCTATGGCTTGCTTGGTGCTTTCGTTCATCGCCGTCGAATCTTGTGCCATGTTTCCTCCATGTACTTATTAGGGCATTCCAAAGCTAACACCATAATGTACAGATTTTTAGCCTGTTAAAGTGTAAACTTTATTTTACCTTGGCGATTCAATCAAGTTGATAGTCCATTCCGACGTCATCAGAGACCTCAAATCATGTCCAGCACGAGCAGCGAGAAACTTTTCCATCTCGGTTATGTCAGCATTGAAACGAGTGACCTGGGGTCAGACGGAATGGTGAGCCTTCTCGACGAAGCGAGACGCACAAATGCGGAGCGCAACCTCACGGGCATTCTTCTTCACCGAGACCGCTCCTTTTATCAGGTACTTGAGGGCGAAGAGTCTGAAGTGAGGCGAACATTTGAGGGAATTGGGAAAGATAAGCGTCATAAGGCCATTGATGTGTTGTTCGAGGGGCATGTTGAGCAACGCGAGTTCGCCGACTGGCAAATGGGATTTCTAAACCTCGACGGCTTAAACCCAGACACACTTAAGGGTTATTCTGACTTTTTATCGCGCGAGGACAATGCAAAAGACTTTCTTGAAAATCTGAGTCGCGGAAAGCGCTTGGCCCTGATGTTTCGCTCAATGGAATAGCCGCAAGAAACTTTTTT
>CAYVQI010000028.1:0-3217 GCA_964454155.1 uncultured Alteromonadaceae bacterium | reverse complement strand
CTCAACAACAACATCGTTTCTCAAATTAATGAGGCAGCGGGTCCCTGGGGTGTCATGGTGCTTCGTTACGAAATCAAGGATATCGAGCCACCACGAACTGTTCTCGACGCCATGGAGCGCCAAATGAAAGCCGAGCGAGAAAAACGCGCGTCTATTCTTGAGTCGGAAGGCGAACGACAGTCATCAATCAATGTCGCTGAAGGTGAAAAGCAATCGCGCGTTCTCGCTGCCGAGGCTGAGAAAGCAGAGCAGATATTAAAAGCAGAGGGCGAGGCGAATGCGATCATCGCGGTCGCAAACGCGAAGGCTGAGGCGCTTGAAAAAGTCGGTGCCGCCGCCAATACGGAAGACGGTCAAAAAGCCGTGCAGTTGGATCTTGCTGAACAAGCCATCACCGCCAAAGAGGCTATTGCGCGCGAGTCTTCGGTCGTACTACTCAGTGACTCGCAAACGAATGCCGCGAACGTCGTTGCCGAGGCGATGACCATTGTCAATCGCCTGAACGCGGTGCAAGGGACGACTGATGGGACTTCTTGAATATTTTAGTGAAAACCAGGCGAGCTTTTGGTTCGCACTGGGGGCTTTGGCGCTTGTCATAGAGTTAGCGGTGCTCGGCATGAGCACCATTATTCTCTTCCTTATCGGTCTGGGCGCCTTGGTCACCGGGCTATTGGTTTACCTCGGCATCGTCCCCAGCGGATGGCTCGCAGGCTTTGCGGTCATGGGCATAACCTCATTTGTACTGGGTGTCGCTTTGTGGAAACCACTCAAGAAATATCAGACGGCCGAACCTCCTCGCTCAGGGCAAAGCTCTGACTTTATCGGACACGAATTTGAACTCTCAAGTTTATTAGATCGGGAAACTCACTCGACACACCAGTTCTCTGGCGTGACTTGGCGCGTAGATCTTGCCCGTGAAGAAGGCGATAAGTCCCTGGCCTCGGGCGATCGTGTCCGCGTCGTCGCCCTACATCCGGGAATTCTGGTCGTCGCTCAAGCCTGATTTAACACGCTGACAGCCGGCTGCATCACGGCGAAGTTGCCATCGGCAGTCCCTACCAGTGTGTCTCTCACGTAAAGCTCACCGCGCACATTAACAATCTTTTTTCCACGATTCATGACAGTGGCGATGCACTCGACCGTGCCGTCACGAACCGGTTTTAAGAAGTTCATGGTGATCTGAATCGTTGCGCAAACCTGACCTTCCTCTAAGTGTTGCATCACTGCCCCCCCCATAGCATTGTCCACCAGGGAAAAGAGTGCGCCCCCGTGAACAACGCCGTTGGGGTTTAAGTGCATCTCACTAATCGTGAGATTCCCCCTCGCAGCCTCAGGCTGGCAGGTTGGCGTCTCTAATCCAATGAGTTCAGCAAATCCGGGGCTAGGCATAAGGCACTCTGCGGCTTGAACGTTTAAGGAGCCGCAATATAGCAACTGTCATAGCAACTGGTATAGCAACTGGTATAGCAACTGGTATAGCAACTGTACTGCCTCGGTCACGGCTTACTCTGGGTGTCTTGGACGGCCACTGATTGTGTCAACATGTGTAGCATTAGCTCGCGGATTGATCCAACAGTTCGTTTCAGCAAATTCCTAGGATGTGTATGGCGCGTCGCAACTCAAAAAATGTCGTGCGGCTACCCTTGAAGACCGGTGATTAACGGCGTGCCGCACAGGAAATTTCAGCAGTCAACAGCCGCAGAGTAAGAACATCGGACAAACTCAACGCGAATTAGTTCTCAGCTCGTTTTAACAGATGTGACTCTATAAATTCCGCCTGACGACGATAGTAGAACAAACGATTCGACCGTTTGCGCCAGCCGTGCCCCTCATCGGGTATTTTGATATAAGGCGCCTCTACGCCGTTGGCACGAAGCGTTTTCACCATGACCTCTGTTTCATAAATATCAATCCTTGGGTCCATCTCTCCGTGGGAATACAAGACAGGTACGCGGATTTTGTCAGCCTGACGAATCGGTGAATTAACAGTGTAGAAGTCACGCCACTCGGACTCACGGATATCCCCATACTCAAGGCGATCTGACGCTTGGAGTGCCGGAGAGGCCACCTCCAGTGCGGTGACCCAGTCAGCGACCCCGTAGCGCGAGACACCGACCTTAAATGCTGACGGGTAGGCCGCAAGCACAGCATTGACCATATACCCACCGTAAGAGCCGCCCGAAACCGCCGCTCTGGAGGCATCCACCCGTGCGTCGCCCTCAAAGAAAGCCAGCATATCCACAAGATCGCGCACACTGTCCAAGCGCTTGCGTTGATCGTCGAGCATTACGTAGGTTCGTCCAAAACCAGTCGAGCCGCGCACGTTGGGTTTAAACACAGCCACTCCGCGCGCCACGTGATATTGAGACACCGCATCAAAGTTCGCTCTCGCCTGCGCGGTAGGCCCGCCGTGAACCTCGAAAATCACAGGGGGCGCTGAGGTCTCTCCACCGGATACGGGCAGATACAAAAGCCCTTGTAGCTCAATGCCATCTCTTGCGGGCATGGTCACACTAACCGGTTTAACAAGCGACTCAACCGCAATACCCGCAAGATTAGAGCGAATGAGCCGACGATGTGCACCACTGTCGAGTTCGATGAGATAGATGTCGCCCGGAGTCCGCCAGCCACTAATACCGACGGACACCAGGTCACTGTGATCAGAGCAAGTCAATGTATAGACACCGTCGGGAATGCCTGGGAATTCAAGCGCCTCGTTGGAGGTGAGATCACGCCCCCTAAGCACATCAAATCCGTTTTGATTTTCCAACCACACCAGGTATCTGTCTTCGGGACCACAGAGGTTCACAGAGGACAAATCGAACGCTGACTCCGCCACTGAAGCGAAGCGTCTGGTGGTTACGTCATAGGCCATGACTGCCGCGAACTCACGATCAAGATTGCTCGTGAGATACAGCGTTTTGCTGTCTGAAGACCATGCAAACCCCCCATCGCCATGATTTGCGCGAGACTCGGGCTGTGACACTACGGACAGGGTGCCACTGGAGAGATCGAGCAGGTACAAATAGTCCGAATCCTCCCCCACCGTCTCAGTCACGACTAAGTAACGATTATCAGGGGATAAGGCACGCGCGAAGTTACCGTAGCGCCCCTCGTAAATAAGACGCGCATCACCAGTCTCAAGCGATGCTTCATACACGTCATAGTGCAAGCCGGTTCGTTCTGTCGACGAGAAGTAAAACGTGTTGTTATCGTC
>CAYVQI010000027.1:1492-19572 GCA_964454155.1 uncultured Alteromonadaceae bacterium | reverse complement strand
GCTGCGCGTGAGATGCGGGGTCGTATCGAAGAGATGCTCGGACGGCCGACTCAGGGTCTATGGATTGGTACTTTCCACGGTTTGGCGCATCGGCTGTTACAAACACACTGGGCCGAAGCGGGACTGCCCCAAAACTTTCAGATTTTGGACAGTGACGATCAGTTGCGGCTCGTCAAGCGCGTTTGTCGTGAGCTTGGCCTTGACGATGCAAAGTGGCCCCCTCGACAGGCGCAGTGGTTTATTAACGGACAGAAGGACGAGGGACTCAGAGCCGCTCACATTGATCCGCCACTCGGCGATCTTTATACCAAAACTATGGTAAAGATTTACGCGTCTTACGAAGAGGCTTGTCAGAGAGGCGGCTTAGTCGATTTTGCGGAACTTTTATTGCGGGCGCATGAGCTCTGGCTTAAGTCCCCTGAGACACTGGCACATTATCAAGGCCGATTTAATATTTTGTTGGTCGATGAATTTCAAGACACGAATTCGATTCAGTACGCCTGGCTGCGGGTGCTGGCGGGGAACGCAATCCCAATTGTTGCTGTCGGTGATGACGATCAATCCATTTACGGTTGGCGAGGCGCTAAAATTGAAAATATTCAGCGGTTTACGCAGGACTTTAAAGACACGCAAACGGTTCGTCTCGAGCAGAATTACCGTTCTACAAAGACCATTTTAGACGCCGCTAACGGGGTTATTTCCCACAACGGCGGTCGCTTAGGGAAAGACCTGTGGACCGATGGCGATGACGGCGATCTCATCAGGCTTTACGCGGGCTTTAATGAGCAAGATGAAGCCCGTTTCATTGTTGAACAAATCCAAGCGTGGACGGACGAGGGAAATACGCGCAAGTCGAGCGCCATTTTGTACCGGTCAAATGCACAGTCCCGAGTCATTGAAGAGGCGCTCATACGTGGGGGTCTTCCTTATCGAATTTACGGTGGCCAGCGATTTTACGAACGCCTAGAGATTCGATGTGCGCTGGCCTATTTGCGTCTCGTTATTGGTCGTGGTGATGACCCGGCACTGGAGCGCGTTATTAATACACCGACGCGCGGTATTGGCAGTAAGACCATCGACGACCTGCGTGCAATTGCGCGTGATCAAGGTGTTTCCATGTGGCAGGCGATCGTCCTTACCCAGCAAAATAGTTTGCTCAGTACACGAGCCCGGTCGTCGCTCGCAGGCTTTGCCGCACTGATTAATGAACTCGACAGCGAGACCCTGGAACTGCCGATCGAAGAGATGGTGGAACATGTCATTCATCGAACGGGTCTGATCGATTTTTATAAGGCTGAGAAAGGCGAGCGAGGTCAGGCTCGCGTCGAAAACTTAGAAGAATTAGTGTCGGCAGCAAAGACGTTTCGGGCCGAGGATGACACGCTCTCGCCGCTCCAGCAGTTCCTTGACAGTGCGGCGCTTGATGCAGGCGACACTCAAGCGGATCCTTATGAGGACAGCGTACAAATGATGACGTTGCACTCTGCCAAGGGGCTCGAGTTTCCGTTGGTCGTTCTGGCAGGCCTAGAGGAAAACTTATTTCCACATCGCATGTCTGTCGAAGAGCCTGGCCGATTGGAAGAGGAGCGCCGTCTCGCGTACGTGGGTATTACACGCGCCCAACAACGGCTTTTGATCACTTATGCTGAGAGTCGCCGTCTCCACGGTAATGAAACGTACAACACGCCCTCGCGTTTCGTCCGTGAAATACCGGCAGAGTTAATCGAGGAGGTGCGGTTGCACGGTGGCCTGACACGCCCGCTGATTGACCGCTTTCAGCAGCCCGCCAGTGCTTCTAATGAATCGGGTTTGAGCTTTGGCCAGCGCGTTGTACATCCAATGTTTGGCGAGGGCGTGGTTCTTAACATGGAAGGTCGAGGAGCAAATGCGCGTATCGAGGTAAACTTTGCTGAGGGCAGCAAGTGGCTTGTCCTGCAGTACGCAAATCTTCAGGCTTTGTGAGGCTCCTATGAAAGAGAGAACGCTTTTACCCGTAGCCGTCGTTGGTGTCCTTGTGCTTTGGTTGACGACCGTTGGGCTTTGGGCTGTCGATGCACAGAAGATAGACCAGCGCTCAGTGGATCGGCTCCCGGGTGAGCCAGTTGAGGCCATTGAGTGGAAGCTTGTTACGACATGGCCGAAAGGTCTGCCAGGGCTTGGTTCAGCCCCTGAAAATTTTGCTCGCCGTGTCGGCGAGATGAGTAATGGGCGTCTTACTGTCCGCGTTTATGGCGCAGGCGAAGTCGTCCCCCCTTTCGAGGTCTTCGATGCGGTGGCTCAGGGCGTGGCCGAAATGGGGCACGGTGCCGCGTACTACTGGAAAGGTAAAATTCCGGCGTCCGTGTTTTACACGGCGGTACCTTTTGGGATGACGGCACAAGAAATGAATGGGTGGTTGCACTACGGAGGCGGTCTGGAGCTGTGGCGAGAGCTGTACGCGCCGTTTGGTGTTCGGCCATTTGCAGGGGGCTCCACAGGTGTTCAAATGGCCGGATGGTTTAACCGAGAGTTGAAATCAGCAGCAGATCTTGACGGCTTAAAAATGCGAATTCCCGGGCTTGCAGGAGAGGTGTTTGCGGCTTCTGGTGGAACAGCGGTTCGTCTCGCAGGCGGTGAAGTCTACACGTCGATGCAAACGGGTGTTATCGACGCCGTTGAGTGGGTTGGTCCGTATAACGACCGCACACTGGGCCTGATGGAGGTCGCTGAGTATTACTATTATCCCGGTTGGCATGAGCCCGGCGCTATGCTGGAATTCACGGTTAATCAAGACGCGTTTGATCAGCTGCCCCAAGACCTTCAGGCCATTGTTGAAGGCGCGGCTCGAGCGACCAACCAAGACATGCTCGATGAGTTTACAGCGCGCAATAATCAATCGTTGACGACGTTGCTGACTGAGCATTCCACGAAACTTCGGCCACTGCCCGATGACGTTTTAGACGTGCTTTACATCAACGCAGTGAGTGCATTGGAACGCTTAAAAGCGGACGACCCGATGGCACAGAAAATTGCCGCGTCCTATGAAGAATTTTTGGAGGGGGTGCGCCGGTATCACGAAATATCTGAGCGCGCGTATTTGAATGCGAGAGACAGAGTCCTCCCGCCGATTTCATTTACTGACCAGTAATCGCTCTTGTGCGTTTGACGTTATCGATTGCCACGTAAATAAATTCACCTTCGGTGACTTTAATGGGCTCGCCGTCCTGCTGTGAATTTATCCATACCTCAATGAGGACACGAACGGAACTTCGACCAATGTCGAGGATGTCACAGTAACAACTGACCACTGCGCCGACGTGAACGGGTGTGAGAAAGGCCATGCCCTGAACGGCAACAGTAGCCACCCTGCCACCAGCGACCTCAGCTGAGGCAACACCGCCGGCGATATCCATTTGAGAAAGCAGCCAGCCGCCGAAAATATCGCCATTCGCGTTAGTATCGGCAGGCATTGCTACCGTTTGCAGCGTCAGTTCACCGGTAGGTCTTGGTGTTTCGTCAATCGGATTCATAGCGCTCTCCAGGTCGGGCGTTATTTTTCATAGCATTTACTGACTCAGTGCAGGACTAGATCAGCGACCGATCATACTCGGTAGCCACGTCACAATGTCGGGCTGCATCCACAACAGGGCCAATAGGCCAAGTTGGATGATTACAAACGGAATGACACCACGGTAAATTGCGCTGGTTGCAACGGATTCATCAGCGACTCCACGCAAATAAAACAATGCAAAACCAAAAGGTGGTGTTAAAAACGAAGTTTGTAAGTTAACGGCAATCATGACACCCAGCCATATCGGATCAAAACCCATAGCAAGCAAGATCGGTGCGACGATCGGGACAACGACGAAGGTAATTTCTATAAAGTCTAGGATAAACCCCAGCAGAAACATGACCAACATGACAATGAGTAACGCCACTTGTGGACCGCCACTGAGACCGGCAAAGAACTCTTCGATGAGTTCATCGCCACCAAAACCTCTGAATACGAGGGAAAATAGTGCTGCACCGATCAGAATTAAAAAGACCATACTGGTGGTTGCCATGGTCGATTGTGCAATTTCTCGCAGCGTTTGGCGGTTCAAAGCAGATCGGTAGGCCGCCAAGATCAATGCACCCACAGCACCGACGCCAGCCGCCTCCGTAGGCGTCGCCGCGCCAACGATGATAGAGCCAAGGACAATGGTAATTAGGAGCAATGGTGGCAGCACGGCACCAACCAATGACAACTTTTGAGTGCTGCGCTGCTCTGGCGCTGGACAGCTGCTTGGATCGCGCCATGCCATAAACAGCACGTATCCAAGGTAAAGAGCGACGAGGACAAGCCCTGGAATGAATGAACCGACAAACAGATCGCCAACCGAGACGGTTTGTGTATTGATAATCCCGCTTTGTAGCTGTGCTTGTTGATAGGCAGTCGACATGATGTCGCCCAACAAGACCAGTGCAATCGACGGCGGAATAATTTGTCCGAGCGTTCCCGTCGCGCAAATAAGACCCGTTGCCAGTGACGGGTTATATCCGGCCCTGAGCATCGACGGTAGGGCAAGAACGCCCATGGTTACAACGGTTGCGCCAACGATGCCGGTGCTTGCGGCAAGGAGGGCGCCGACGATGACGACAGAGATGCCCAGCCCGCCCGTTCTATCGCCCAAGCCGCTGGCCATGGCCGTTAACAGCTCTTCTGCGATTTTGGCTCGCTCCAGCGTGACGCCCATGAGGATAAACAACGGTACGGCGACCAGTGTTTCGTTCGTGACGGTACCAAACATGCGTCCGGGCAATGCGCCCACAAAACTGGCATCAAAGTACCCCGCAATCACCCCGCCTCCAGCAAATAAAAGTGCAGTGCCGGCCAACGTTAGTGCAACGGGGAAGCCAAAAAGCAGCAACACACAAACGGCGCCGAAGAGTGCGAGTGCGATTTCACCTTCAATCATCGTCGGTCACCTCGCACAGCGTGATCAAACCTTGAATGATATGACTCAGTGCTTGTAGTCCGAGCATCAGTGCCATTGCGGGTATAAGCGTTTTAAGCAGAAAAACTGCGGGTATACCGCCCGGCTCGGGTGACGATTCTAAAATCATCCAGCTTTCCGTGACGTAACCCCAAGAAATGATGACGATCAAGGTGCAGACGGGCAGTGTAAATAGTGTGTGGCCCAGGGTGTTCACCCAGTGCTTTTTCCGCGCACTAAAGTTTCGGTAAAAAACATCAACGCGGACATGTTTGTCCTCGAGTAAGGTCGGCGCCGCACCCAACATAAATAAGGTTCCGTGCAAATACAGGACGGACTCCTGTGCAGCGATTGCGCCTTGTCCAAAACCATAGCGCAAAACCACGACTGTTGTTGTCACCAATGCCATGACTAGACTGGTGTAAGCGACGGCATTTCCCACCGAGCGGTTCACATTGTCTATAGTCTGCGCAAAGGTTGCCCAGTAGTTCACCGTTTTAACCCATTTCTCAAGTCGACGTGGAAGGTTATCATCGAGTGAACAGCAATTGCAGAGAGATTCGCCGTGCTTACAGTTTTGTCACCCGCAAAAACATTGGATTACCAGACGCCTTCTATTGTAGAGACCGCCACCGTGCCCCGTTTTATGGATCAATCCGCACTGTTAGTGGACGACGCAAGGACGCTGGCTCCTGACGATATTCGTGCATTAATGGGCGTTAGTGAGAACATCGCGCATTTAAATCATGAGCGTTTTATGAATTGGGAGTCCACAGCGACCCCTGAAAATGCCAAACAAGCCTTGCTGGCCTTTAAAGGCGACGTCTATACGGGACTGCAAGCCGATTCTATGGCCGCGCCTGACTTTGAATTTGCGCAGGCACGACTGAGAATTCTCTCTGGACTTTACGGATTGTTGCGACCGCTTGATCTCATGCAGCCTTATCGGCTTGAAATGGGACTGAAGTTTGGCAATTCTCGTGGAAAGAACCTTTACGAGTTCTGGGGCAATCAAGTCACAGAAGCGCTTAACGCCGACCTCGCCTCCGCAAATACGAATGTCCTGATTAATTTGGCATCAAATGAATATTTCAAGGCCGTCAAACCGAAGGCGCTGGCAGCAACTGTGATAACGCCGCAGTTTAAGGACTTAAAAAACGGCCAGTACAAGATGATCTCATTTTTTGCTAAAAAGGCCCGTGGTGTCATGGCGCGGTTTATTATCGATAACCAACTGACTGATCCTGAGGCGCTTAAATCCTTTGAAGGGTCCGGATATTACTTCAGTGAAGCTCAATCTAAAGATGCGCAGTGGGTTTTTCTGCGCGACGAAGCGCCTCAGTAACTAAGCGCGCTGCTTAAAAGGAAGCAGTGCGGTGGCTTCGTCGCGATAGCGTTTGACGTGCTCGCAGTCACGGCGACAAAAGTCGGCGACGGCGTCTTTGAGGCGGGGTTCGGCAATCCAGTGATTAGAGTACGTGAGTGTTGGTTCGAACCCGCGTTGTATTTTGTGCTCTCCTTGAGCGCCGGGATCAAATCGGGACAACCCGTTTTCAATACAGTACTCGATGCCTCGGTAATAGCAGGCTTCAAAGTGCAGAAATTCGAACTCTTTTAAGCATCCCCAATAGCGGCCAAAGAGGGTGTCATCGCTGACAAAATAAAGCGCTGCAGCAACGGGTACCTCACCCTCATGAGCAATGACCATCACCGTGTTTTCACCCAATGTTGGGCACACACCGGTGAAGAACTCGCCGCTTAGGTAGCCTTCATGGCCACTTCGCTTGAGGTAGGTGGTTTGGTAGCAGTAATAGAAAAAGGCCCAATCGGTCGTGCTGATCTCAGCACCGGTCTTCGTACTAAGGGTCAAATTTTGAGTGGCGATCGCGGCACGCTCTTTCTTCAACGCCTTGCGTTTACGGCTATTGAATTCCGATAAAAATTCGTCAAAGTCGGAATAACCGCGGTTAAACCAGTGAAACTGCGTGGTCATGCGTTGCACGAGACCGGCCTCGGTCAAGACGGCTGACAGCGTTTCTTCTGGAAATAAAATATGCCAGCTTGATATTTGTTCGGACTCACACCACTGAGTCACACCGGCTATAAATTCAACAGTCGCGTTCTCGCGAGCAGGATCGGTCCACAGTCTCGGCCCGGTAGCCGGTGTGAATGGAATCGCCGTAATCAGCTTCGGATAGTACTCCAACCCACTCCGGTGCCACGCGTCGGCCCACGACCAATCGAAAACGTACTCCCCATAACTGTGACTTTTGAGAAATCCTGGCGCCATTCCAATGGGCTGATCTTCATGCCAAAGCGCGAGGTGGCAGTTTTGCCAACCTGAGTCTCCACCAGTACTCCCTGAGGACTCAAGACCTGACAGAAAGTCGTGTTTTAAAAACGGGTACTCTGAGGCAAAAGACCTCTCCCAATCTGCTTTGGGCAGTTCGTTAACACTGGGATACACTCTGAGTTCCACGTAGGGGTTTCTCGCTAATGACGACGTTGAGCGCTTACACGGTCGAGATGCTGTAATGTCCCAACAGCCCCACCGCAACGATCAGTCCAATCCATTTACTCTCGTTAAACGCTTGAAAACACGTTTCACGAGACCGGTTGTTGATGAGCTTTCGATGCCTTAAAAACAAAGCGCCCACCAGGGCTATAGACATAAAATAAATAGGTCCAAGACCAAAGCTCAACCCTGTGGCCACAAATGACAATAGGCACAGCCCTTGTAAGACAAGGATAACGCGTGTGTCCAAGTCGCCAAATAAAATCGCGGTTGATTTTATACCGACTTGGAGATCGTCTTCTCGATCAACCATCGCATACTGCGTGTCGTAGACTACAACCCACAACAGGTTGGCGACAAACAGCCACCATAGCCCAGACGGGAGGTTTGCTGCGGTCGCAGCAAACGCCATGGGAATACTCCAAGAGAACGCGGCGCCGAGGACCACCTGAGGCAAATGCGTGAAGCGTTTCATGAATGGATAAATAATGGTCAACACTGCGCCGACGATGGAGAGCTGAACAGTGAGCCAATTGGTTTGCATCACCAACCAGAATGCCAGTGTCAGTAATGCGGCGAGTAGACACATCGCCTCACTGACCGAGACTTCGCCGGTGACCAAAGGTCTATTGCGTGTTCGTTCCACGAAGCCGTCGAGTTTACGGTCAGCAAGGTCATTTGTCGTGCACCCAGCAGACCGCATGACCACGGAGCCCACCACAAAGGTGGTTAACAGAAATAAGGAGGGCAAGCCGTTCGACGCGATAATAAGACCCCAGAGTGCGGGTGCCAGTAGTAGGTATGTCCCTATCGGCTTGTCGACGCGCATGACCTGTAACAGTGCGCCGACTTTTTGGGTTGAGATCACGTTGATCGACAAGTGGGTACCTCAATGAGTGAGTAACAGATCGGATTATACGTGGGCAAACGCTTCACGTGCGCGAGTCCAACGCGATTCCAGACGTTCTGCCCTAGCCGTATTGCCATGGACCAGTCTGTTAGCAACGGCTTGCGCCTCGTCTAATAAGAATTCGTGTTCGGGAAGCCGAGCAACGCGAAATGATGAAATGCCGGTTTGTCGCGTGCCCAATACCTCACCCGGACCTCTAATTTTTAGGTCTTTCTCGGCAATGACGAAGCCGTCTTGCGATTCGCGCATGACACCCAGTCGTGAGCGAGCGGTTTGGCTAAGGGGTGTGTGATAGAGCAGTATGCAGTGACTTTCGATCGCGCCTCTCCCCACACGACCTCGAAGTTGATGGAGTTGTGCCAGTCCAAAGCGCTCGGCATTATCGATAATTATCATGCTGGCATTCGGCACATCAACACCCACCTCGATGACCGTAGTCGCTACAAGAATATCAATCGTATTGGCCGCAAACGCAGCCATAGTCTGGGCCTTTTCAACCGAATTCATTCGACCGTGCAAAAGGCCAATGGTGAGGTTTGGTAGTGCCTCTGTTAACTGTTCTGATGCGAGCTCAGCCGCGTTGGCATTGAGCGCATCACTCTCTTCAACGAGGGGGCATACCCAATACGCCTGCCGTCCCTCACTGCACGCCGCCCCGACCCGGTTAATCACCTGCTCGCGCCTTAACGAATCAATTAACACGGTGGTTATTGGTTTTCGTCCAGGCGGTAACTCATCAATAACGGAGCAGTCGAGATCCGCATAGGCAACCATGGACAGTGTTCGTGGTATGGGCGTTGCGGTCATGGTGAGTTGATGTGGCGTAAGATCGTTAAGGCCCCGCTGGGTCAGTGAGAGCCGTTGGTTCACGCCAAAACGATGTTGTTCATCTACAAGAACGAGTCCTAATGAACGAAACGCCACATGCTCCTGAAACAAGGCATGTGTTCCCACCACAATATCCACACTGCCTGCCTCAATGGACGCCAAAGCCTCTCGGCGTGCCTTACCCTTCACCTGACCAGTGAGCCACATTACCTTGATGGAGAGGCGTGTAAACCATTGCTCAAAACCTCGGAAGTGCTGCTCTGAGAGAAGTTCGGTGGGTGCCATGAGCGCGACTTGGTGCCCGGACTCCACCATGTGCGCGGCGCTTAAAGCCGCAACCAATGTTTTGCCAGAACCGACATCACCTTGTAGCAATCTGAGCATGGGTATCGGCTTTCTGAGGTCGTCGAATATTTCCTGACAAACTCGGGTTTGAGCCGTAGTGAGCGCAAACGGAAGTGCCGATACAAGGCGTTCGGCAAGCGACCCGGTTCCAGTGACCTGGGCGGCGCGCTTCTTGAGGGTTCTTGCTCGGCGCGACAGCAGTGTAATTTGATGTGCGACGAGCTCTTCTAGCGCGAGTCGGTTCTGCGCCGGGTGGGATCCGTCTAAGATCGCTTGTACATCGGCATTGGCGGGGGGGCGGTGCAGTACTTGAATAGACTCTGCAATCGAGGGGCCTCCCTGAGTCAGGCCATCCAGCAAATCATCGGGTGGGTTTTTAAACAAGTAGCTTAAGGCTTGCCGGGTCAGATTGCGCATTGTTGATTGCCCCAGCCCTTCAGTGACCGGATAGACGGGTGTGAGAACGTCCTCGAGTTGCGTGTCTTGATCTCCGAGCTGATACTCGGGGTGAGCAAACTCCGGCTGAGAACCCGTCAGTCGGGGCTGTCCAAACAAGGTTATGGTGTCACCTATCTTGAGCTGTAGCGCTTGCGAACGGCGAAAGTGGAAAAAACGCAGCGTGACCAACCCAGTGCCATCATCAACCTTTACAATGAGCGTCGGGCGGCGTCCGCGAGCAATGCCTGACGCTCGAATGGTTCCACGAACCACTGCATCGACACCGTCGCGGAGTTCACCAATAGGCGTTAAGCGCGTTTTGTCTTGGTATCGGAGTGGAAAATGGAACAGCATGTCTTCCACTGTCCCAAGTCCCATAGCATTGAGCTTTTCGAGGACCTTCGGTCCTACGCCCTTGAATTGCTGCAGTGGCAGTTGAAGAATGTCAGTCGGCACAGTGAGCTTCATTAGGATAGCTCTATGATAATAACGGGATGAAGGTAGGCAGGTGAAGACTCCACACGTAATGGTTATCGGATTTGGTGATTTAGCGAGACGTTTGCTCCCTAAACTTCAGGGGCTGGTCCATGTGACAGGTGTTTCTAGGCGTCCAGACGCCCTGCCTGATGCACTCACAAATCGCCTCTATGGCGACTACGGTGTGCCCGGCTCACTGCGTGACGCGGCAGCGATGAAGCCCGATTATGTTGTTTTTACCCCTGTCCCAAGCGGTCGCAATATCGACGGGTATCGCGCGGGTTACGCTCAGAGCGCGCGCAATATTGGAGAATCGGGGCTGTTGCGGCATTGCCGGAGGGCTATTTTTGTCTCGTCCACACGGGTTTATGCAGAAAAAGACGGAGCGTGGGTGACAGAAGACTCACCGCTTGCTGCAAACGATCCTTTTGTTCGCGCTCTCTTGGACGGCGAGGCCTGTTTTCGGCGACACGCGGCGGCGACCATTGTTCGCCCCAGCGGGCTCTACGATGGAGCCCGTCCCACCATGTTGACGCCCATTCTTGATGGATTCGAATCACAATTTGGTGACGCCTACACCAACCGTATTCACAGAGACGATGCAGCTGAGGCACTTGCCGCGGTTATTTTGGGCGATCTCTCAGGTCGCGCCATACCGGCAACACTAAACCTTAATGATGATGAGCCCGTGACGACGAAGGATCTTGAAGCGTGGTGCTTCAAGCAGCTGAAGTGTGAGGCACGAGGTGTCAGAGAAAACCGACCGCGCAACAATCGTCGCATTAGTAATATTAAGCTTCGCGGCATGGGCGTCACGCTCACGTATCCTAGTTTTCGCGATGGTTATCTTGCCGCGCTGCAGTCCCAGCGTTGAATCGAGAATGCGTTAGAGCGCTAAAATTGCTTCGATTTCGATTTGCACGCCCTTGGGTAGCGCGGCGACTTGTACACAGGCCCTCGCGGGGTAAGGCTCAGTCAGTTCCTCGGCCATAATCGCGTTGACGACCTGGAAGTTGCCCAGGTCGGTTAACGAAATATTAATTTTGACCGAGTTATCAAGCGATCCTCCCGCGGCGTTTGCAATCGCTTGAAGATTTGCAAAGACCTGACGTGTTTCAGCTTCGATGCCTCCGCTGACCAGCTCCATGGTTTCCGGATCGAGGGGAATCTGTCCAGAGATCCATACAGTATTCCCAACCTTTACGGCTTGGGAGTACGGGCCAATAGCGGAGGGTGCGGCGGCGGTACTGATGACGGCTCTATTGTTCATATCAACTCCCGTTTAACGTCGGCTGCAGCGCACAACTTTGCGAACACCTTCCATGACTCTAACGCGCTTCATCACGCGAGCGAGATGGACGCGGCTATTGAGTTGCAGCTCAATAATAATACTTGAAAAATGAACCGATTCGTCTTGGGTCGATATGCGCTCAATATTGAGGCCAATCGCACTGAGTTTGGTTGCAAGCGTGGCGATCATGCCGCGTTTATTTGCCGATTCGATACGAATCGCCACGGGATAGGCGCCTTCGATTTGATCATCCCATCGCAGAGGCATGAGGCGCTCGGTTTGTTCTCTGAGATCTGACAGATTTCGACAGGTGTCTCGGTGCACAACAAGGCCTCGATCAGGACTTAAAAATCCCTCGATAGGGTCCCCAGGAAGTGGGCAACAGCACTTGGCGTAGACTAAAACGTAACCTTCGGTTCCCTTGATTTCCAGCGCACTGGTGTCGTTTTCAAGTGATGCACCGGCTTGGCCTAATAAGTTAGCGGCCACGACTTGGGGGAGCTGATTGCCAAGCGCGATATCAGTCAGGATTTCATCGAATGTGCTTTTGGGGTAATGCTCGGCAATGAGTAATTTCTGTGATTCAACACTTACGATATCATCGGGATGCAATGCGGTGAGTGCTTTTTCCAGCAGCTTTTGACCCAAATCGACGGAATCTTCGTGGTGTTGCTGTTTGAGGAAGTGACGAATTTGCGAACGTGCGCGGGCAGTGACGGCAAAGTTTAACCAAGAAGGTGTCGGTCGCCCCGCCGGCGACGTGACAATTTCAACGGTCACGCCACTTTCCAAGGACTCTGACAGAGGCGCTAACTGGTTATTAATTCGACAAGCGACGCAGCGGTTTCCGACGTCAGTGTGGACTGCGTATGCAAAATCGACCCCACAGGCGCCTTTTGGCAGCTCCATAATGGCGCCTTTGGGCGTGAACACATAGACCTCGTCGGGGAATAAGTCGACTTTAACACTCTCAATAAATTCAAGAGAGTTACCGGCTGTTTGCTGCATCTCAAGAAGGCCTTGAACCCATTCGCGTGCTCGCATCTGAGGAATGTTGATACTGTCCTGATGGCTCTTATACAGCCAATGCGCGGCGATGCCGTTATTCGCCATGTCTTCCATATCACGAGTGCGAATTTGAATTTCAATGGGCACGCCGTGCATGCCTTTTAATATAGTGTGGAGCGACTGATACCCGTTGGCCTTTGGTATGGCAATGTAGTCTTTAAATTCGCCAGGCACCGGTTTGTAAAGCGAATGAACGATGCCCAGTGTTCGGTAGCACGAGTCGACGTCTGCACACACGATACGAAATGCGAATATATCCATGATCTCTGAGAACGACTTTCGCTTCTCCCGCATTTTCGAATAGATGCTGTAAAGGTGTTTTTCGCGCCCCGCGATTTCTGCCTCAATTTCTTCCCCCGCAAGCGCTTGCTCGAGCTGCTCGGAAATTTGTTCGATTAGTTGTTTTCGTCGTCCCCCTGCCGTCTCGCGTGCGGCCTCTAATCGCCGCGCGCGCATTGGGTAGAGTGTGCGCAGCCCTAAATCCTCAAACTCCATGCGTACTTCATTCATCCCCAGCCTAGTGGCTATGGGCGCGTAAATATCGAGGGTCTCATTGGCAATACGCTTTTTTGCCTCGGGGCTCAGTGCGCCCAGTGTCCTCATATTATGAAGACGGTCAGCGAGCTTAACCAAAATGACGCGGATGTCCCGCGCCATTGCCAGCGCCATTTTTTGAAAGTTTTCAGCTTGCTTTTGTTCCGCACTGTCAAAATCGACCTGGGTGAGCTTACTCACACCATCGACAAGATCTGCGACTTCCTCGCCAAATTGAGTACGAATGTCCTCTTTAGTAACACCCGTGTCTTCGATGACGTCGTGGAGAAGCGCCGCCATGATGCTCTCGTGGTCCATGTGCATGCGCGCCAGCACAGTGGCTACCGCGAGAGGGTGTGTGACATAGGGTTCGCCAGTCCGTCGCGCTTGGCCGTAGTGCGCCTGCTCGGCATAGAAAAACGCCCGCTTTATTTCGGTAACGAGCTCAGGCGGAAGGTAAGCGTTTAAAATATCCTCAAAGCCGGTAAACGATTGTCGCTGGTCGTGTGAGGGGAGGAGTTGAGGTCTGGAGGTTATCTGAAGCCCCAGCCGGCGTGTGACGTCGGTGAATGAGGCTCCTAGGGATTGAAAGGGTGTGGACACAGGTCCTTACATTGCAGCTTAGAGCACTGGAGTTTCGAAGCTCGCTGCAAACTCCTCTTCTGCTTCTAGCTCATGCTCGCGCGCCATGACGTCGGGCGTAATCAGGCCTTCAGCGATTTCACGCAGTGCAACAACAGTTGGTTTGTCGGACTCGACTTCAACGAGTGGGTCTTTGCCTCCAGTGCTGAGTTGACGCGCGCGTTTGGCCGCTAAGAGCACTAACTCAAAACGGTTATCAACATTGTCTAGGCAGTCTTCAACGGTTACACGTGCCATTTAAAAGTCCTGAAATCGTAACGGGCGCGCAGTATAGCGATTGAGCGGCTCGTTTGTCGACTCTGGGCCCTGTTCAAGGTGCAAGCAAATCGGCAATGACCGATGTAAGACGTTCAGACTGTGGCGTCTGCGCGGGCTGTTGGCTATAAATAATTGACTCAAGGTCGCTCAAAGCCTCATCAAAGACATCATTGAGTACTACAAAGTCAGCTTCGTTATAGTGAATTATTTCATCTCGTGCTGACTGCATTCGCCGCTCGATCACCGACGCTTCGTCTTGGCCTCGACCGGTTAATCGTTCGCGTAGCGCATCGGTTGAGGGCGGCAGTACAAAAATCGAGACGGCGGACTCGACTAAGGACTTAACCTGTCTCGCACCTTGCCAGTCAATTTCTAAAATAACGTCTAAACCTTTTGCGAGTTGGTGTTCGACGCCTTCCTTACTCGTGCCATAGTAATTGTCAAAGACTTGCGCCCACTCAAAGAAACCTTCCGAGTCACGTAAATCGTTGAACGCTGACTCGCTGACGAAGTGGTAATTCACGCCGTCCACCTCGCCCGGGCGAATCGAGCGAGTGGTGTGTGAAACTGAGACTGCGAGGTTGTTCGAACGCTCAATAAGGGCTTTTACGAGCGATGTCTTGCCTGCGCCACTCGGTGCAGAAATGACAAAGAGCCTGCCGGATGGATGTTTTTGATTACTCAAGATTTTGTACCTGCTCACGCATTTGCTCGATGAGCACTTTAAGCTCTACCGCGGCGTTCGTCGTTACCAGTGAGGTTGTTTTTGACCCCAATGTATTCGCTTCTCGATTCAGCTCTTGCATCACGAAGTCGAGGCGCCTCCCGCAGGGCTGTCCACTACAGAGCGCGTCGTCAATCGCCGCTATGTGTGCGTCAAGACGATCGAGCTCTTCGGCAACATCTGACTTATTGGCTAAAATCGCCAGTTCCTCTTCCAAGCGCTTTTCATCGTGAGGCACGTCAATCGCGTAGATACGGTCACGAAGTTTTTGTTGTTGTGCCGCCTGTAAGGCCGGTAATTGCGCTCGGTAATTCAGCACAATTGTCTTTACGCCTTGGCAGCGCTCTCGCAGAAGCGCCTCAAGGCGGCCACCTTCGATCTGCCGATGTTGGCTAAGCGACGTCATAAGCTCTGGCATAGCCTCGAGACACGCATCGATGATTTCGTCTGAGTCGACGGTTGCACTGACCCAAATACCGGGTGTCATCAACACATCGAGTGAGCTGGGGGGGCGTATGTTGGGTAGATGCTGCACAACGGTGGCCAACGCATCCTTCATATCACTGAGTTTAGTCAGGTTTAAGGTCGCCTCGGGCCCACCCTCGCTCCGCTCTAAGCGGATAGACAGCTCCACCTTCCCGCGGACGAGATTTTTGCTCACCAGTTGCCGTAGCGCGGGTTCAGAGCGCTTGACTGCATCAGGCAGTTTGAGGGTCAAGTCAAGAAAACGGCTGTTGACGGACTTGCACTCCAGTGACAGGTTCCATTCACCCACGGCCACACTTTTGTTAGCAAATCCGGTCATGCTCTGAGGCATGTTCACTCCAAGAACGTCGAAAGTACGTAGTCTAACAAGTAGACTGACGGGCGACACCCACGTATTAGCAGGTAAAGCATGGATTCAAGCACAGTGAAAAGACCCAGCGGTCGGGATTTCGACCAAATGCGGGACGTTTCCTTTCAACTCGATTATACCAATCAGGCCGAAGGCAGCGTCTTGGCGTGTTTCGGAAATACTAAAGTGCTCTGCACTGCATCGATTTCCGACGGCGTGCCTTCGTTTCTTCGTGGAAAAGGTCAGGGATGGCTCACTGCAGAATATGGAATGTTACCGCGCTCAACGGGAACCCGAATGGCCAGAGAGGCGGCCAGGGGAAAGCAGTCTGGCCGAACCGTAGAAATTCAGCGGTTGATTGGTCGCTCCTTAAGGGCAAGTGTTGACCTTAAGGCGTTGGGAGAGAGGACGCTGACAATCGATTGTGACGTGCTCCAGGCCGACGGCGGGACGCGCACAACTGCAATCACCGGAGCCAGCGTGGCGGTGGTCTCGGCGTTCAACAAGCTTCAGCGCGCGGGTGACCTAAAGACGGACCCATTGATTGATCGTGTGTGTGCAGTTTCTGTGGGAATGTGGCGGGGTCAGCCGATACTGGATCTTGATTACCCTGAAGATTCGACCGCGCAGAGTGATGTTAACGTTGTCATGCTGGCGAGCGGCGGGTTGATTGAGGTCCAGGGAACCGCAGAGGATAAAGTCTTTAGTCGCGCGGAGCTTGATGCGCTGCTTGACTTGGCTGAAGGCGCTTGTGTTTCGCTTAATGCAGCGCAGATGGAAGCGCTGAGAGGCTCATAGCTCAATGTCGTAATCAATGATGACGGGGGCATGGCTTGAAAAAGCCTCCTCGCTCTCGATACGCGCGGCGAGCACACAGGGCGATAGGCTATCAGAAATGATGTGCGTATCGGTTCTAAGACCAGGGCGCTCATCACCCTCTGGCCACCAGGTATAGTCGTCGCCATCTGCATCGACCTCTCGAAACGCGTCGCTGTAGCCTGCGCGATACAGCGATGCGAGCCAGTCGCGTTCCTCAAGGCTAAAGCCTGGGAGGTCGAGACGGTTGCCCGCCTCCTCGGCGTCTCGGGGTTGCCAAGCCAGTTCCCAACCACCGCATAAAATGAAGTCTCGTTTTTTATTTCGCACCTTCTCAAGGTGTGCGCCCAACTGGGTGAGAAATCGCATTTTTAATGCTTTGTCGCCGCGTGCACCGACAGCCGATGGAACCAAAATACTTCCGATGCTGCAGTTTTCGTAGTCGGCTTGAATATAGATTCCCAAGTGGTCAAAATCCATAAAGCCCAGACCGAACATGATGGCTTTAGGCATTTTTCGGCAGTAAATTGCCACGCCGTTGATCTTCGGATCGTCGTAGTTATCACCAAAGTAGGCGTGATAGCCTTCGGGGAAAAAGTCATTTGATGACAGCGAGTATTCAGAGCATTGGGTGTCTTGTAGGCAAATAACGTCCGCATTTTGCTGAAACGCCCACGTCACTAGCCCGTCTTTGTGAGCTCTCTCAAGGCCGTCCACTGCCAGTGACAACAACTTCATTTCTGTTTCCTAAATCGCAAGCTTGATATACTACTCGAGATGCTTTCATTCTGAAATGAGTGAATGTTGTGATAAACAATTTTAGCGCTGACGGAAATTGGGTAATTTGATGCCACACTCGGACACTAAACGCCAATTCATTGAACTGTCGATTCGATTTGGCGCTTTAAAGTTTGGCGAGTTTACGTTGAAGTCGGGCCGTGTCAGCCCCTATTTTTTCAACGCTGGAGTTTTTTCTTCCGGAGAGGCGATGGCCACCCTAGGCGCCTGTTATGCCGACGCTGCCGGCGATGTTATCGATAAAATTGATGGTTTATTTGGCCCCGCTTACAAAGGTATACCGTTGGCGACGGCAACGGGTATCGCCTTACAGACCCAGTACAACAATAACTTGGCCATCACCTTCGACCGTAAAGAAGCAAAAACGCACGGTGAGGGCGGCATTCTCATGGGCGCCCCACTTTGTGGGAACATTCTCATTATTGACGATGTCATAACAGCAGGTACTGCGATTCGTCAGTCGGTTGCACTGATTAAAGATCAGGGTGCAACGCCGTTCGGTG
The DNA here is from genome assembly GCA_964454155.1 of uncultured Alteromonadaceae bacterium. Taxonomy (GTDB): domain Bacteria; phylum Pseudomonadota; class Gammaproteobacteria; order Pseudomonadales; family Halieaceae; genus Luminiphilus. The sequence goes on along the minus strand of CAYVQI010000027.1, from coordinate 1,635 downwards.
TTGTAATTGGACTTGATCGATGCGAGCGAGGTGCGGGAGAAGTATCGGCGGTTGAAGAAGTGGAACAGTCGATGGGACTTAAGGTCGCAAGTGTCATTACGATGCATGACATTATTGATTGGCTTGCGGGGCAAGCTGAGATG
>CAYVQI010000027.1:0-1392 GCA_964454155.1 uncultured Alteromonadaceae bacterium | reverse complement strand
GTTGGCAATACGCCGAAATCTGATCGAACGAATTGCGCAATTCGACCTTCCACCAGAGCGAGCAGTAGGTTTGCCGACGTGTTCACCGGAATAGCCGTTCGCCAGCCCTCTTCAACCTCGGCCATCCTTAAGCACTGTCGAAGCTGTGTTTCGATACGGTCATAGACCTGTGCAACTCGCCCTCTTAGACGCTCATGCTCTCCGGTGAGCGCATCACCGCTTAAGATTCGTGTGATGCCTGGATTGCGCTCACAGAAAACAAGAAACAGTGTCAGGATTTTTTTGCATCGTGCGAGTTGATTGGACTCTTCGTTCAGAATTTGTGTAATCCGACTAAATAACGTCTCTTCAACAAAGTCGATCAGAGACTCAAACATTCGCGTTTTTGACGGAAAATGGCGATAGAGTGCCGCCTCTGACACACCCAAATTAGCTGCCAGTTTTGCAGTGGTGATTTTGCTGCCTGGGCTTGCCTCCAGCATTTGCGCGAGCGTTTGTAAGATTTGATCTTTTCGGTCGCTTCGTCTTTGTGACATGGGTTCCACCGAGTTGGGTGATTAACAATCGTGGCTAATGGTCCACGGTACTCATGCTCTGGTTCGTGATCAAGGTGCCGATTCCCTCATCGCTGAAGATTTCGAGCAATGTGGCATGGGGAACTCGGCCGTCGATGATGTGCGCGCTCGCCACGCCTGCCTTGACCGCGTCCATGGCGCATTGAACTTTTGGCAGCATACCGCCTGTAATGACCGCTTGATCGATCAGTTCATCCACCCGCTGGGTCGATAAGCCGGTCAACGTTTGACCGCCTGCATCTAAAAGTCCCGTTACATTAGTCAGCAGTATGAGTTTCTCCGCACTTAAGACCTCGGCGAGCTTTCCCGCAACCAGATCCGCGTTGATGTTGTAGGTGTTTCCATCAACACTGCCCGCAACAGGTGCAATGACAGGAATATAGTCGCTTTCACCGAGCATGGTTAAGATATCGGTATCAATACTCTCCACTTCTCCAACGAGACCGATGTCTTCAGCGCCCGTCACACGATGGTTACTAGAGAGCGCTCTTGCTCTGATAAGTTCGCCGTCTTTTCCAGTGATTCCCACGGCGCGCCCGCCATTTCTGTGAATGCTATCGACAATCTCTTTATTGACAGAGGCGCCAAGGACCATTTCAACAACGTCCACGGTCTCTTCGTTAGTGACGCGCATTCCGCCGACGAATCGAGACTCAATCCCAAGACGATCCAATAGTTTTCCGATTTGAGGCCCCCCACCGTGAACGACGATGGGGTTCATGCCGACAAGTTTCATTAATACAACATCGCGAGCAAAGCTCTCATGAAGTTCGGGGTCTGTCATGGCGTTGCCCCCGAACTTAATGACCACGGTTTT
>CAYVQI010000026.1:0-20277 GCA_964454155.1 uncultured Alteromonadaceae bacterium | reverse complement strand
AGTTGCGCCCGTACCGGTCTTCGAGCGTATTTGGAGTGCCCGCGCGGGAGGTCGTCAGCTGTACCGACTATGCTGAGGCGAACGCCTTATCCAGAACGCTCTCTGGTAAAGGCTTGAGCAAGCAATCCTTTTACTTGTTCCCAAAGATAAGAGAGCTGGAGAATTGGCTTTTACAGTCGGACCGAAAGGGTGTGTGGCATGAATGCCATCCCGAGGTGGCCTTCGCGTGTTTGAATGGTGGTGTTGCACTTCAGGCGAGTAAGAAGACCGAGGAAGGCCGTGCTGCGCGTCTACTGCTGCTGCGCGAGCTGGGAGATGTCGATAGCGCATTAGCGCGCGGGCTTAAGACTTATCCGAGAAAAGAGGTGCTGCCGGACGACTTTATTGATGCGCTCGTGTGTCTACTCACAGCAGAACGCGCACCGGAGAAGCGTATTGTGCTCCCACAGGCTGGACCGTCAGACGGCAACGGCCTGCGGATGGAGATTGTCGCGCCTTATTTTTAGTTGCCCGATTGCTAACTCAAGGCGCGCTTTGTGGACCACGTATGAGGACTCCCGGTGTTGCCCCAAGATAGTGTCCATTGTCGAACGTTTGCACACCGGACTTAAAGGTCGCTCGGTATCCTGAGGAGGATTGCAGCAAACGCTTCCCACCCGCGGGCAAATCATTGGCAACCCAAGGCTTACTCATGGCGATATTCTCGAGCTCGATTACATTAATGTCTGCGAGGTAACCAGTCGCCAGGACGCCGCGATCATGAAGTCCATAAACCCTCGCAGTATCAGCGCATTGGCGTTTTATAGCCTCACTCAAACTCAGCCTAAACCCGTCTCGATCGCGTACCCAATGTTGCAACATGAAGGTTGGTGAAGCCGCATCACAAATCGTCCCACAATGCGCACCACCGTCCGAGAGGGAGTTAATGCAGTCGTCAGACTGCAGAATAGGCTCAAGGAACTTCAAATCACCATCGGCATAGTTGAGAAGCGGAAAGTAAATCAGGCCTGTTCCATTGTTACTGGTCATCAAGTCGTAGGCATATTCAGCCCCTGAAAAGCCATTCGCTGACGCCAAATGTGCAATGGATTGCTCTTTTGTGGGCTCGTAATTGAAGTCATCTGTGAGCTCGTACTGCATCTCGAACCCTTCAGCCATGAGTTGGCCCAGAAACTGAACATCACTTTCGGGATAAACGGACGTTTCGCTCAGAAGCTTCCGCTTAAACTCAGGATCGGCGAATTTTGCGAGTTGCTCGGCGCCCTCAAGCGCGGCGACCTCTTCCCAGCTGGGCTTAAAGGAAAAGGGGTTAAATGACGTTCGCCACCCCAAAATTAAGCCCGTACCGCGCATCGCAATCTGAGCGAGTATATTGGCGCCTCGGGCGTTTTGACTGCGCATTTTGGCGAGCTGATCATCGATGCCCATGGCTTTTATGGGGGATTGGAGCGCGGTGAATGTGACTGGGAGTCCTGTTTCTCTGCTCATGTCACCCATCCAATCAAACTCATTCCACTCTGGAACGAGATCACTGGACATCTCGAAGACGCCGTGTCCTGCCTTCGCCATACCACGAGCAATACCGATCAGCTCTTGAGGCTCAGCGGTTGTCCCCGGGACCAATTCACCCTCTATAGACTTGTGCAGAATGGTCCTCGATGTAGAAAATCCCAGTGCGCCAGCGCGCAGTCCCTCTTCGACGATGCCGGCCATAGCGTCAATGTCGGAATCGGTAGGTGTCTCGTTAGCCGCACCACGGTCACCCATGACATAAGCTCTAACGGCACCATGAGGGACTTGAGTCGCCACATCGATGGCACGAGGCAATTCTTCGAGAGCATCCAGGTACTCAGGAAAGCTCTCCCAGTTCCAGCTCATACCCTCAGAGAGGGCAGAGCCCGGGATGTCCTCAACGCCTTCCATGAGACCAATGAGCCAGTCATGTCGATCGGGCGCGGCGGGCGCGAAGCCGACGCCACAATTTCCCATGACGACGGTCGTGACCCCGTGCCATGAGGAGGGCGCCATCTCCGGATCCCAAGTCGCTTGTCCATCGTAGTGAGTGTGGATGTCGACGAAGCCTGGTGCGACGTAGCAACCGGTTGCATCGACAACCGATGTGGCATCGCCGAGGTCGTGTCCGACGGCTGCAATATGATGGCCTATAACGGCGACATCTCCGATAAAGGGTTCGGCACCTAAACCATCAACGACGGTACCGCCTTTTATAATTAGATCGTAGGTCATAGACCGTCCTTGTATTGGTGAGTACACAAGGTTATTTCTGCCCAAAGGGGCGTGCGCTGTCAACCCAGATTAACGCCCTTAACCGCAGCGACTGACTCGATGGTTGAGGCAAGACGCCCCCGGGCTTGCCGATCCTGGCTAAGCATTGAGTTCTCGGGCGTTCGATCGTAACGTGATAGGCAAATACTAACGGTAGATAGCTGTCTTATGAACTTTGATATTCCAGAAGGCATCCAACGCTTCCTCGGGGAAGTCGATGCGTTTATTGAGGAGCACATAAAACCCTTGGAAGACGCCGATGACAACATCCGATTCTTTGATCATCGGCGTGAAGATGCGCGAACTGACTGGGACCGCCAGGGGCTCCCCAATAGGGACTGGGAGGCATTGCTGTCGGTTGCAAAACAACGCGCAATCGCAGCGGGAATTTTCAGCTATCCGTTTCCAAAGGAACACGGAGGCAGGAACGGCAGCAACCTTGGTATGGCGATTATCAGAGAACATCTCGCGGCTAAGGGGCTTGGTCTGCACAACGATTTACAAAACGAACACTCGGTCGTGGGCAACAATATAGGGCTTTTGCTCATGCTCGAGTACGGAACGCCAGAGCAGCAGGCCGCATGGTTACCCGGATTAAAGACCGCCACACAGGGCTTTGCTTTCGGCATCACTGAGCCAGATCACGGGTCTGATGCAACGCATATGGAGACGGTTGCGACACGCGATGGTGACGATTGGATTATTAATGGCGTCAAAACATGGAATACGGGCGTTCACACAGCGCACAGCGATATGGTGATGGCTCGGACCTCGGGTAGCGCGGGTGATGCATTGGGTATCACTGCATTTTTGGTGCCTATGGACTCACCGGGTGTTGAAGTCGAGGAGTATCTCTGGACTTTTAACATGCCGTCAGATCATGCGCGGGTTCGATTCACAAACGTACGTGTGCCCGATGCAGCAATTTTTGCAGGTGCGGGTCGTGGACTGCAGGTGGTGCAGCACTTTTTTAATGAAAACAGGATTCGACAGGCCGCGTCGAGTTTAGGCGCCGCTCAGTATTGTGTGAACGAGGCGGTTGAGTACGCGAAACATCGAAAACCGTTTGGCAAAGCCCTGGCGACGAACCAGGCCATACAATTTCCGTTGGTCGATCTGCAGTCACGGTGCGAGATGCTGAGAGCGCTTATTCATAAAACAGCGTGGCTCATGGATCGCGATGGTGCGTTTTCCGTTTCAGATAAGGTGTCTATGTGCAACTACCAAGCCAATCAATTGTGCTGTGAGGCGGCGGATACTGCGATGCAAGTGCACGGTGGATTGGGTTATTCAAGGTACAAACCATTTGAGCATATCTACCGACATCATCGGCGTTATCGCATTACCGAGGGTGCCGATGAGATTCAAAAGCGTCGTATCGCTGGCTATATGTTCGGGTTTATGAGCCAGCAAAAACCGAAGGGCGTTAGTTAATGGCGGTAGACCCACAATTTGAAGCGTGCCTCAGTCACTTTATTGATCGACAACTTCCTGGGTCTAGTCTTTTAGGTGTGGATCAGCTGACCGCAGGTGCGTCTCAGCAGACCTTTCGAGTGGGTACGCGCTCGCGCGACGGCGCGCAGCGCGACTATGCCTTGCGACGTGCGCAGCCAGGACTTGTGGCTGGCTCCCATGGTCAGTTGAGCACGCGTGAAGAGGTGGCGCTTTTGCGACTTGCCGAATCAGCCGGCGTTCCCGTACCCAATGTTATTTGTGAACTCGAGCCAACGCACGATCTGGGAGAGGGCTACCTCATGGAGTGGCTCGCGGGAGAAACCTTGGGGCACCGGATTGTAAAATTGCCTGAGCTGGCCGATGTGAGACCCAAACTAGCGTACGAGTGTGGACAGACATTGGCCAAGATTCATGCGATACCTGTTCCTGATTCCTTAAAACGGGTGCTCCACTGCGTATCGCCTGAAGTGTTGGTGCGTGAGACATGGGCCGCCTATATTGCACTCAACACTCCTCAGCCCATGATCGACTTTACCGCGCAATGGTTGTTGAGCCATCTACCGACAACCGTCTCGCCTTGCTTAGTTCATGGAGACTTCCGCAACGGTAATCTGATGGTATCCAAGGCCGGTATTCGTGCGGTTTTAGATTGGGAGTTGTGCCACATGGGTGATCCGATGCGTGATCTTGGGTGGCTTTGCGTGAACTCATGGCGATTCGGTCAGCGAGACCTTCCTGTCGGTGGTTTTGGAGTATTCCGTGACTTGGTATCGGGTTATGAGTCTGTCTCGGGCATCCCTGTCGACACCGCCTCATTATTGTTTTGGGAGGTGTTTGGGTCTTTCTGGTGGTCGATAACGACACTTGGAATGGCCAGCACGTGGCGGACCGGAGAGACGCCTTCGGTTGAGCGGCCGGTCATCGGTCGGCGGAGCTCCGAGGCGCAAATGGACTGTGTGCATTTGTTGATACCAGGGGCTTTTGACCCGCTAGAACAACGTGGGGGTGAAGGGAACCTGCCCCAAACGCAGGAGTTAATTGGCGCCGTCAAAGGCCATCTGTTGCAGGATGTTGTTCCTGTATTTCAGGGTGCCGATAAGTTTTTAACTCGTGTGGCTATCAATGCATTGGCTATTGCGGAGCGCGAGCTGACGCTCGGGCCTTGTCTGACTTCGACGGAGCACCACCGGTTAAAGGGGTTATTTGGGGAAGGGGACTTAGACGCGCTCCGGTGGCATTTGGTACAAACTCTACGATCGGGTACTTACGCGTCCGATGAGGCCTTAACCAATCACCTGCGCAACACGGTGGCCGGACAGCTGCAGATCGATCAGCCTAATTATTCGGCATTAACTCAATAACCGACACAGACGAATAGTGTTTTATTGCTGTCTGACCTAGACTTACACGTATGCCGTTGTAGCTCAGTTGGAAGAGCGTTTGCCTCCTAAGCGAAAGGCCGCAGGTTCGATCCCTGCCAGCGGCGCCATATCGTAATATCACCGTGCGACGAGCAAGACCTGGGTGGAGATCTAGGTTCATCAATCAATGAGTCGGTGTCACTGCCGTAGTCGAGCCATGACGTGTCCAAGCGCAACGTAAGTTTTAACTCAGGAAAATTCTCGCGACGCTCAAAAACTGCAGGTCGCTCAGTTCCATCGGTGACGGATCGCTTCAGTGCCATCGTGCGCGATGTCAACAGTGATGGTAAAGGCGTGGTTGAGGCACCGGATGGTCAGGTTTTGTTCGTCGCAGGTGTGTGGCCAGGTGAAGAGCTGCAGCTCACGAGGAAACGCACTGGCCGTGAGGTCAGCGTTCGCGTAGACGAGATTTTAGAGGCTTCACCAAGCCGGATACTGCCACGATGCGCGTCACACAAGTCCGGCGTCTGTGGTGGTTGTCCATGGATGTTTGTGGATTACGACGCTCAAGTTGAACAAAAGCAGCGTCGTCTTGAGCGCAGCTTGCTGCGGCTTGGCCATGCTGAAGCGAATCGCGATTTTGCAATTGCCCCAAGCCCCTTTGAGTATCGAAATCGAGCTCAATTTAAATCAGACGGCAGGGTTCTAGGATATGTAGCTTGGGGGACTCATGATATTGCTGATATCGACGAGTGCCCCATCCTAACGCCCATCAACAATCGAAAGCTTCGTGCCTTGCGGACAGCACTACCGAATTCGGCATGGACGCCAAACAAGAAACGTCAGTGGACAACGATCGATATTGATGACGAGCGTGAGCGAGCTCTGATCGATCAGCGGCAACCTTTCCGGCAGGGAAATTCGGATCAAAATTCGTTTATTATCAATTGGTTAAAGAATTGTATTTTCGAGTTAGATGAAGTCGATTCCATCGTCGAATTATTCTGTGGTTCAGGTAATTTTACTAAAGTTCTTACTGAGACTTCCGCGGCCCACATTGTCGCCGTAGAGGGCGACGATGTCTCTATTGCCAAATTGGCGGCGCAGGGTCTTAGGGGGGTCATCGGGGTTCGCGCGAATCTTTTTTCTGAGTCCGACATACGTACTTTAGTGCCTGATGTTAATGGTCACGTGGGTGTGGTGTTGGATCCTCCACGCGAAGGATTAAAGGAGCGAGCGGCGTTCACGACGCTGTTCTCCAATGCCCGCTGGGTCGTTTACATCGCCTGTGATCTGGCCACCTGGGAGCGTGATTGTGGGTTTTTGTCAGAGTGCGGTTTGTCACTCCAAGAAGCGCGTGGGTTAGACATGTTTCCTCAAACGCCTCACATGGAAATTCTGTCAGTCTTTACGCGTGCCTAAGGGTTCGATCCACGAGGAATTCGCGCACGTCCTTGAAATCTCCTCGATAAATGATTTCACGCTGCTTAGATTTCAGCTGATAGTCGTACATGGGGTCGTAGTAGTCTCTTAGCAGTATTTCGATCCATTCCTTGTGTGTCTCAGGATCGCCGGAGTTGTGCGCCGCTAAGGCCTGTTCTAGGACCTTGGACAATTGTTCGAAGCGCGGATTACCCAGACGTTTTCTGATGTTGCTCAGACTGACTCGAAGCGACTCGGAAAAGGCAATGAATGCCAACTCTTTTGAACCTGCCTCTACGAGGTGGTCCTCATAATTACTCAGAATATAATTTTCCCACGAGTGGTGCACACGCTCCAGAAGTGTCGCCTCAACAACAACAAGCGGTGACTCTCGCATTTTGGCTTGTAGGTTTAAAGGCAGTGCACAACGACCGATCAGACGGCTTTCGTCCTCCAGAGCGATGGTTTTTTGCTCGTTATGGTGGAGTCTTAAGAGTGCAAGAGAGATCTGGTTTTCAAAGTCGATTTGCGTAGGCTGAGGCACTATTCGCCGTCCGAACGCACTGCCCCTGTGACGAGCCAGCCCCTCTAGATCGATGCAAGGCAGCCGAGATCCGTCGTCTGAGGTGACTAAAAGCGATGTTTTAGCGGATCCGGTTTTGCCCCCTAAAACGAGGGCTTGCGTGTTTTTAAGCTGCGTGTCGAATGTGTCGATCATGAAGCGTCGGAGTGCTTTGTACCCGCCGTCAATGATGGGTACCTCAATACCGGCCTCTGCAAGCCAAGACTGGGCGGTTTGCGATCGAAGCCCTCCACGCAAGCAATAGAGCACGGAATCCGGATCTCGTATCGTGGCAGCAACCCATAGCGCGATGCGCACTTCCTTGGACTTACCGGAGACAAGTTCATGGCCCAGAGCGATAGCGGCGTCCTCGCCATGCTCCGCATAACACGTTCCAACGCGCGCACGCTCATCGTCGGTCATCAAAGGAAGATTGATCGCCGCAGGGAAGCTGCCACGTGAAAATTCAATGGGCGCCCTCATGTCGATCAGTTGGCGGCCACTGATCAAGAGCGACGCGAACTGCGCCTGGGTAACCCGGACGTTCGTGTGATTATTCATGCAACGTTAATACGGAATCGAGGCCTGACTGAGCGCAGAGATGTCCAATCGGCTCGCAAGGGAGCCCCATTTTACGTAATACCGTGGTCACTGCGTCGACCGACTCTGGTCGAACGGATACGAGGAGCCCACCGCTGGTTTGGGGGTCACATAAAATCGCTTTCTGATGATCATCAAGTTTGGGTAAGTGTTGCTTTACCGACGCGTAGTTCCGACGTGTTCCCCCGGGGACGCAGTCCTGATCAATGTAGCCCTCTAGATTGGGAAGCCTTGGGATACGCGCGTAACTCAGCTCTGCATCGAGCTCACTGGCGCTCATTATTTCTGCGAGATGGCCTGCGAGGCCAAATCCCGTCACATCGGTCAGTGCCGTTACCCCACTTATTTTTGCAAGTACAGGGCCGATTTTGTTAAGCGTACACATGGTTTGGCTGGCTCTTTCGAGATCATCCGACCGCGCTTTATTACGCTTGACTGCGGTACTGACGATGCCGACCCCTAGCGGTTTTGTTAAAAATAATTGATCGCCCGACTGAGCCGTATCATTTCGTTTGAGATTTTTTATGTCGACCAGCCCAGACACTGCAAGTCCAAAAATGGGTTCTGAAATATCGATGCTGTGTCCTCCGGCCAGCGCAATACCTGCTTCTGCACAGGTTGCTCGCGCACCGGACAAGACGAGGCTTGCGATCTCCGGCGCGAGCGTATCAACGGGCCAGCCCAGTATTGCAATGGCTACCGTGGGGGTGCCACCCATGGCATAAATATCGCTTATCGCATTAGTGGCAGCAATCTGACCAAACTCAAACGGATCATCAACGATCGGAGTAAAAAAGTCAGTGGTGCTCAACAGTGCCCGCCCGCCGCCAATATCAACGGCGGCGGCGTCGTCTCGACTACTGTTTCCTACCAAAAGTTGTGCGGAATGATCGGGTGATGCACCCACTTCGACCGGTCTTAAGATTCGTTTGAGCGTTTCCGGTGAAAGTTTGCAGCCACAGCCCGCAGCGGGGCTAAATTGTGTGAGTCGGACGTCAGTGGTTGTCATGTGAAGCGCGTTCTACCTCTAGTTGGTAAGCTTTCTTGGTTTCGATTGAAAATTAAGGCCGGTGGCCTCATGCTCGCAAGGATGTTCAGTTGTATCTCTCGAAACTCTCGCACAGTCCGCGCGTCTTGTCTGCTGTCTCTCGGTGCTTTGTCGTGTTCTTTGGCGTATGCCGAGGTTGATATTGACCGTGCAGCTGATCGACTCAAGTTTGAACAAGCCGTCACTGAGTTACGCTCGGGAGCGGGCCCGCGTTATAAGCAGCTGCGGGCCGAACTTATTGACTACCCCCTGGCGCTTTATCTTGATGCCTTAGTGATCGAAGGCGATTTACACCACACCAAACCCGACGTTATTAAAGCGTTTTTGGGGCGAGCGGTCGACTCTCCCGTTGCCCTGAGAACCTTACGAAGTTTTGTTCGCCACAAAGTTAAAGACCGGCACTGGAAAACGGTGGTTGACGTGACTCAACATGTGGGCTTGTCCACTGAGCTGCGCTGTCACAGGGCGCACGCGCTACTGATGACCCAACAGATTGAGGAGGCGACGACCTTACTGACGGGACTTTGGTCCGTGGGCAAGTCTCAAATAAAAGCCTGTGATCCGGTGTTTAAGGCGTGGTATCGACATTCGGGTCCGTCAGATGACGTGGTTTGGCAACGTGCACTGCGTGCTGCAGACGCCCGTAATACGACGTTACTGCGCTACCTGAGAAAATTTGCGTCAGCGACACTTTTGGTAAGTCTGCAGGATCTGGGCGAGATTTATACGCGACCGGATCGCGTGACTCAGAAAACACGTGGGTCAACCCTGCGGCAACGCGATATTGCCGTAATGGGCGTAACGCGTTTGGCGCGCATCAATCCCGGGCGAGCGCTGGCAGCCAAGGAGGCCTTAGCAAGTCGCTTCGAATTCACGGCTGAACAGACGACTCAAATGCACAGTTTGATCACGCGACACAGTCTCTTTGCCCAGAGTGCAGCGCCGCAGTCCTGGATTACCGATCGACTCGAGGAGCTGAAGAACGACGAGCTGACCGAGATCTACTTGCGGTCAACCCTAAGAACAGCCGACTGGGTATCGTTCCGTCACGCCTACGAGTGGCTCTCACCCGACAAGCGATTGAGCGACGAGTGGCAGTATTGGCGTGTGATTGCGGCTGCACCCGGTGAAGCCGAGCAGTCTGAATCAATTTTGAAAAACTTATCCAAGGGGCGTGGATTTCACGCCTACCTTGCGGCCGACATTTTAGGCGTATCGCTCACGCTCGGAGGCCAGACTCACACACCCATTTCGGGGTCGCAGGTGGACCGAGGGGTCGCCGAGCGCGTTCAAGAGCTCAAGGCGTTGGGTCGAGACTGGGAAGCAAATACCGAGTTTAGATCTGCATTGGATGATCCTGGCGCGGCACTGATTCTTGCCGAATTAGCAGGCGCGCAAGGCTGGCATACGATGGCGATAGAAGCCGCGGCTGCTGCACAAGCCTGGCACCGAGTGGATTTGAGGTTCCCGGTGATCTACAAGACAGAATTTGAGAAGGCATCGGACGAGTCGGGGCTCGAATTTGAGCAGTTATTGGCCGTTGCAAGGCGCGAGAGTGCCTTAGCATCAAATGCTGTGTCCGAGGTGGGTGCGAGGGGGCTCATGCAGCTGCTGCCCAGCACGGCTCGACTCACTGCGCGCAAGCACAACTACCGCTACAGTCGCTCTCGGTTAATGCGTCCTGGCTACAATACGGCTGTCGGTGCCCTGTATTACGCGGATTTAATAGCACGGTATGACGGGAACCGCGTTCTTGCGCTTGCTGCGTACAACGCAGGCCCCAATCGCGTTAGGCGCTGGACGCAAGGGACAATGAGTCTTCCCCGATGGGTCGATACCATACCGTTTAAAGAAACACGCGAGTATGTTCGAGCCGTACTGGCGTATAACGTGATCTACCGACTTTCTGCTCAGAAAGAGGCACAAATGCTCACTGATACTGAGCGTGACCATCGCTATTAACCACATTTAATCACCCAACTAGGAAAATCGTATGAAAAGTCTCCAAATGCAGTCTTGTGTTCACGATGAGGGCACCATTGAGTGTGCGTTATTTGACATCGATGTGCCCGCGCCTTCAGCCAAGGAGGTGATGGTGAAAATCGAGGCCTCACCGATAAACCCGTCGGATCTCGGACTGATGTTTGGTGCGGCTGATATCGATTCAATTCGGGCCTCCGAGCGCAACGGTCATCCGTCGATTATTTTGGATGTGCCGCCCCCCGTAATGCGCGCCATGGCGACACGAATCAATGAATGGTTGCCCGTGGGTAATGAAGCGTGCGGCACGGTCGTTGAGGCGGGAGCAAGTCCCGAAGCTCAAGCGTTGCTGGGAAAGCGTGTGGCCCTGTTTGGTGGTGAGATGTATTCAAACTATCGCACCATTTCCGTCTTTCAGTGCATTCCATTGGCGGACGACACGACACCAGAAGAGGGTGCCTCTTGTTTTGTAAATCCTATGACAGCACTTGGATTCGTTGAAACGATGAAGATGGAAGGACACAAGGCAATCGTTCACACGGCGGCGGCGTCTAACCTAGGGCAAATGCTCAATCGTATTTGCTTGAACGACGGGGTACCACTGGTGAATGTCGTTCGAAATGAGGAGCAAGTTGCTCTGTTGAAAGGGCAGGGGGCAGAGCACGTCGTGAACAGTTCTGATGACGATTTTGCAGACCAGTTGGCGGCCGCAGTTAATGCAACAGGAGCCACTATTGCTTTTGATGCCATCGGCGGTGGAAAGCTGGGCAACGCTATTCTTATGGCGATGGAGGCCGGTGCGGTTGAGCGTATGACCGAGTGGTCTCGCTATGGGTCGAACGAATACAAGCAGCTTTACATATACGGCGCACTGGACCTCGCGCCGACAACGTTAAATAGAGGCTACGGATTTTCTTGGGGTATCGGTGGCTGGTTATTGACGCCGTTTATGATGAAAGCGGGCGGCGAAGTTGTTCGGCAAATGCAGGCCAAAGTTGTTGCTGAGCTTACAACGACCTTTGCTAGCCATTATTCTGATCGGGTCAGTTTGGCTGAGTCGATGACACCTCAAATCGGTTCGCGCTACGGCGTTCGCCGAACGGGTCAGAAGACGCTCATTACCTTCTGATTCATCCCCCTGCCAGTTTGCAGGTATAACCAAGGCCTTCCAGCGCGCTTTTACAGACACTGCGCTGGTCGCCTTGGATTTCTATGCTGTGGTCTTTGACAGCACCGCCGACGCCACACTTCTGCTTGAGTCCTTTGGCAATACTTTTAAGCTCTTTGGGTGCAACAGTCAGTCCCTCGATTACAGTGACCGCTTTTCCGCCGCGACCTTTGGTTTCACGCTTGATTCGAACGACGCCATCTCCCGGGTGCGTCGGTCTATCTGCCCCGCAAACGCAAGTGGCCACGCCCCGAAGACACTGCGGACAAAGGCGCCCTTGATCGGTGCTGTAAACCGATCTTGTTTTTTGTTTTGAATTCATTCGATCGCGTCGTCCATTAATGCCTAGCTCAAGTAGTCTAACAGTTGGTATGGTAAGACTTAGTGTGTTTTAGGCCCAAAGTCGAATGGAAAAGCGAGTGAGACGAGCGTGACATCAGAAACAGCCGAACTCGAGACAAAAATAGCATTTTTGGAGGTTGCTAACGATGAGCTCGAGAGCGCGTTACTGACGCAACACAAACGACTGGAGTCTATGGAGGCTGCTGTGGGTGAGTTACGTCTCCGGCTCAAAGAGCAAGCGACGCTGCTTGAGGGCTTGGGTGATACTGAAAGTGATCCGCCCCCGCCACATTACTGAGTCTGCCACGTCGAACAAGGACCCGCGTTTTTATGACATTAAAACGATTTTTGACCGCGCTTTTTGGTGTTCTGCTGGTTGCAGGACTGACTGTTTTTTCTGTGGTCAAGCCGCCTGTTCCCCCGCCGCACCAAGTGTTTGTTAATGGTGAAGTGCTCACTATGGATTCTACCAATCGTATTGCTGAGGCTGTCAGTGTGCGCGACGGAGTCATTGATCAGGTCGGAAGCAGTGCTGAGATTCGAGCGCTCATTACTGATCTTACCCAGGTGACAGAGCTGGACGGTCGGACTTTGATGCCAGGGTTTGTGGATGCGCACGGACACTTCCCCGGTTCAGGGCAGACGGCCTTCTCGGTCGATCTAAACAGCCCACCGATTGGCGATACGGAGTCAATTGAGCAACTACTTGAGAAATTGCGCGCTTTTGGCCTCGAGCGAGGCGATGGATGGCTGATTGGCAGTGGTTATGACGACACCTTACTCGCCGAAAGACGACATCCGACACGGTTTGACCTCGATCAAGTATCGGCAACACGCCCCATTGGCATCGTTCACGTTTCCGGTCACTTGATGGTGGTTAACTCGGCGGCGCTCGACGCGCTTGGTATTGATGAGACTACGCCAGACCCCGAGGGCGGCTATATTGTACGAGATCTGGATTCTCCCGACCAACGCAGGCCTAACGGTATCCTTGAAGAAACAGCGACCCATCAGGCGCGCGATCAAACACTGGATTTGTCTGTTTCAGACGCGTGGAACATGACACAGGTTGCAACCAAAGAATATTTGCAATTTGGTGTTACAACGGCGTCTGCCGGGGGAATGCCAACCGCGATTGCGGGACTGTTGGGTCCAATGTCAGTTTATAACCAAATGCCCTTGAGAGTAGCTTTGTTCCCGTTTTTTCATGAGGTCGGTGAGGCGCTTTTTTCTGGCGAAATGGAACTGGCGGACTTGGCGGCGGGTCGTGTCAGCGTCCCTCGCGTAAAAATCGTGGCCGATGGCAGTATACAAGGCTACACGGGCTACTTGAGCGAACCTTACCATCGTCCCTATAAAGGCGACGCGACCTATCGCGGCTACCCGTCAGTATCTCGCGAGGATCTATTTGAACAGGTGCAGGGGCTTTATGAACGGCGTATTCAAGTGGCAATTCATGGGAACGGTGACGCGTCGATTGAGGACGCACTTGATGCGATTGAAGCGGCATCGCGCCTGCACCCTTGGATCGAGGCGCGCCCTGTGATTATTCATTCGCAGATGGCGCGAAAAGATCAAATAGACCGCATGGCTGCATTGGGTGTGAGCCCCAGTTTTTTCTCGGCGCACACCTTCTTCTGGGGCGACCGGCACGCGGGTATTTTCATGGGGCCAGAGAGAGCCGCTAACATGAGCCCGGCTAAATGGGCCCTCAATGCGGGTGTTCGTTTTTCCTCGCATATGGATACTCCCGTGACGCCAATGCGACCGCTTCAGGCTGTTTGGAGCCCCGTCGAACGTAAAACAAAAACGGGTGTGGTGCTAGGGCCGGATCAGCGTATTGATCGTATGTCCGCGTTACGAGCAGTGACGATTGACGCCGCTTGGCAGGTGTTTTTAGACGACCAAATCGGCTCGATAGAGTCCGGTAAACTCGCAGACTTAGTGATTCTGTCGGCCAGCCCCCTCACCGCGCCCGACATGCGTCAGCTCAAGGTCGATACAACCCTCATCGAAGGGGTCACACATTTCCAACGTAATTAGCACTTAAGCCTGGCTTTTTGATCGCCAAATGCGCAGCTCATTAATAAGTGTCTGAGGCATTTCAAGCGCGGCAAAGTGGCCGCCTTTTTCAAATCGGTTTTCAAAGTGCACGAGATTCTTAAAACGAGCTCGTGCCCACCGCTCACTGGTCCGCATAATTTCCTTAGGAAAGACACTAAGACCTATTTTTCGTTCTATTGGACTCAAGTTGGGTGTATTGAAACTCTCCCAATAGAGCCGCGCGGAGGACGCGGCTGAATTGGTCGCCCAGTACAACGTGACGTTGTCTAACATCGTGTCTTTTGACAACACGTTTTCAGGGTGTCGCACTCCGTTGCTCTCGCAGTCCATCCAGAACGCAAACTTTTCGACAATCCAGGCCAGCTGGCCCGAAGGTGAGTCAGCAAGCGCGTAACCGAGTGTCTGAGGTCGCGTGCTTTGTATCTTGGAGTACCCCGAGTCCCATTCGGTGTAAAACTGGAAGGATTCGAGGGCATCGATCTCTTCGGCTTGCAGGGTCTCAAGTGTTGTCTCGTCGGGCATGACGACCGGAAGAGTGCAGTGACCCGACCGGCACCCTGTCGTTTCTTGGAGTAGGACAGCTTGGGTAACGATAGAGCCCCAGTCACCGCCGTGTGCATAAAACGTCGTGTAGTTGAGACGCTGCATGAGTTGTTCCCACATGTTGGCAATGACGCCAACGTCAGTCCCCGGTCGATCTGGTTTGTCCGAGAAGCCGAAGCCCGGCAGGGCGGGCAGCACCACATGAAAGGCATCGTCGACGGTACCTCCAAATTCAGTAGGGTTCGTTAGCGCGTCGATAACATCAAGGTATTCCAGTAAGGATCCGGGCCATCCATGGGTAATCAGCAGTGGGGTCGCGCCGCTATGGCGGCTACGTTTGTGGATGAAGTGAATGTCGATACCCTCGATTTCTGTGAGGAAGTTATCGAATTCACTGAGCCGATTAGCGACTCGACCGAAGTCATAGTCGCCTCGCCAGTAGTCAATCAGTTCTTGTTGGTAGGACAGCGGCATTCCCTGACGCCAGTCTTCAACCGTTTCAGCATCGGGGAAGCGGGTGGTTTTTAAACGCATGCGCAAATCTGCAATACACGCATCGGAGATTTGGGGTGTGAACGATCTTATTGCACGGTTATCCATGGCGTTGAGGCCTCAGCTGTTACTCGCCCCCAACATACGTTCTGCCGGTTCAACGCTCAAGCGTTAGGCGAGCGGTTTGCCACCTTGAGGTGGTCTTCGCTCAACTGAGCCTCCAAGGCTGTCCGTTGCTCGGGTGCTTCAACGTTGTTGCCGAGCAAGTAAGGCGAGCGAGGTTGTCGATCTAAAAACAGCTTCCCTGACGATAAGCCGGCTTGATCGGACTGAGCCATCCAGACGACCGTGTCTGCCCCCTCTTTGTGAGACCTCAGTACCAGGCGTGTTATTTTTCGGAACAGGGGCAGCGCTGTTTGCACACCGGGTGTGTCTGACCATCCGGGGTGCATGGCGTTCACTACAATATTGTGTTCTGCCCAACGTGTGGCCCAGATTTCGGTCAGGGTGTTGAGTGCTCTCTTGCATTGCGCGTAAGCGCGCGCGCCGCGATACCCGTCACTTGATACGTTCAGTCTCTTTACATTGAGTCGCTCGGCGTACATCCCGCCTGACACAACATTGATGACCCGCGACGACTTCTTGTGATCCGCAAGTAAGGGCATCAACGCCTCGGTCAGGCGCCACGGCGACAACAAAAGCAGTGCATAGCTTCTTTCCAGCCCCTCTTCAGTCAATGAGTGTTCGTTGAACAAGGCGCCGGCGTTGTTGATCAATACATCGATGGGGCGGCCGTGTTCAAGGAGTCGTCTCGCCAAGGAGTCGGTCGCTTTGAGCAGGCTCAGGTCCGCCAACTCCACGTTGAAGTCTGAGCGACCCGTCTCGTCACTGAGTACGCGTAACGTCGCTTCAGCCTTCTCTTGGCTCCGTACGACAAGTGTCAGATCCGCACCTGCCATCGCCAGGTCAATAGCAGCCGCCAGT
Organism: uncultured Alteromonadaceae bacterium; assembly: GCA_964454155.1. Lineage (GTDB taxonomy): Bacteria > Pseudomonadota > Gammaproteobacteria > Pseudomonadales > Halieaceae > Luminiphilus. Next base: position 3,970 of record CAYVQI010000026.1, on the reverse strand, counting down.
CCAATGCCCGAATTTGCACCGGTGAGCACGACGTGGAGACCCTCCATGCGCTCAGTAACGGGTTGCCAGGCTTTTTGACTTGATGAGTACCCGAGTCGGGTAAATGTTTTCAGTGTGCTTAAAGACTGTTTATCAGCACGCGCACTTTCCGGGCTTAACGTTGCCTCGCAAGGCGCTTGTTCTAAGGCACCCTTGAGGTGGTCCATCGCAGACTGGCACTGTTGCTCAATCACATCGCGACGACGGATAAAAAATTTACTCAGGCCGAATTTGAAGTAGAAGTCGATACAGTAAGAAATCTCAACACCATGCTCTGATTCTGTAAACGCAATACTGTCATTGACATTAAACAGTAGACTTCTACCGGTCATAACAAGACGATCGTTTGGGCGAAACTCTGTAATCACGTAGGTGAAGGGGATCCGAACGCCGCCTAAATTAACGCCAACAGTAAAGCGGGAACCTTTGGCCACGGCCCCTTGAGTTCGCTTACTGACAGAGACAACGTTTTCGTCCCACTCGATCAGCTTGCGAAGATCGGCAAGGTAGGAAAAGCAGTCGTTAACATTTCGATCGACACAAATGGTCTTAGTAATTCGTAACATGGGATATTCCTGTGGAGGCCTAGCTCCTTACGACAGGGTAAGACGCTTAGTTCACAGACAGATTCACTCGTCCCGGTAAACGACCCGGATGGGTTCGCCAAAATCGTCGTAGACAATTTCTTTTTTGGGCGCTGCTTTGGGGCGTCGACCCGGTTTTGGCGCGCGCTTGAGTTGTGCTTCTCGACGCCGGTTTAACGTGTCAATGACGTCGTTGACTGGGGTTCGTTGCTGAGGCTTACCTGTAAAAATTGGCGTGTGTATGGCTGATACGGCCTCGTCTACCGCACTGACCCCTTGAGGAACCGCGCGTATTTCACCGCCATCCTTTAGATATGACCGCGTTTGCCTTTCGAGATGGCGACGCATCTCTTGTTTGGATGGGGGCTTTTTCAAATTAATTCACCTCACTGGCCAGTATAAGCCCCACTGCGGCGAATAAAAGAAAACTATGCTCATTTTGTTTGTGCTTGCTCGTGCGTGCGCAGTTGATACTATCCATGCGCAAGCGCAGACAATGACTGGGGACAGTATGCAGTGGGTGCGATCAGCTCTGATTTTTCTAATATTAGCAGTGACGGTAATACCCGTTGCATCCATCTTGGTGATTGCCTCATTCGTGGCGCCCTACAGGGTGACTTACTTCTGGATTGGAAGACCTTGGCTGCAATTTTCGATAGCCACCATTCGATGGGTGGGCGGAGTAAATTGTCGTCTTGCCGGCTATCAAAACCTGTTAGACGCCGCCGCCGGTCATCGTGTGATTATTTGTAGCAAGCACCAATCCACCTTTGAGACGTTTTTTTTCCCAAGCATCATGACTAACCCGATCGCATACGTGTACAAAAAAGAGCTTAACCTCGTACCATTTTTTGGTTGGGCAATTGGGCGACTCCACATGGTGCCGATCGATCGCAGTGCGAAAGGCGATGCCTGGCAGCGAGTGGCTCGCATTGGTGCGCGGCTGATGGATCAGGGTAAGTGGATTGTTATGTTTCCAGAGGCGACGCGTGCACCCCGTGGAGAGCAGCTTCTTTACAAGTCAGGGGCGGCGCGACTGGCCTTGGAGACGGGCGCTGTAATTGTGCCTGTTGCGGCTGCGACAGGGCGGTGTTGGCCTCGCGCGTCTTGGACCTTTATACCCGGTACGGTGGATGTCTCGGTGGGCCCTGCGCTGCATGCAATGAAGGATGAAAGCGCCGTCGACTTCATGGCTCGAGTGGAAGCGTGGATTGAGACCGAAATGCGGATCATTGATGCTGAGGCTTACGTCAGCTAAATCTCAGTCGAGCTAAATGCCAATAATGAAAAATAAGAGGAGTTGATATGGGGATTTACAACGATTTAGTCGTGCCGAGGCTGGTGACCTGTGCATGCGGCACTAAACCGGTCATTCGGCAACGACAAAAGGTGGTGCCGCGCGCAACAGGAACCGTTCTGGAGTTTGGTATTGGCGCCGGGCACAACCTACCGCACTACATGCCCGAGCAGGTCGACAAAGTTATTGGTATTGATCCTTGCAGCACGTCCTGGGACTTAGCGTCACAGCGAGCGAGTGCTGCCCGTGTCGATGTCGAGTTCATTCAGGCCTCGGCAGAAGATATTCCCCTTGAGAATAACTCGGTGGACTCGGTACTCATCACGTTTACCTTGTGCACCGTGCCCAACCCGCAGGCGGCGTTAGCAGAGGCGCGTAGGACCCTCAAGCCCAGTGGTAAGTTGTATTTCTGCGAGCACGGTATCGCGCCTGATGAGTCTGTCGCGAAGTGGCAGCGTAGGATAAATCCGGTCTGGAAGCGCGTGTTTGGCGGATGCAACATTACGCGCGATACGCGAGAACTCCTCCGTGAGGCCGGATTTACTGTCGATGCTGTTGAGCAAATGTACCTTCCAGGAACACCGTCGATTGCTGGCTTTAATACTTGGGGCGATGCGAGTATTGCTTAGTCATTGACAGGCTTGTCAGCGGATAGCCGACGCGGTTTTTAAGCCGAGTCCTTTCAATAGTTTTTATTTAAGAGGCACCCCAGCATGCACCGCCCTGAACCAAACTTTAATGTCGCAGCTCAAGTCATCAAACAAGCTGAACTCAATCCGAGTGATACAGCCATTATTTTCGAGGGTACGCGGCGTACTTATGGAGAATTTGCGCAACGCGTCCGTTCTTTGGCTGGACTGCTGCGTGGTGCCGGTGTTTGTGTCGGTGATCGCGTGGGCTTTTTAGGATTTAATCAGCCAAGCTTCATCGAGACGATGTTCGCGACTGTGAGTCTGGGTGCGATTTTCGTGCCGCTGAATTTTAGACTGACGGGCGAGGAGCTTGCGTTCATTATTGACGATGCCGGCGTCCACTCATTGATCGTCGATCCAGACTTGGTTCCAGTCGTTAAAAGTGTCAGCGAACGGCTGCCGTGTCGCCACTTTTATTCGGTCCACGGTGCCCTTGACGGCTTTGCCTGTCTCGAGTCAGGTTTGAGTGTTGCCGAGCCCCTGAGCGAGATCGCGACCTCATCGCCTCATGACACGCTATTGATTATGTATACGTCAGGCACAACAGGCTTGCCAAAGGGTGCGATGCTGACCCATGGGAATATTGTCTGGAACAACGTTAACGCCAGTCTTGCGTTTGGAGCGAACAAGTCAGATGTTCTTTTGACCGCAGCGCCACTGTTTCATATTGGTGGCTTAAACGTCATGACCATTTCAGCGTTTCAAATGGGGAGTCCGTTGGTCTTACTCCGGCACTTCGATCCTGAAGCGGTGTTAGACGCAATCGAAGATCACAGTGTGACGCACATGTTTGGTGCGCCGGCAATGTTTTTGTTCATGGCACAGCATCCAACCTTTGCAACGCGGGATTTGTCGTCAATTGAGATTCTCATCGTGGGCGCCGCACCCTGTCCCGAGTCGCTAATTTCGCTGTACGGCCAGCGGGGAATTAGCTTTTGCCAGGGTTATGGATTAACAGAAACGAGCCCGTTTGCGTCTTTTTTGGGTCCTCAAAAGTGCCTCGAAAAATTGGGGTCAGCCGGACTGCCTCCGGTTCACACGGAACTGCGTATTGTCGATCACGACAATGCGGCGGTCGGCCCTAACGAGCGGGGTGAAATATGCATCAAAGGCCCCAATATAATGAAGGGCTACTGGAACAGACCGGAGGCAACGGCCAATGCGATTGACGAAATGGGGTGGTTTCACTCTGGCGATGTGGGGTACATCGACGAAGAGGGCTACCTCTACATTTGTGATCGGCTCAAGGACATGGTGATTACAGGCGGCGAAAACGTTTACCCCGCGGAGGTCGAGAGTGTTTTGTTTGAACACCCGGCAATCAGCGAGGTGGCTGTTATTGGCTTGCCAGATGAAAA
>CAYVQI010000025.1:18088-20557 GCA_964454155.1 uncultured Alteromonadaceae bacterium | reverse complement strand
GCGAAACGCTCCAAGGGGGTGGGCTTTCTTAGGTATTTAGATGCTGGCCGGTACCGGGACTACCGCCTTTCGCGTAAAAGGAAAAATGCGGCGAAGCCGCTACACCCGAGCACATAAGGCAATGAGCCTACGGGGTACCCTTGTGAGGTGATGCCTTCAACCGCGGAAAAGTAATCGGGTAGCGCATATAACCATAGGCCCGTAAAAACGCACAGAAACAGAGCGAGATACGCTTTGGAATACACCCACAAGCCCCGGCTCGAAAACGTGGTTAATCGCAACAATTGCCCCACTGTTAGGAGTAACGCCATACCTACAATCGCCACGGAGGCCACCATCTCCGAGCGGGGGGTCAGGTCAATGCCAAGCAGATTGAACCAGGTGTTGAGTGTGAGCAGTACAAAAATGACGGGGGTTAACAGCCCAGCTAGCAGAGTGCCGAGGGCGAAGCCTCGAAGCCGACGACTTGCATCCTTGGCGTCTGAATTGTCCGCGACGACAGACTTGGGGACTAAAAGTTGTGTGGCCAACGTCAGCGCAATCGGCCCCACAAAGGCAAAGCCCACCATGCTTGAGACCGGCACCGAGGCGAGGGAAGAGGTGAAGTTGGGGTAGTTCCACGTCCACCAGCCATACTGGGGCCCAAAGTGATCAAAAATCTCATAGAACACATGGTGAACGACGCCTACGCCCAGTGCACCAGTGAGCGCCCCCCAGCGTTGATCAAAGAGCCCGGCTTGCCTAACAAGGGCAAAGGATGCGTACATAATGGCGGGATACAGCGCGAGGATGTACAACGGCGCTCGACCAAAGAAAAACTGCACTGAAAATTCGTTATGAATGAAAAACAGGGCGTTGTCGGGTGCGCCCAGTTTTTCAGGAAAGTACACCGGGATTTCAAGGGCCAGCATAAAGATGACCGACGCCAGCCAAAAGCCTAAATAGACAGGCTCGCCCGCCTTAAAGCGGGCCACGCTGTGACGCAGGCCCCAGAGCGCACCGACGATGAGCAACACTTCAACGACATTCATGGTCCAGTGGGACAGCGTAAAAGGGCTTTTTACAAAGACCCAACTTTCAATGTTTTGAGGGGTAAAGCCACCTAGACGCTCAACAAGCTGAGTAAAGGTGAGTGCTGTCTCAGTCACTGAGCACCGAGCGTTGCTTTACCAACAATTTGAGAAACATCAGCCCCAGATTCCCAGTGGCCAAGCCACTCGCCGTAGTAGTCGGGCAAAGGCTGGTTCACGCTGTCATGCCAGGGGAACTGTGAGGCCAGGACACCGACGACTGACCGTAACTGCGCCCGTATCGGTATGCGCGCAAATGGGTTGCCTGAATAAGCGTTTTTTGGCACGTCTTTAACCACTAACTCAAAATCGTTCTTGATCATGTCAAAGAGGTCCCGGGTGTGCTTTTGAAATGCGCCGGTGTTTCGAATGCGGTACCAATGACTGCCTACTACGTGGTTGTAAACATCGTAGGCAGAACTTCGGTGCTCGATTTCTTCGCAAAAATGCCAAACAAAAAGCGATGCCACCTGTGCCTCACCCTCTTCAAATAGGGCTGCACGATGATCCAATATCATTTTGAAAAAAGGGGTGAAAATTGCTTCGAGGCCACCCGCATAGGCTAGGTGGTATTCCAATCGGTGCGTGTTGTAGACATCGTCATAGCTCGCAAGGACTTTATCGAGCGTGCCCTGCAATGCCGGATATTGCGCTATGAGGGCCCGGGCATGGCGCGCGTGTTTTTGAGCGTGGATGGCTTCCTGCATGCGGAAAGCCCGAGCTTCTTCCATGACTGCCGCGTCAGTAATGTGCGCTTCGGCATCGCGCATGACACGGCACATGTACTTCTCAAAGCCGACAACAAAGAACGTGATTTGATTCATCAAAACAGAGAAAGAGGGGTTGTCAGGGTTCCAAATAAATTTGGCCTGATCTACATCGAAGTCAATTTGCCTGACGACTAAATTACTCATAGTGTCGCTGCACTTCCCGTTCTCCAGGCCCAAAAGATAGCCGGTTTAGCGGCCTAGAACCACTGGCATAAGCAATCGCCACGACAATTTGTGGGGTAGCGAGTTATCCAAAAGTAACCAGCGGCAACAAAAAATTTAATCGGGAACGCGCGTGACGAAAGGGTTACGGCTTCCCTAAAGATGGATCAGGTAACTACCCCGATACCGACGTTTATCACCTTTTGCAGCAGATAGAGCCTGCAACGCATCCTGGAACAACGTGCCATACGGCAATTGCGACTCGTCGCGCACCAAAAACCCAGCCCGAGAAATTTAATCAGTCCAAGGCTTCTGAATCGGCTCAAGAAAACTCCAACTGGCCACGCGGAGTATCGTCGAAGGCCATTTCATTAGGTGATTAGGAGCAGCATTTTTCTGCAAACACCACCGCCACTCCTTACTACTGACCGCCACTCCTTACTGCTGATAGTGTCGGTCGCTCAACG
>CAYVQI010000025.1:0-17988 GCA_964454155.1 uncultured Alteromonadaceae bacterium | reverse complement strand
CACTCCTTACTACTGACCGCCACTCCTTACTGCTGATAGTGTCGGTCGCTCAACGAAGTCCTGATCGACCTTTAAACGGGTGCATACAAGCTGAGCTGCGGCTCCGTAAACCATTTTGCGCCCACATCAGTCATGTAGAAGTGGTCTTCGAGACGAATGCCGTAGTGCCCTGGAACAACAATCATGGGCTCGTTGGAAAAGCACATACCGGATGCTAGTGGTGTGTCGTCGCCCCTCACAAGGTAAGGGCCCTCGTGAATATCGAGCCCAATACCATGGCCTGTCCGATGCGGCAGACCCGGAAGTTGGTAGTCGGGTCCAAGCCCACTTTTCTCAAGCACTGCGCGGGCCGCCGCATCGACCTCGCCGCAGGGGCGACCGATCGTCGCAGCATCGAACGCAGCCGCTTGGGCGTCTTTCTCTAAACTCCAAAGGGTTTCAACGCGACCGTCCTGCTTCTCAAGCGCGTAAGTTCGGGTAATGTCGGAGTGATACCCGTCGATAGTACAGCCGGTATCAATCAGTATTAGCTCACCTTTAGCAAGTACAGGGTCTCCCGGCACGCCGTGAGGGTGTGACGTACCCTCGCCAAATTGCACGGCGCAGAAGAAACTGCCGTTATCTGCACCACCCAGACGATGCAATCGATCGATTTCTGCGGTGACGTCGCTCTTCCTCATACCGGGTTTAATCCACCCAAAAATAGCGACATGAACATCCAAGGTGAGTGACTTTGCAGCCTGCATCAGCGCTATTTCACTCGGTGATTTCTGTGCTCGCAATGACTGCAGGATCGGTCCGGCAGAGGTGATTTGAGCTTGCGTTGCATTGGCCAATGCATGCGCTTGACCAAATGAGCAGTTGGGATCGACACCCACGCGCTGACATTGATGCTCTGCCAAGACGGCGGACACAACACTCCGTGGGTTTTCGTGTTCTTCCCACCAGGCGCAATCGTGCGGCGTCGGTAGGGCCGCCAACAGCGCGGTGTCTTCGAATTTCGGACAAACGAAGACGGTTGTATGCGCGGAAACGATTGCGCAGACGAGTCGCTCGGTCTCTCGCCACGTCAACCCGAACAAGTACCGCATACTGGCACCAGGCGAGATGATCACCGCGTCAAGCTCAAAGACGGCCAAGCACTGCTGCAGATTACTGAGCCGTTGTTGACGCTCTTCGAGGGTAATTGGAATAACGGCTTGTCTCGCTGACATCGTCATGAGGTTCCTGAAATTATGTGTCGCTTATTGTCGGAGTATCGCTATGGATAGTGCAACTACTGGCGCAACAAAACCTGCAGCGGGAGGTTAACAGGTAAAGCCGAAGGGACGCTGCATCATCTATTGGCAGACGTGGGTCAAGGTGACTAACGTCGGAAAAGTAAACTCTTTCTCGCGGACGTTCTGCGTCGCCAACCTATAGCGCGACATAAAAATCAAAAACAAAAGGCGTATTTCCTGGCGGCTGGTTTTCTAATTTTTGCGGCTGTGATCACCAACGCCTCGGCAAATTTCAGGACCATTCATAGTTGTAATGACCATCGGTCAACTATATAATCGACCGGTGGTCAGTTATTGACGGGGCGTTTATAAGCCCGAGTCAAGCAACACAACATACCAAGCGTGGAGACACCGATGAGTTCAGTCGTTGTAATCAACCAGAGAGCGCGCAGTGCAGAGCAAAAAGCGCTGCGCCGGCACGACGTCTTGAAGGCGGCCGAAATCTACTTTCGAGAGGTGGGCTATGAAGCATTTTCTATGGCTAAACTCGCCACGAAGACCGGCATTGCTAAAGGCACCCTCTATCTCTACTTCAAAACCCGAGAAGAAATTTTTCTAACCCTTTACGAGCACAGCTTGATCCGTTGGAGCGGCGCGTTTATCGCGACGTTATCGGAGGGTATGACCAGCAATGCGTATGCGCAATCGCTCTACAAAACGACTCATGCAGATGGCGTATTTTTGCCCTTACTGATTAGACTTGAGCATGTCATTGAGCACAATGTGGCCATTCCTCGGCTGATCGACTCCAAGCGCGTTTTCATGCAGCAAGTCGACGCTGTTGCGAAAGTCACGTCCTCAGCGCTCGCCTTGGGCACAGGGCAAGCAAACGAGGTCGTAAAAACGATGGGCGTGCTTCTTATCGGGGCATCGCAAACCGACCAAGGCCCGGCACTCGATAATGAAGCGCTGCCTGCGGATGTAGAGCACCTTATTGCCAGCTTTTCGTCAGAACCACTCTTTGTCAAAAATGCGGTTCGCATCATCGAAGGCATCCGCGCAGAGGCAGTATCCGCTGGCTGATCGAGTCAAAATTACAGAAAAAAAGGCCGAATCACTTCATAGAAAATAGACAAGTCAATCTCGGAGAAAAACCATGGGCGCAGCTGAACAGCACAACCTGACAGGATTGGACACACAAGATCTAGACGCATTAATCGCGCTACAAAAGGCGCAGTTTCGTGCTGAGGGCGAGGTCACCTATGCCACGCGAATTGACCGTCTGAAACGACTCAAAGCACTGATTGTTGAAAACAAAGTGGCGTTCGCAAACGCGACCAAGCACGAGTTCAATGGTGCACGGTCTTATGAATTCAGTTTGTTTTCAGAGTTCGCGTCGAAGGTAGAGGCCATCGACTACTCCATGAAACATTTAAAAGCGTGGATGAAACCTGAAAAGCGAAAAACCAACAAGCCCATGAACTTCTTGGGCGGTAAAAGTCAGGTCAGACATTTTCCAAAGGGCGTCGTCGGTATCATTTCACCGTGGAACCTGCCCTTTGGCCTCACTGTGGCGCCGTTGACCAGTGCCCTCGCCGCAGGTAATCGAGCGCTATTAAAGCCCTCAGAATTCGTTCCTGAAACAGCGGCCTTGTTTGCCGAGGTTGTCCCCAAGTATTTCTCAAAAGATGAAGTCGCGGTTGTCACCGGCGGCGCAGAAGTTAGTCAACAATTTGCACAGCTGCCTTTTGACCACCTGCTCTTTACGGGATCCACCCGAGTTGGCGCGCAAGTCATGCAAGCCGCATCAAAAAACCTCGTGCCTGTGACCTTGGAGCTTGGCGGCAAGTCGCCCGTCATTATTGGGCGCAGCGCAAAACTTGATCTCGCGGGAACACGCCTGACCTTTGGCAAGCTACTCAATGGCGGCCAGTTGTGCCTGTCGCCCGACTACGTCCTTGTGCCACAGGAACTCGAAGAACAGCTCGTTGCTCGGGTCGTGCATGAAGCGCAGTCGATGTATCCAAACATTACCGAAAATGCCGATTACGCGGGTGTCATCAACGAACGGCACTTCGCTAGATTGCAAAACTATATTGATGACGCAGTGGCCAAGGGAGCCAAGCTCACCATTGTTGGCGCTGAGCAGACACGGGCGTCTGAGAACAACCGTCGTATGCCACTGCACATCCTACAAAACGTCAACGAAGACATGCTGGTTATGCACGAAGAAATTTTTGGCCCCATTCTTCCAGTGATGACCTATGACGACATCACCGAGGTTCCAGATCAGGTTGAACCTCGCCGAAACCCCCTCGCCCTCTACTACTTCGGCAAGGATAAAACGGAACAGGAGTACCTGTTGAGTCACGTGCCAAGCGGTGGCGTTTGCATCAATGACATCACACTGCACTACGTACAAGAGGATCTGCCTTTTGGGGGTGTTGGTGCCTCAGGAATGGGCGCGTATCACGGCCCAGAAGGCTTCAGAACCTTAAGCCACCCGCGCGCGATTTACAGTCAGACCATGGTCGACGTCTTACCGATCATTGGCGCGCGCCCGCCCTTTGGGGACAAATTTCGCAAGAACATCAGCAAAATTCTTGGCGCAATTTAAGCTAACGGCCCGCGTACTTCTGCGGGCTGGCCGAGACCGTAGCCGCACGTAAAGGGCATCACGTGAACCTGACTTCACTGTGTTGCAAAAAAGCGTCTTCACTGCGGTTAATAACTAGTCGCGGGCACTTCCCAAAAAAAGTAACCCGCACGAATAAAAAATCGGGAGCGTAATCATGACGACCAATCGACAATGGCTATTAGCCGAGCGACCCTCAGGAATGGTGGGACCACATAACTTTAAGTACGCCGAAACTCCAATTCCTGAACCTAAAAGTGATGAGGTACTGGTCAAAAATCTGTTCCTATCATTCGATCCGGCACAGCGAAACTGGATGGTCGACCGCAAGGCTTATCTCCCGCCGGTCGCCATCGGTGAGCCTATGCGGGCCGCGTCAGTTGGGGAAGTCATCGACTCTCGTCACCCCGACTATCAAGTAGGCGACCTCGTACAAACGACGGGTTATTGGCAAGACTATGTGGTTGCAGCTCCCGGTGAAGGCCCCATGGGTTTGGTTAAATTACCACCCGGGGTCTCGCCCGAAATGATGTTATCGGTGCTCGGTATCACCGGCCTTACGGCCTACTTTGGACTACTGGAGATTGGTCAGCCGAAAGCCGGCGACACCGTCCTTGTCTCTGGTGCTGCAGGTTCCACAGGCTCCTTTGTGGGTCAAATAGCAAAGCTTAAGGGATGTCGAGTCGTTGGTATTGCCGGCGGCCCTGATAAATGTCGCTGGTTAAAAGAGACTGTGGGCTTTGACGCCGTCATTGACTACAAAAATGAAGACGTGAGCGCGCAAATTGCACATCACTGCCCCGACAAGTGGGACGTATTCTTTGACAACGTCGGAGGCTCTATTCTCGAGGCGGCCATAGATCACGTTAATCTACGATCGCGGATTGTGTTGTGCGGAAGCATCTCCGGCTACAACGCAACCACCCCCATACCCGGTCCCTCAAATTTGTCGAATCTGACGATTAACCGCGCGCGAATGGAAGGCTTTGTTATTTTGGATTACATGCCTCGCGCCATGGAGGCGGTTCAGGATTTAATGGCGTGGGTATCGTCGGGAGACTTAGTTTACCAAGTCGATCTCCAGGAAGGCTTTGACAATATTCCCGCCACCTTACAGCGGCTTTACACCGGTCAGAATCTGGGTAAACAACTTCTCAGAATCAACTAACGCGGGTAATCACGAGGATTGCTATGACACACATTACACCCAAGTCGCGCGAGGATGTGCCTGATTTAGCACCGATGCTGCAAATGGTGGAGGCGTCCATGGGCTTTTTGCCCACGTCCATGATGACCATGGCGCACTGGCCAGACCTGACTCAAGCTTTTGGGGGTCTGGGCGCGACCATTTTGAACAGCGGTGAATTAGACTCAGGGCTTAAGCAAATGATTGCCTTTGCAGTGAGCAACGCTGCGGGATGTCGTTATTGCCAGGCACACACAGCGAAGTCAGCAGAGAAAAACGCGGTCAGTGCAGACAAAATACAGGCTGTCTTTGAGTTTGAGAGCAGCGCCTTATTTTCTGATCGGGAAAAGGCTGCGCTTCGCGTTGCTGTGCATGCCGGCATGGTCCCCAACGCCGTAGAACCCGAGCACATGAGTGAATTATCCAACTATTTTACTGACAAGCAGGCGGTAGAGGTGGTTGCCGTTATTTCACTGTTTGGTTTTCTAAATCGCTGGAACGACACAATGGCAACGACTCTGGAAAGCGCGCCCAAACGCTTTGCAACCGACCAGCTGGCCTCGCACGGCTGGGTAACAGGAAAGCACAAATAATCAGCGTCCAATCCGTGCCAAAACGCAAGGACAATAACGCTCTTGACCAAGAGGGCGGCGTTTGCCCGCTTCGCTATGGGTATGCCTCTGCCGAATGCTGGACCCGCGTTCACTTGTGGCAGTCGCCGCTCGCTCGTGTCATCGCGCTGACGTCGAAACAGCAACCGCCTCGTTTAACCCAACGGTGACTGATCAATACACTCGATTACCGACAGTCCTATCGACTTAATGGGTGTCACACACCCAATGGGCAAGGCCTCAAGGGCGGTCGTCAGACTGCGGAAAATCAAACCCCAGATGGCTCAAAAACCACAAACAAAGGTCCCCTGCTTGAGGTCACTGCGTCAACGTAATCCGCCCCTACTTCCGTGTCACAATTTTGAAGCATTTTTGTAAAACTTTCGCCACTCTAAAGTCGTATGGTGCAGAAAATCTCAAAACAGGTGTACTGCAATGCCCCGCTCGACCTTACGTTTTCACCATCACGTTCTCGCTGGATTATTCGCAAGCTGCATTGCCATGTCAGCGTCTGCGGCAGATCACGCCCTGCTCGACATTCTACTCGCCAATGGTGTCATTTCAGAGGCTCAGCACACTCAGTTAACGCAAAAAGAAGCCGTGACTGCTGACGAAGTGCTGTCGAGCATCGCTATTGCTCAGCCGTCTGAGAGCAACACAACGCTCGCTGAGGAAGCGCAAGGTACGCGAGCTCAGGCAGTCCTGCTCGATGAAAATGTAAAACGTGCCATTGACGATGCGGTGACGAATGCAGTTGTGTCAGAGTCTCCCATTATCGCCAGCCACGGATCTAAAGGATTTCGGTTCGAAACACGCGATGGGAATTTTCAAACCAACCTGCAGTGGCGGGCCCAGATGCGGTACAGCAACCCGACTGGCTCAGATCCTCGCCAAGCCTCCAGTTTTGAAGACAATAGCGGTTCAAGCTTTGAGCCGCGCCGTCTTCGTATGAAAATTGGCGGTCACGGTTTCCAGCCTTGGCTCAAGTATTACTTTGAAGTAGACCTTCAACCGGCTCGCGATGTTGACGACAGCTCTTCTAAGGCAAGCGCTCGCGTTATCGATTACCGCATTGATCTCGCCAAGTGGGATTGGGGTGGCATTCGGCTGGGGCAATGGAAAGTGGATTTAAACCGCGAGCGAGTTGACTCGTCGGGACGACAACAGTTTGTAGAGCGATCCATTGTCAATCGTGTTTTCACAGTCGATCGACAAGTCGGTATGCAGCTTCGTGGCCGATTATTCAAGGACACACCAGCAGACATGCGCTACTACGCGGGCGTATTTAACGGTGAAGGGCGCGGCGTAAAGAACAATTCATCTGACCATCTCTATATGGGTCGTCTTCAATGGAATTTCTTGGGTCGAGACCTGGCCTGGCGCCAGACAGATGTTGACTTCACCGAAAAACCAACGGGTTCACTGGCTGTCGCTGGATTCACCAATACGGGTCCGTGTACACGCTGGTCGTCTTCTGGCTGTGGCAACTTGGATGGGTTTGCAAGCGCTGATACCGCGGCTGACGATCAGTTCGAAATGGAACAAGCGGTGCAGGAATTTGCCTTTAAGTACCGCGGCTTCTCCATCCAGCAAGAGTGGCATCGCAAGTTCATCACTGACCGAGTCCTTAATACCGAAAGTGACTTGACCGGCTTTTACATTCAGTCGGGCTATTTCTTTCACAACTTAATTGACGCGGTCCCAGCACCACTTGAGCTTGCCGCTCGGTATGCCTACGTGAGCGAGCCCAACAAGGCGCTACGCAGTGTTCAAAACGAGCGAGAGGAGTTCACGCTCGGCGCAAATTGGTTCTTCTCCGGCCATTCGAATAAAGTGACCGTGGACTTCTCGCGCCTCACCTTGGATGACGGCCTGCTGGGGAGCAATCACTCGGATAACAGATTTAGAGTTCAGTGGGATGTCTCGTACTGAGACATCAAAGATGCGCTCGCCGGTCAACGTTTATACGACCGAGTTGTGCTCACAAATGGTTTATCGTTTTACAGTTGAAACACCGCTTACATAGGAGCGTCTAGCATGGAAATTATCGCGTCAAACGGCTTTATCTTTCTCGCGCTTGCCTGCATTTTTGGCTTGTTCATGGCCTGGGGCATTGGTGCCAACGATGTGGCGAACGCCATGGGCACCTCGGTCGGATCACGGGCACTGACGCTCAAGCAGGCTATTTTGATTGCCGCAGTCTTTGAATTCGCAGGTGCCTACCTCGCAGGAGGCGAGGTGACCTCAACGATTCGTAAAGGCATTATTGACCCCGAGGTGCTCACTGACTCGCCGGAGTTATTGGTCTACGGCATGCTGTCGGCACTGTTAGCCGCAGCCACCTGGCTGCTAATCGCCAGTATTCGAGGCTGGCCGGTATCGACAACTCACTCTATCGTCGGTGCCATTGTTGGCTTTGCAGCCGTGGGCATCTCTGTTGATGCCGTGGAGTGGGGTAAGGTCGGTAAAATTGCGGCGAGCTGGGTAGTGTCGCCACTACTGGCAGGGACAATGTCCTTCGCGCTGTTTATTTCAGTCAAAAAATTAATCTTTGATCACGAAAACACCTTCGAGCGCGCTCGCAAATACGTGCCCATCTACATGTGGATGGTGGGGTTCATGATTAGTATGGTGACGTTGGTCAAGGGCCTTAAGCACATTGGGATCGACTTCGACCTCGGAATGGGTTCGAAGTTTGCAAACGCAATGGTCGTTTCGGCCTTTGTGGGCTTGGTCGTCGCCGCTATTGGCGCGTTCTTGTTGCGCAAAGTCAAAACAACCGGCGACATTAATAGCACCGACAACATTGAACGCGTGTTTGGTGTCCTCATGATTTTCACAGCCTGCGGCATGGCGTTTGCACACGGCTCTAACGATGTCGCAAATGCGGTTGGTCCAGTGGCAGCAGTCGTAAGTACCGTTCAATCGGGTGGTTTAATTGGCGCAAAAGCGATCATGCCCTGGTGGGTCTTGGCGATTGGTGGCGTCGGTATTGTGGTGGGACTGGCAACCTATGGGTGGCGTGTCATCCAAACGATCGGCAAAAAGATCACGGAGCTGACACCAAGCAGAGGATTTGCCGCTGAACTCGCTGCAGCATCGACGGTTGTACTCGCATCGGCAACCGGTTTACCTATCTCGACCACGCACACTCTCGTTGGCGCCGTGTTGGGAGTAGGTTTGGCTCGCGGTGTGGAAGCTCTCCACCTACCGACCATTGCCGCAATCATTACCTCTTGGGTTGTGACGCTGCCCGCAGGTGCCGGACTGGCCGTTGTCTTCTTCTATATCTTGTCTGCTATCTTTGGTTCATAAAAACGAGATAGCACTATTGGCGCGCGTCTGCCTGCCGACATTAACGCGTCTGCGACTAAAACAGCTAAAGGGAAACTAAAATGGATGTGAAACCGGCTTTAACCGACGTATTTAGTGGATCGCCGCTTGCGCACATAGAGCGCCACGCAGAAGCCTGTCTGGACTGCGTAAAAATGCTCAGGGCTTACTTTGAGGCCACACAAGCTGGCGATTGGGACCAGGCAGAAAAAGTGCAGGGGGAGATTGCTCGGCTTGAGAGTGTTGCGGACGACATTAAAATGGAAGTGCGAATGAATCTTCCACGAGGACTTTGGATGTCCGTCTCGCGTGCTGATTTGCTGGACCTGGTTCGTGTGCAGGACACCATGGCGAACGAGACCAAAGACATCGCAGGACTCTCGTTGGGGCGACAACTTGCCTTCCCCAAAAAGCTCGATAAGTCTCTTTTTAAATATGTTGATACGGTCATGCAGGCGGCCGAAAAGGCAGTTGACGTTGTCGCCGCAACACGCGACCTCTCAAAATCTGCGTTTGGGGCACGGCAAGTCAAGCTGATTGCCAGCAAGTGCGTTTCAGTCGAAAAGACAGAGCGAAGCTCGGACAAGCTGCAGTCAAAGCTGAGGGCTAAGTTGCGCGATCATGAAGAAAAGATCTCGCCCATTGATGCGATGTTCCTTTACCAATTACTCTCGCAGATCGGCGAAGTGGCCGACCATGCGGAGAAGGTTTCGCACCGAGCGCAAATTATTGCGGCGAGTTAAGTTGCATTGGCGTCTCGTGCGCCACAGAGCACCGGTTAATGCGGCAGGTTGATCTGTCGCTTTCATGGCAGATTAACCTCACAACCGCAGAGTGGCGGAAGCTTAGCCCGCGGCTCGCTGGGGCTGTGCGGCCTGAGCCAAGTTTTGCATGGCAACCGCACCCAACTCGTAACTTTTCAGCCGCTGCTCTGGGTCAAAAATCGACGATACCAGCATCAGCTCATCTGCCCCTGTCTGAGCAAGGAAGGCGGCAAGTTTTGACTGAACGGTTTGAAGACTGCCAACCGCGGAGCACTCGCCAATAACTTCAATCATCTGACGCTCAGCGGGTGAAAGGCTCGCCTCAAACCCTTCGATCGGCGCTGGAAGTGGAGCAGGCACACCCCGCCTTAAATTCACAAAGGACTGTAGCGAGGATGACCGCAAGTAATGTGCCTGCGCATCAGTCTCTGCAGCACACAGGTTAAAACCGAGCATTACGTAGGGCGCGTCAAGGCTTTCTGAAGGCTGGAACTGCTCACGATAAATATCAATTGCGGTACTCAGGTAAGTCGGCGCGAAATGTGAGGCGAAAGCAAACGGCAGTCCAAGTGACGCCGCAAGTTGAGCGCCGTATAAGCTCGAACCCAAAATCCATATCGGGACGTTGGTGCCCGCCCCCGGTGTAGCGCTGACACGCTGCCCCGGCTCAACAGGCTTCAGGTAATGTTGAAGCTCCAAGACGTCGTCAGGAAAGTCGTCGACGCTCGCACCTAGGTTGCGCCGCAACGCCTGCATAGTGACGCCATCGGTACCCGGAGCGCGGCCAACACCAAGATCAATCCGATTAGGATAGAGGGTGGCGAGGGTGCCAAACTGCTCCGCCACCATGAGTGGTGCATGGTTGGGCAGCATAATACCGCCCGAACCCACACGAATCGTTTGCGTAGCCGCCGCCAGATGACCCATCACCACGGCCGTAGCGGAACTCGCGATACCGGGCATATTGTGGTGTTCCGCAACCCAGTATCGATGATAGCCCCATGACTCCGCATGTATCGCCAGTTGCTTGCTGCGCTCAAGCGCGCAACGTGCGTCACTGCCCTGCGTTATGGGAACTAAATCGAGAATACTGTGGCGCGACATAACTTCGTTTTTTATTTTTGGAGTGTTAAGTATGACAGACAACGATCGACTATAGGCGCTGATAGTGCATTGATCTCGCATCCCATCTGCGACGCAATACATCGGCAATCAGTAGCCCTGCCGGCGCAGACGTCCAAATAGAAATAAGAATTGAGGCCGTTTCCCACTCTCTCAATAACGGTCCCGTGACCATAAGAAATAGACGGAACAGCCAAAACGCCCCGTACATGGCACCCGCAAAACGAATCATCCATATGCGATGTTGCTGCCAGTCACCCCGCCTTGCGCAGCGCCAGCCCATGAGTGCGGCACCGTAAACGCAGAGTGACATCGAGTAAAAGCCCCACTCTGCCCATATACCGCCGTAGGAGTGAACCGCATCGTGTTCGCTCGCAAGGTACAGCGCCGCTGCCGTACCGAGGGTCAAAAATAACAAGGTCGCGCGGCCCAGCCACGCGTGTGTCGTTTTAATTCCGGGTTTACCGGACCAAAGCAGTTGCACATGCATCACGACAAAAACGATCGAGTTGCAGACCAAGTGAAGGTACAAGGCGTTCGTCCGCATGGCCGGTGCGTTCACAAAGCGATCAAAAAATGCCACCCCCCAACTCTGATGAAGCACATAGGTGTCGCTCCAGAGCGAACAGGCATTTTCAGGACAGGTGTCCATGGCTGAGGGCACCTCGCCTGCTACAAGCCCTAGATTGTCGAAGAAATCATAGAGGCTGATGAAGAGCGCAATACCCGCCGGTGCACCTTCAATGACATAGCGAATATTTAGAAACAAAAGGAGCGCCAACCCAACGCCGGCAATGAGGGGCCATTGCTTTGGCGTGGATAGCCCACGCGTTATCAACAGCGCCCAAACAGCTACAGCCCCGTAGAATCCAAGCACACTTATTGGCACTGTAAGTCACCTACTCGTTATTTTATTTATTGTTTTATCCGTTGAGAAGTTCACCAACCCAACGCTAGGAATGCCCCTAGCCTATCAAAAAAGTAATAATAGGTGGCCCAATGCCCACGATTAAGCCTGTACCTCGATCGACGTGTCGCGGGGAGAGGCTCTAAACGTCAAAAGCTCTGATCTCAAAGAAACGCCCACACTTGTTATTGTCAGTCTATGCGTTAAATTTAAGTGCACTGACCACTCACAAACCGTCACAGCCGGTGACAGGGGGCTCTTGTGCTAAAGCTTGGATTTCGACTTCTCCTCATGATGCTCGCGAGTGTCTCACTGTCGCTCCCATCACACGCAAAAGACACGATCGATACGCAGCTTTACGACGGTCTTAAGTGGCGCGAAATCGGCCCTTGGCGAGGCGGTCGTGTCACCGCGGTAACGGGGGTTCTTAGTGATGATCGAACCTATTACATGGGCGCCACGGGCGGCGGTGTCTGGAAAACCGACAACGCGGGTACATCTTGGAATAATGTGTCGGATGGGTATTTTGGCGTGGGGACAATCGGTGCCATTGCGGTCTCCGAATCCGACGAGAACATTGTCTATGTCGGAACCGGTGAAGCGCCGATTCGGGGGGTTACCACCAGTCACGGTGACGGCATGTACAAGTCCACTGACGCGGGCAAGACATGGTCACACATTGGTCTTAAAGACGCCGGTCAAATTGCCCGAGTGATCGTACACCCATCGAACTCTGACCTCGTCTACGTCGCTGTGCAAGGCCAAATATGGGGGCCCAGTGACGAACGCGGGGTTTATCGATCAACCGACGGAGGAGAGACCTGGGCGGCTGTTTTACAGATTGACGACGAGACGGGTGCGACCGATCTTTCCATGGATCCGTCCAATCCGAGAATCATGTACGCGTCCCTGTGGGAGCATGGCAGAACACCTTGGTTCATCAAGTCAGGTGGAACCGCGGGCGGTCTCTATAAGACCATTGACGGTGGCGATAACTGGAAAAAGCTGGGTGGCGGCTTGCCTGAACTCATTGGCAAGTCAGGAGTCGATGTCTCAGCCAGTAGCCCCAATCGAATTTATGCCATCGTTGAGGCGGAAATTGACCAAGGCGGCTTGTGGCGCAGTGACGACTACGGCGAAACGTGGTCACTACTGAATAACGAGCGCATCATCTGGTCTCGCGCCTGGTACTACATTCACATCAAAGCCGATCCTCAAAACGCCGATACGGTTTGGGTGCTCAACGCGCCTCTCATGAAATCGATCGATGGCGGAAAGACCTTCGAAAAGCGATCGGCGCCACATGGTGATCACCATGACATGTGGTTCAACCCTGAGAACAGTCAAAACTTCATCAACGGCAACGACGGTGGTGCCACGGTAACCTTCAATGGTGGCACCTCTTGGTCCAGCATCATGAACCAGCCGACCGCACAGTTTTACCGTGTCATTACCGACAACCAAACACCGTTTAGGCTCTACGCGGGACAACAAGATAATTCCAGCGTGTCGATCGCCAGCCGCACGTTTGACGGTGGTATTGGTCAGGAGAATTACTTCGCAGTGGGTGGCGGCGAGAGCGCACATATTGCGTTTGACCCAGAGGATCCTCGACTGATCTACGCCACCACCATCAATGGCACACTCACCGAATATGATCACGTCAACAAGCGTGTACGCCCCATTAAACCCTACCCTGAGTATGTGTTTGGGCAGCAGTCAAAGGATCTGAAATATCGAACCAACTGGAACGCGCCCGTTGTGGCTTCGCCCCACAACCCTGAGGTCCTCTACTACGGTACACAAAAGTTACTTCGCAGTGAGAATCGTGGTGTTACCTGGACCGAAATCAGCCCCGATTTAACCTTCAATGACCAGTCAAAACAGGGGTTAAACGGCGGCCCCCTCACTCCCGAAAACGTCGGTGCGGAATTCTACGGGACTATTTTTTATATCGCAGAGTCGGTGCATCAGCCCGGCGTTATTTGGGTAGGTACTGACGACGGACGCTTGCAGGTCACCCAAGACAAAGGTGGTTCTTGGGCCGACGTGACGCCTAAAGACTTAAAGGGTGCTCAAATTAACGCGATTGAGGTCAGTCCGCACGAACCCGGCACGGTGTACATTGCCGTTGCCGGTTACAAAATGAATGACTTCAAACCGCATATTTATAAGATGACTCAACATGGGAAGCGCTGGCGTAAAATTGACAGCGACCTCCCCACTGACAACTTCGTTCGAGTCGTGCGCGCCGATCCGGAGCGAGAGGGTCTTTTGTATGCGGGCACGGAAGGTGGACTGTTTGTCTCGTTCGACGACGGTGACCATTGGCAGTCCTTAGACATGAACTTCCCCACAGTACCTATTACAGACTTGAGGGTGCGGCAGGGCACCCTCATTGCGGCGACACAAGGCCGCGGATTTTGGGCGCTTGATGAGCTGACCGTGATTCGCCAGCTTGACGACGCACTGTCCGATAAGCCCTTGCACGTCTTCGCACCCAAACCCACCTCACTGATGCGCTGGGGACGCGGGTCCAGTGCCGACGAGGGTGCGAACCCCCCATCGGGTGTGGTCATTTCCTATGCCATTACGGACGCCGTTGCAGGGCCACTGTCTATTCGTATCACCGATGCGCAAGGGAATCTTGTTCGACGTTACTCAAGCGAAGCTGATGACTTTGACCGTTGTGTTACGGGAAATATGACACCCAGACTGGCATATACGATGAACTACCCAACAGTGAAGCCCGGTCTGAATCAATGGGTATGGGACATGCGCAGAGAAGGACTGACCTGCATCGACGACATACGCCTCTTTGCAGGCTTCAGTGGCGCCACTGTAACGCCCGGGCAGTACTCGGTCTCAGTGTCTCTTGGAGACCACTCTGACACCACCGACTTCGCGCTATCGCCCGACCCGCGTGTGGAGGCCACACCTGCCGATTACGCGTTCCTCGACGCAAAGCGCTCAGAGACCGCTGACATGCTCAATGAGTTGTTAACGGCACTGGATAATGCGCGACGCGCCCGCACCCGTATTGAGGCACTGGTGCGCGACAATGACGACAGTACAGTGCTCTCTGACCTGTCGACGGCCGCGATAAGCAAGATTAACGCTTGGGAAAATCGTGTGACACAGACGGGTTACAAGACCTATGAGGACGAGGACAGCATGCCACCCATGCTCGACGTCCATATTCGCCATGTCTTCGACGTCATAGATCGCGCAGGGGCCCCCGTTTCTGAAGGTTCTCTTCTGCGTCTCTCGGACCTCAAAGAGCAATGGATGACCGCGAAGGCGGAGCTCAGTGACATTGCTCAGCGTGAACTGGCCGCGATCAATCGGTGGGCAGAGGAGAACAAGGTAGCGCATGTTCTCGCGCCGCTGTAATCACGTCTGGCGTGCTACATAAAATACAGAGGTTTGCGCGCAAAACCGTCAGCGCTCGATTGTTATTGGTCTTCTAAGACACGCGACAAAAGGCGGAGGGTGGCTTCACCCCACCGTCATCAGAGCCCCTGCGGAGCAGTACGCTCATCGAGAGCCGGCGGCATGAGTCAAAAGAGGAAATAAAAAGTCTTTTCACCGCGCCAGTATTGGTAGCATGGTCCCTGAGTCGATTGGCGTCATACTAAAACGGCGAGCTCAACACCCGTCTTAGTGAGCGCGCCTATCCATCCACAACCCACCGAGACAATAAGAGAGACCGAACATGCACGCAAAAGCTGTCGCACTAACTGCACGCCCTGAAGGTATGCCCACGATCGAAGATTTTCGAATCGTTGATATTGATGTTCCTGAACCACAGGCCGGACAGATTCAGGTAAAAAACCTCAGTATGTCGGTCGACCCGTACATGCGTGGAAGAATGATCGACCGAAAGTCATACGTGCCTCCGTTTCAAATTGGCGAAGTGCTCACCGGTGGCTGCATTGGTCAGGTCACAAAGTCTGCGAGCCCTGAGTTTAAAGAAGGCGACTACGTCAGCAGTATGTTTGGCTGGAGAGAGGCGTTTACTGAATCCGCTGAAGGTGTCAAACGACTCGGCGATATTGTTGCGCCCGCCTCTCAGTACCTCGGCGCCTTAGGTATGCCCGGTATGACCGCGTATGCGGGTCTGCTCGAAGTCGGTGCACTCAAGGACGGTGAAACGGTCTTCGTTTCTGGCGCCGCGGGTGCCGTGGGCAGCATTGTTGGCCAGATCGCTAAACTCAAAGGCTGCACAGTGATTGGCAGTGCCGGCTCCGATGATAAGGTGGCGCTCTTGACCACTGAACTCGGCTTTGACCACGCCTTTAACTACAACAACGGCAGTATCTTGAGCCACCTCAAAGCGTTGGCCC
Source organism: uncultured Alteromonadaceae bacterium (assembly GCA_964454155.1). Taxonomy (GTDB): domain Bacteria; phylum Pseudomonadota; class Gammaproteobacteria; order Pseudomonadales; family Halieaceae; genus Luminiphilus. Next base: position 1,864 of record CAYVQI010000025.1, on the reverse strand, counting down.
CCGGCGGATTAGACGTGTACTTCGACAACGTCGGCGCCGAGCACTTGCAAGCGGCGATCATGTCGATGCGGCCATTTGGTCGCATTGCCCTGTGTGGTGCCATAGCAACCTACAACGACACCGCGCCTCGCCCCGGACCCAATAACTTATCGATGGCCATTGGTCTCGGACTGACCCTGCGTGGGTTCATTGTGAACCACTTCGATCATCTTGCAGATCAGTTTCGAAGCGACATGGAAGGCTGGGTCACCAGTGGGCAAATCGTCACTAAAGAAACAGTTTACAACGGCATAGACCAGGCACCAGAGGCCTTTATTGGTCTGTTCAAGGGTTCTAATACGGGCAAAATGATCGTTAATTTCTAAATGTGTTTGCCCTCAACGCGCACTCAGGTGACGGCAGGAAACACCCCTGCCGTCACCTGACCGTCTTAGCGGCCGCGTCGTGCTCAATGTGTAGGCAACTTACCCCCTGAATGACTGCGAGAACTTAAAAATACGCTGACTGCCAAGTGAGAACAGCCCACGGATGATCAATGAGCGCGGATGGGTGCGCAACGCACCTACCGCAGTGCTAGCGCTTAAGGAAGGTCTTTTAGCATTTGCTCGATCTGGGCAACCCCCATCGCCTCTAACGTTTGAATATTGTGCTGGGGAATCTGCTCAGGATTAGGAAATTGATCGAGTGCGCGCGTCACCATTTCTTCGCGTAAAAAATGGATCAGTGGGAACGGTGCGCGATTGGTGTAATGGCCAGCGGACTCCATGGGCTCGCCTTCAAATTGATAATCCGGATGAAAACTGGCGAGCTGGATGACACCATTCAGCCCGACTTTTTTAAGCAGCGACTCGGCATCGTCGATAAAATCCAAGTACTCCTCGAAATCGCAGAGCGCGAAAGGAATCGCTAAAAGGGTGGTCGCGACCATTGACTCCGATGACCGTTGAATTAGGTCGAGCTCGTTCATAAATGTTGGGGCGACGTCTTGGTATTGGGTTGCATCACACACCACGATGCGCAGTGCCTCAGAACTCACCATAGGTCGCGCAAACGGACACACGTTAAGTCCCACGACAAACTGCTCAAGCCATGCACGAACCCGTCGATCGACGTGTTCAGCGGTGTAATATTCGTCAGGGGACATAAAAATCTCAGCAGTAAAATTAAGCGCGCACGACCGCCCTGAGTGGCATCCAAAACGTCGTTAGCGAGTCGACAATAAATGTAGGACCACCCGAGGTAGCCCCACGTCTAGTGACGTTCACAATCATTCGTCCCTAATCGAGCTCCCAAACACGGACCTTGTTGACCTTGCCCTTTAAGTCGACGTCAGCAATGTGCAAAATCCGACTGGCATTGTCGTCGTCAAAACCGTAAACCTTGAGCATTGTGCCATTGCGCGACCAAAGCCCTAAGGTGGCACTTTTTTCAAGCTCACCGGCGTCATTAATCGCCTGTACTGTCCCCGTAAAGTACCCCTTAGTGCTCTCTTCGTTGGTCGAGGTCATGTTGTGGGTCGCGTGCACTAGGCCATATTTACCAACATTCCCTTCGTAGGTAATGACCATGCCGTCCTCAGTCATACTGATGTCACTGACGACAAGTTGCGCGTCGATAAAGTTTTCAAAACTCTGATTTTCTGCACTAACGAGCAGCGGAGAAAAGCAGAGTGCGAGGGTTAGAATTACTTTGTTAATCATTATTAATTCCCGTTTCTAATTGCACATTTAGTGCGGCAGAGGTGTCTACCGCCTGATTACCTTACCCCGAATAAAGTGCCAGTAGGCGCAAATACAATCGAATACGACGGTTATGGCTTTTGAATGACCCTCACCGAAACTTCTGCATGTCGAGCACCTCTAGC
>CAYVQI010000024.1:0-20826 GCA_964454155.1 uncultured Alteromonadaceae bacterium | reverse complement strand
CAAGCACCGATGGGCGCATGATGACACGAGAGTGTGAACTGTCCATCAGGGACGGCCGGTACACACTCGTGTTGTTTTTACCGTTCTGCTCTTTGGGTTTTGTCAGCCGATTTAACATGGGGCACGTCTCTCGAGCGTCATCTATTGCGTTTCCTCACCTCGGTGTTTAGTCAATGGCTTTAACGAACGCGAGCCCCATCATACAACATCGACATGACGGTCTTAGGCAGCAGTCAAATAAGCTCCTGGAAAACGGCCAAGGCCTGACAAAATAGCGGACATGGTGGCGTGCACGATGTCGGTGCTGCGGCCCACACCGCAGACACGTGATCCGTCAATGGCGAGCTGGACATAACAAATAGCGTCCGCGTCCCCATCAGATCCTAGCGTATGCTCACTGTATTCCACGACAATAATCTTATGCCCCGTATGGCTCGAAATAGCATCGGTAAAGGCCCCAACAACACCGGCCCCCTTACCCAACAAGGTCGGCGTGCCTTCGAGTCCGGAAATCTGCACCGTAAGACGATCAACACGCTCGTCCCGCGCGAGCTGGTAGTTACCCACAAATAATGGTGCGCCGTTTAAGTGATAGGTCTCCAAAAATAGATCGTAAATGTCCTTGGACTGGACTTCAGTTTCAGAGCGCTCAGCCATAGTTTGTACCGCCGAGCTGAAGTCAACTTGCAGCCAGCGAGGCAAATCAAGCCCGTAATCCCGGTTTAAGACGTATGCCACGCCGCCCTTACCGGACTGGCTGTTAATACGAATCACTTCTTGGTAACTGCGACCAATGTCCGCTGGATCAATCGGCAGATACGCCACCTCCCAAAGACTGTCGCCTTGCCGCCGCGCAAGACACTTGTTAATGGCATCTTGGTGGCTGCCGGAAAATGCAGTAAACACGAGCTCGCCAGCGTAAGGGTGGCGAGGATGCAGTGGTAGCTGCGTGCACTCCTTACAGACCGCAATCATCTCGTCCATCTGTGAGAAGTCGAGTTCGGGATCAATGCCTTGACTGTAAAGGTTCATGGCCATCGTCACGATGTCCATGTTGCCCGTGCGTTCGCCATTACCCAAAAGCGTGCCTTCAATTCGATCCGCACCCGCCAACAGACCCAGTTCGCTTGCTGCAACTGCACCGCCACGATCGTTGTGGGTGTGCAATGAAACCAGTAGCGCATCGCGATGATTCACGTGGTCACAAAACCATTCAATTTGATCCGCATAGACATTCGGCGTACTGACCTCGACCGTCGCTGGGAGGTTGATAATCATTTTGTTCTCAGGCGTGGGTTGAATCACGTCGATCACGGCATTACAAACGTCGACAGCAAAGTCCATTTCGGTGCCGGTAAAGCTCTCGGGACTGTACTCAAACACCCACTCAGTATCGGGGTAATTCGCCGCGACCGACTTGACTAACGCCGCACCTTTCACCGCAATGTCAGTAATGCCCGCCCGATCTAGCGCGAAAACATAGTCACGCTGAACTGTCGACGTGCTGTTATAAAAGTGGAGTACTGCTCGCTTGCATCCTTTCAACGCTTCAAACGTGCGGACGATCAGCTCTTCACGCGCTTGAGTAAGCACTTGCACAGTGACATCGTCAGGAATACGACCTTCCTCAATTAACTTCCTCAAAAAGTCGAAGTCATGCGACGAGGCTGACGGGAAGCCGACTTCGATCTGCTTAAAACCCAAATCAATCAGAAGCTCCCAAAGGCGGAGCTTTTTATCGGCCGTCATAGGATCAATAAGGGCCTGATTACCGTCGCGAAGGTCGACGCTGCACCACTGCGGCGCCTGCGTTAACACCGCATCCGGCCACCGACGATCCACTTTCTTTAGTGGCTGATAAATCGGGTATTTACGGTAATCAAATGCCCCAAAATCTTCCGTGCTCATTACAGGCTCTCGCAGTTGCTCTTTTGAAGGGCGAATTATAAGGACTTCCGCTTGGATTTAAATGGCGAATGAATGACTAGAAACCTCGTTTAATAGTGAAATAACGCGTATATATGTTTTAATTAGTTAAATTAACTAATAGGCGAATAATGAACGACATAAATACTCTCGACCGAATCGACCTACGCCTGCTGTCCCTCCTGCAGCGCGACGCCAGCCTGAGCAACCTTGAAGTGGCGGATCGCGTAGGACTGTCACCCACGCCGTGCGCCCGTCGCATTAAGCGGCTGCTCAGTGACGGATTCATCCAACGCCAAGTCGTCATACTGGATCAGGAAAAGCTGGGACTTGATCTTACGGTGCACGTCAGCATCTCAATGGACCGACACACACCTGACCGATTTGAAAACTTTGAGGCGGAAATAGCCACCTACGACGAGATTGTCGACTGCTCCGTCGTAACCGGCCAAAGTGCTGACTACTTGCTGCGTATCATCGTCAAGGACATGAAACACTTTGAAGCCGTGTTGCTGGGGAAGCTAACACGGATACCTGGCGTCACAGGGGTGCACTCAAGCTTTGTACTGAGAAAGGTGATTAGCCGGACAGAGGTGCCGCTCGGCTAGGCCGAGCTCTAGTCAGTCGCGCTGGCCGCCCGCTGCAAACGGGCAAGCTCCTTGTCAGCAAGGAAGGCTGCAATTTTAAGCATATTAGCTTGACTGCCCGCCTGTCGCGTATCAATGCGGTACTTGCCGTTCACCATGAGCGATGGTGTTCCATTGATCCGAGCACCCTGCGTTCTGGCAGCCGCCTGGCGAACCATACTGTCGATCCCAAATGAGCCGTAAGCTCGATCAAAATCCTTCGAAGGCACCCCATTTTCAACGAATACTGCGCGCACGGCTTCTGGTGTCGCCAGTCGCTTCCGCTGACGGTGAACTGCATTAAAAACAGCGCCGTGCATCGGGTCGATTACGTCAAGCACCTGCGCGGTGTAATAGGTTTTAGCGAGTAACTTCATACCGGCGTTGTTATTAAAGACAACCGGCGTTCGCTGCACAACGACGCCCTTGGGCAACCGAGTCTCGAACGACTCAAGCAAGGGCTCGAAGTTGTAACAGTGGCCACAACCGTAAGAAAAGAATTCAGTGACCACAATCTGGTCACTGATTCCCGTATGCACCTTGGGCTCAATCAGCTCGTAGTGCACACCCTCTTGGTACTGCTCTTGCGCAGCAATTCCCGTCGAAAGCAGTGCGAAAACGGTGATGGTTACAGTTTTTAGTATCGCCATCATGCTGGTGGTTCCCCTTGATTAACTTGCGTTATTGCAGACCTGCAACATAACTTGCGACTGCCTTGATCTCAAGGTCACTCAGGCCAAATGCGATCGTTCGCATGATCATACTGTCGCCGCCATTGGTACGCCCGCTCTCGTCCTCGTAACCGAGACGAAACATTTCAAGCTGCTGTGCGATGTAATCGGCGTGCTGCCCCGCAAGTCCTGGGAACCCACCCGGGCCATTGCCCTTGCCAGACGGGCTGTGACAGCCTGAACAGGCTGCGACTTTACGCTCTGCAATACCGGCAAGATAAACCTTTCGACCCAAGGCCAAAAGCTCGGGATCGGTTGTACCGGAAGTGCGCGTCTGCCCGTCATAAAACGCGGCAATATCAGCGAGCTGCTGGTCGGTCATGTTATCGACCTGACCTGCCATAAGCGCAACCGGACGACGACCGTCGCGAATGTCCTTCATTTGCTTAAGCAAGTAGCGCTCACCCAAGCCGGCAAGCTTTGGAAACGTCGGCGCAAGACTGTTCCCGTCTGCTCCGTGACAGGCGGTGCACGAGGCGACCAGTGCCTCGCCCGCAACCGCATCGCCCTTCATAACACCGTCAGCGAGTGAGGTGTTCGCCGCAACTAAAAATGCCACCGCCACAATTGCGCGATTAAAGATCATCCTGAACTCCTTGTTCCCTAATTACTGTGGGGCTGCCATGTAGGTGATGAGGGCTTTGTAGTCGTCATCACTACAGCCGGTGCAGAGGCCGCCGGGAGGCATAACACCCAAACCGTTCTTAACGGAGGCAACCAATGCTTCCATGCCTTTTGCCAAACGCGGTTCCCATTGTGCTGGGTCGCCTGTTTTTGGCGCACCGGCGACACCCACTGCATGGCAGGCACCGCACGACGCTGCGTATTGCGCGGGTTGTTCAGCCGCTTGAACAGACGCTGTTGCCAGCAGTGCTGCGGCGGTAATCAGTACGGAATTTATGACGTTTACTTTCATTTTTTCACCCTCTAATCCGGCGTGAAGTCCGGTTAATGCTGTGATTATATCGCTATACCCACGTAATCTAGCCCGGCATTATAGTCACTGAATCGAAAACACCAAACATTACGTGGATTACTGTCATTAATACGCCCAATAAGTTTCAAAAGCTTAATTACAAGTGCACTGAATTTTTACAATCTGCCAGCGCTCTGAGCAATGCGCCTGCAGACGTCGGTGCAGAGGTCGCATTCGCCGGTCGCAGTAACGCGGGCAAGTCCAGCGCTATTAACGCGCTGACGCGTAATACCAAACTCGCAAGGACGTCACGCACACCTGGACGCACCCAACTCATTAATTTCTTTACGGTTGATGAGCATATTCGACTGGTCGACTTGCCGGGCTACGGATTTGCCAAAGTCCCTCTTAAAGTCAAACAAGAGTGGAACAAACAGCTCGAGCAATACCTGCGCCTGCGCCAAAGTCTTAAGGGACTGGTGTTACTCATGGATATTCGCCACCCCCTGAAGGATTATGATCGGCAAATGATCGAGTGGGCCGTTGTCACTAAGATGCGCGTCCACATTTTGCTTACGAAAAGCGACAAATTAAAACGAGGGCCGGCAAAAAGCACGCTGTTAACAGTCCAAAAAGAGCTCAACGCTCACGAGGACTGGGTCTCAGTTCAACTTTTTTCATCACTCTCGCACGACGGCATGGATGAGTTACAGCGAACCCTGAACCGGTGGCTTGCACTCCCCAGCGAGGAAGGCTCGGAACTGGGACCGGTTGTCAGTGGTGAGGCGCCCTAGTGGGCCTCATCCCAATTCGAACCCACACCCACTTCGGTTAAGAGCGGTACTTTCAGAGCAATAACACCAGCCATGCGCGCGGTCACTTCATCGCAGAGCGTTGCGCAGGCGTCATCAGCAACCTCGAACACAAGCTCATCGTGGACCTGCATGATCATCTTAGCGTCGGTCTCTGAATCGGTGAGCCAGTCATCAACCGCAATCATCGCCAATTTTATAATGTCGGCGGCCGTGCCCTGCATCGGCGCGTTAATTGCCGTGCGCTCCGACGCCTGTTGCCGTTGCTTGTTGCGCGCGTTGATCTCGGGTAAGTAAAGTCGTCGACCCAACAGCGTTTCCACAAACCCCTGCTCGTGGGCGAGCGCCCGTGTCGCGTCCATGTAGTCAGCAACACCGGGATAGCGAGCGAAATAACGGTCAATGTAATCTTGTGCTTCTCCTCGGGAGACGCCGACTTGCTTCGCCAGACCAAACGCCGACATACCGTAGATCAGGCCAAAGTTAATCGCCTTTGCCTTCCGCCGCTGATCACTCGACACCTCACTAAGCCCAACGTCAAAAACCTCTGAGGCCGTCGCACTGTGAACGTCAAGCTCGTTAGCGAACGCGTGGAGTAAACCTGCATCACTCGACAAGTGCGCCATGATGCGAAGTTCAATTTGCGAATAGTCCGCCGCGACAATTTTTCGACCCTCGGGGGCGACAAAGGCCTGCCGGATACGACGTCCCTCATCGGTGCGAACCGGAATGTTTTGAAGGTTTGGATCGCTCGAAGAAAGACGGCCCGTAGCGGTAATCGCTTGGTGGTAGGAGGTGTGTATTCGGCCTGTTCGCGGATCGACCATTTCCGGTAGCTTATCGGTGTAGGTCGACTTCAATTTTGCAAGGCCGCGATGCTCGATCAGGACGGCAGGCAACTCATAGTCTCGGGCCAGCTCTACCAACACGTCTTCTGCCGTCGAAGGTGCCCCCTTTGGCGTTTTCTTAATCACCGGGAGCTCAAGCTTATCGAATAAGATTTCACCCAGCTGTTTGGGCGACGCCAAATTGAAGGGCTGACCTGCCAAGTCACAGGCTGTCGCCTCGAGGACTACTAATCGCTCAGTGATCTCCTTGCTTTGCTCGCGCAGCCGGTCGACGTCAATGAAAGCGCCGTTACGCTCAATTTTGGAGAGGACTGGGACTAAGGGTAACTCAAGGTTTTCATAGACTTCGCAAAGTCTAGGCTCAGCGGCGAGCCTCGATGCCAAGGCTTCGTGCAAGCGCAATGTCACGTCCGCATCCTCTGCGGCGTACGCCGAGGCCCGTTCAATATCGACATGGTCGAAGGACACTTGCTTCGCGCCTTTCCCTGCGACCTCCTCAAAAGAGATAACGCGCTGGCCAAGGTACTTGAGGGCCAGACTCCCCATGTCATGACGACTGCCAACGGCGTCAATCACGTAGGACTCAAGCATGGTGTCGTGGGCAATACCGCGCAGTGTAATGCCGTGATTTGCAAGCACGTTGGCGTCGTACTTCAGGTGCTGACCGACCTTTTTTGAATCCTCTGACTCTAAAAGTGGTCGCAACTGCTCAAGCACGTGCTCGCGATTCAGCTGACCCTCGAGCCCAGGGCTAATGTGCGCCAGCGGCACATAGGCGGCCTCTCCAGCGGTCACAGCAAACGAGACACCCACGATCTCAGCCTGCATATAATTGAGACTGGTTGTTTCTGTATCAAACGCGAACAATGGGGCATTCGCCAACCGCTGTAACCATTTAGTGAGCGTGTCTTGGTCGACAATTGTCACAACCGCGAGTTCGGGTGAGGGCGCCACGTTTTCAGCGGGCTGTTCAACGCCTGCAAGCAGCGACGGACTCAATAACTCGTCAAGCCATGTCTTGAATTCGAGGTCACGGTAAAGTCCGATCAGCCTGTCGCTGTCTGGGGGCGAAGAACGCAGGTCAGCGTCCGACAGCGAAAGGTCGCAATCCGTCTTAATCGTTGCAAGTACGTAGGACAGCTCAGCCATTTCTTGACTGGCGGAGAGCTTGTCACCCAAGGACTTAGCGCCACGCACAGGCAGTTCAGCGACGCGTTCTAAGTGCGAGTAGATCTCGGACACGCCGCCTAAATTTTGTAACAACGCCAACGCGGTCTTTTCGCCCACGCCAGCAACACCCGGAATGTTATCAACCGAGTCTCCCATGAGCGCGAGCAGGTCGATAATCAGCTCAGGCGGCACACCGAACTTTTCAATCACGCCCTCACGGTCCAGAACCAACTGCGTCATAGTGTTAACCAATGTGACGTGCTCATTGACCAACTGCGCCATGTCTTTGTCGCCGGTGGAAATAAGCACCGGCCTTGCTTGTGACGCCGCCATCACCGACAGCGTGCCGATCACGTCGTCAGCCTCTACGCCCGAGACAGAAATCAGCGGCAACCCCATCGCGCGAATGACATTATGAATCGGCTCAATTTGCTCACGCAGCTCTTCGGGCATGGGTGGGCGATTAGCCTTGTACTCGGCATAAATGTCGTTTCGAAACGTCGGGCCTTTTGCGTCGAATATAATGACCAACTGGTCATTCGGGTTGTCAGCTTGCAGACGCTTAATCATCCCAATGACGCCTTTAGCAGCGCCAGTATTAAAGCCCTTGCTATTGGTCAGCGGGGGGAGGGCGTGAAACGCTCGAAATAAGTAGGACGATCCATCGACGAGAATGAGGCGCGACGTATCAGTCATATTGTTCGCTCCAGTAGTAACGAGCAGAGCGCAGCGTGACCTTCATTTTTGCCAAATCCAGAGGCGCCCTAAAAAATCCATGGAAGTCCCCTTGAGGATTAATCAATACCACGTTCGCACTGTGGTCTACCTGATAGTCACCATCCTCTGTGGGTACCTTGCGAAACGGTGCATTAAACCGGCGAGCAAAGCTCAAAATCTCGGGAAACTCGCCCGTCACACCCAAAAATTCGGGGTGAAAGTAGGGGACGTACTGCGACAACTGATCAACCGTGTCACGTGCAGGGTCAACGGACACCATCACAACATCGGTTGATTCGGCTTCGGTACCCTCAAGGCTCTCTTTGAGCCCCGCCAAAAATGACAGTGTCGTTGGGCAAACATCGGGACAAAAAGTGAAACCAAAAAAGAGCAATGTCCAGTCGCCTTCCAAGCTCTCCTCATTGAACACGGCGCCCTTGTGGCTCGTCAGCGCAAACTGACCGGGATCGCGCGGTGTATCAAAAATAAACAGCCCATTGGCCCGCATTTCAGACATAGTCATGATTCGAGGTTGCTGAATACGGTGTACAAAACCGGCGACAATGATCGTGATGCCCAGTAAGACTGCAAAGACCGTGAGACCGACTCGCTGTTGTTGAGTCAGAGTCATACGGGCGCTCCTAATATCCAGTGATCAGCAAGCATCGCGATGAATAACAACAGCAAATAGTTAATGGAGTATTTAAAGGTCTCCATGGGTGCTTTAGGGTTTTTTTCACGCAAAATTTCGATCGACCAATACAAAAATACAGCCCCCAAAATCACCGCTGATACAGCGTAAATCCAGCCGCTCAGAAACGTTGCAAACGGCAACAGCGTAATGAGAAACATCAGTATTGTGTACAGCAAAATGTGGAGCGCCGTGAACCGATTTCCATGGGTTACAGGCAACATCGGTATGCCAACCGCCGCGTACTCTTCTTTGCGGTGTATCGCCAGCGCCCAAAAATGAGGCGGGGTCCAGGCAAAGATAATAAGCACCAACAATAACCCGTGACCGTGAATTTCACCGGTCACTGCGGTCCAACCCAGCAAGGGTGGCGCCGCTCCGGCGAGACCGCCGATCACAATATTCTGAGGCGTCGCGCGCTTCAAAAACATCGTGTAAACGAACGCATAGCCCACCAAGCTCGCAACAGTGAGCACTGCGGTGAGTACATTAATGGTGACCGCCAGTAGTACGGTCCCCGAAATTGCGAGTAATGCCGCAAATACAAGGGCCTCGGTCTGAGACACTCGTCCTTGTGCAACAGGTCGATTCGTCGTGCGCGACATCTCTTGGTCAATGCGCTCGTCAACAACGTGGTTGATCGCCGCCGCCGCTCCCGCGCAAAGACCAATGCCCAAGTTACCGTAGACAAGGGGCTCCCAAGGCACAAGACCAGGGACCGCCATGCACATGCCGATCAGCGCGGTGAGTAACATCAGCGCGACAACCCTCGGTTTCGTCAGCTCTAAGAAATCCGACCATCGGGCCACTATCGATTCACTCATGACTAGCCCCCTGAGTTCTTAAGCAAGAACTTGAGATCGCCGATGACATCTCGGTAATTAACGTCCGCGGAGTATCGCATCATCACCCAACCAGAAGGATCCACCAGATACCAGGCGTTATCGCTAACATGTTGTGCAGGAACAACCGGCTCAGTGCCCCGCTGCCAAACCTTGAGGTCGGAGTGTTCCTCAGCCACGGTGTCCAGCAATAAGGACCCCGACTGCATTGCCACGGTGGCCGCAGGCTGGTCGATGACGATTAAGCGTTGTATGCGCTGAAAGTCTCGGCCGATGGCGATTCGGATTTGCCGCGTTAAATAAAGCAACTCAGAACACGTTTCATCGCACGCATCACCGTTGTTAAGAACCATGAAGGTCCACTTGGATTCCTGCGATTCGAGGCTGATCGGTGTACCAACAGCCGCGGTAAACGGCAGCGTATTAATATTGACCGGCTGTGCAAGCAACTCGCCACTGTTGGCGGTCCCAAGCGCACCAACAATATCAATATCGCCCTGCTCCACAAAATACCAGAGCCACGTCGCGGCTAAGATCATCGTCACGGGTAAACCGGCGATTAACAACAGTATCGTACGACCGCCTCGCTGATCATTATTTTGAGTCACTTTCTGTATCCCTATAAAAAAACTATGACCGAGTGCTACTCAATCGGTAACGCAACCAGCTCGCAATATTGCTGCTGCGGACGATAAACGCGAGTGCCAAGGCCGCCGCCATAGTAAACCATTGCACCGCGTAACCTTGATGTTTTGCCGGCGTCTGGTTCACCGTTGCCCAATCCGCTACCAATGCAGCCGGCTCAAACTCCCCAACTCTGACTTCAAAAGCAAAAATAGGTTGAGCGAACTGCGCCTCTAAATCGCGCGCCCAGTCTGCAAAGGACAACTGCTGAACAACACCGGGTAACGCCGCTGGAAATGGATTGGCGCCAAGCATAAACGCCTCGCTACTGGGCTGATACAGGCGGCCCTTTAGCTCATGGGTCCCTACTGGCAGTGACACCTCTGGTAGTATTTGCCGCGACGCATCGCCTTCGATCCAACCCAGATTCAATGGCACCAAAAGCCCTTGGTCCTCTATGAAGGCCACAACCTCGTAACCAAAACGTCCGCTTCGAAGTCGATTGTCTAAAAGAATATAGTGACCGTCTGTAAACGTCGCACTCAACGCCAACTGGCGGTCCGCCAACTCTTCAACGCGAAGCTGCTGCGCTTGCAGCGGTGTAATCGGGGGCAGTACTCGACGCTCCTCCATCCGCGCGATGAGGTCGACCTTCTCGTCAGCACGATCGAGCTGCCAAAAACCCAAAAATAATAGTGTGGGTAACAACACTGCGGTCGCTAATGTTGTCCTCCAATCAAGCGTGACGCGCAAGTTCATCTTGGTTTCGCTACACTCCACGTTCTCATTCATCCCACGTTATCCCCGATTGTCGGGGGCACTGCTCACAGTGTAAGGATTTTCCATGCTCAAAGGTCTAATTGTCTTACTCATGATCGCGTTACTGGTCACTTTAGGGGCTGGGATGTATTTTTTGATGATGGACCGCGGCGACGTCAAAAAAATGCGTCTTGTTAACTCGTTACGGGTTCGTGTTGGCATTGCAGGAACACTCATGGCCTTAATTACCTACGGCGTAGCAACAGGTCAGTTGGGACATACCAGTCCCTGGGACGCCGGTCCCGCGGCTGAAAGTTCCGAATAAAAAAAAGGCGGGTTAGACCCGCCCCTTCTCAACGACCACGTCGTCCTTAAATAATGTAGACAAAGATAAAGAGGAACACCCAAACCACGTCAACAAAGTGCCAATACCAGCTTGACGCTGAAAAGCCGAAGTGGTCTGTCGGTGTGAGATGCTTATTTTTAACCGAGCGAATCAACTGAATCAGTAACATCGTCATACCCATGGCGACGTGAAAGCCGTGAAAGCCCGTCAACATAAAGAACGTTGAACCGTAAATCCCGGAATTGAGTGTTAAACCAAACAACTCGTAGGCTTCGTAGTACTCCGCCGCCTGCAAAAACAGGAAGATGATCGCTAAACCAACAGTGACTGCAAGCCAGGCCTCAAATTTCTTAATATTTCCTTTTGCCAATCCGCGGTGAGCAAACTCACAGGTCACACTCGACGTCAGAAGAATAATCGTGTTCCAGAGCGGCAACCACGCGTACCAGTGGTGCGCATCGGCAAATGCCATGGACGTGTGTTGTGAGACAAACTCACCATTATTGGCAATGGGTTGGCTCAGCGCACCACCGACCACTTCTTGTGGTGTAATCAGCGGCGGCCAGGTGTATTCAAACCCTTCCCACAAAAGGAAGTTCATCCGGCCACCGTCACCTTCACCGGCTAGCCAAGGACCTGCGAGCGTTCGTACATACAGCAAGGCACCGAAAAACGCGGCAAAAAACATGACCTCGGAAAATATGAACCAAAACATCCCGAGCACATAGCTGTTACTCAGCTGACTGCTGTTCAGGCCTGCCTTATTTTCCTTGATGGCCGTTCGGAACCAATAGGTCAGTGTTGCGATGAAAATAGCGAGACCCGCATACATCACATATTTCGCGGCACCGCCAGTATCGTGGGTGCCACCAAAGGTCATTTCATTAAGGACTAAACCGCCGCCGAAAACCGTCAGTACAAGACCAATGGTTGCGCGAACAGCAAGGCTGGAGCTCTCTGGCACGTAGTACTTTTCGTACTCTGTTGAAGGTTGGGCACTCGACATTTTTTTTCTCCGTTTTGCCCCATCCCCCGGGGCCCCCATTAGTTTACCTCGAGGCGACCTTGTCGCGCACAAGCGACGTCACATCGAATAGTGTGTAAGACAGCGTGATCGTCTTTATATCGGCTGGTAGATCTTGGTCGACAATAAATTGAAGTGGCATTTGCGCCTCGCTCTCACCATCAAGAGGCTGTTGCTCAAAGCAAAAACACTCTGTTTTGTGAAAGAACTCAGCCGCTCTGGACGGCGAGACACTCGGAATCGCCTGCGCAATCATCGACGCGGTGGTTGGATTAGCCGCATAAAACACGGTGTCATTGGCCGCACCGGGATGGACAACCATCTCAGTCACATCGGGCGCGAACGCCCAAGGCATACCGTCGTTATTCGTGGCAATGAACTGAACCTTAATCGACCGCGTTTCATCAATCTCGGAAACGACTGAAGTGTAGGCTTCAGATGATGTTTTTCCATTAATTCCCAATGCATCGCACAGCACGTTGTACAGTGGCACCATGACCACAAACACAAACGCGAACATGGCAACGGACACGGCACCCAGTTTGGCTACCGTGTCTATCGTGGGATCTTGGCTGAGTCGCACGGCGTTATCCCTTGCAATTAATGAGCGGGCTGCTCTTCAATTGTCGGCGGAACCTCAAACGTGTGGTAAGGCGGTGGTGAGGGGAGTGTCCATTCGAGACCTTCCGCACCGTCCCAAACCTTCTCGTCAGTCACACGCTGACCTGAGGTAATCGCAGCAATCACATTGTACAAAAACAGTAACTGCGAGGCGCCATAAATAAACGCACCGATCGACGACATCATATTGAAGTCAGCGAACTGCAGCGCGTAATCTGGAATTCGTCGCGGCATACCGGCCAACCCAACAAAGTGCTGCGGGAAGAACGTGATGTTAAAGCCAATGAACGAGACCCAAAAGTGCACCTTCCCCATTGTTTCGTTGTACATGCGCCCAGTCCACTTCGGCAGCCAGAAGTAAATCGCTGCCGTCATAGAGAAGACGGCACCGGCGACCATCACGTAGTGGAAGTGCGCAACCACAAAGTAGGTGTCGTGGTATTGGAAGTCAGCAGGCGCGATGGACAGCATTAAACCTGTGAACCCACCAATGGTGAACAGCACTAAGAAACCAATCGAAAACAACATCGGAGTTTCGAAAGTCATCGCACCGCGCCACATTGTCGTCACCCAGTTGAAGACTTTTACGCCCGTGGGTACTGCGATGAGCATGGTGGCGTACATAAAGAACAACTCGCCCGCAAGCGGCATACCCACAGTGTACATGTGGTGCGCCCAAACAATGAACGACAGGAACGCGATGGCTGCCGTTGCGTAAACCATTGACGCATACCCAAACAGAGGCTTACGCGAAAAGGCTGGGATGATCTGCGAGATCACGCCAAACGCGGGCAGAATAATAATGTAGACCTCAGGGTGCCCAAAGAACCAGAAAATGTGCTGGAACAATACGGGATCACCGCCACCCGCAGCCGAGAAGAAACTCGTGCCGAAGTGAATATCCATGAGCATCATGGTCACCGCACCGGCTAACACTGGCATGACCGCGACCAAAAGGAAGGCCGTGATCAACCAGGTCCAGACGAACAGGGGCATCTTCATGTAGCTCATGCCCGGTGCCCGCATGTTCATTACGGTGGCGATAATATTAATCGAGCCCATGATCGACGATACGCCCAAAATGTGGATGGCAAAAATAAAGAACGTCACCGACGGCGGTGCATAGGTCGTGGATAAGGGTGCGTAGAAGGTCCACCCAAACGCGGGCGCGCCACCTTCCATTAGTAGCGTAGACGCCAACATTAAAAACGCGGGCGGCAAAATCCAAAAACTCCAGTTATTCATGCGCGGCAACGCCATATCTGGCGCGCCAATCATCATTGGAATAAGCCAGTTAGCCAGTCCAACAAAGGACGGCATGATCGCGCCAAAAACCATGATCAACCCGTGAAGCGTCGTCATTTGGTTGAAGAAGGCTGGCTCAACCAACTGCATCCCAGGCTGAAACAGCTCCGCGCGGATGATCATTGCGAATGCGCCGCCCAAAAGGAACATGGCGAATGAGAACCAGAGATACATGGTTCCAATGTCTTTGTGGTTAGTGGTGTACAGCCAGCGAGAGAGGCCTTTAGCTGGACCGTGGTGGTGATCGCCCATTTGAATTTTCTCCGATTATCCTTCTTTGTAGCTCACGACGTCAGACGCCTGAACTACATCCCCAGTGTTATTTCCAAATGCGTTGCGTTGGTATGTGGTGACCGCGGCAACGTCAACGTCTGACAGCTGTGCGCCAAAAGCCTGCATCGCGGTTCCCGCAACACCGTTCACGATCACGTTTAAATGTGAGTCAACACCGCCCATTGCAATGGCACTACCGGCAATCGCATTACCCAGACCGCCTTCTCCCTTGGCACCGTGACAGGCCAAGCAACTTGCGTTGTAAATATCAGCGCCGCGCGCCATCAAGTCATCAACGGATAACTCCTGAGTCGCTAAGGCTGCGTCTGCTGCCGCCGCGCCTCTTTTTGAAACTGTCCAGTCGTTAAACTCGTCTTGGCTTACAACGTGTACCTCAACCGGCATAAAGCCGTGGTAAGAACCACAGAGCTCGGTGCATTGGCCACGGTAAACGCCTTCTGCGAGAACCCGTGTCCACGCTTCATTGATAAAGCCAGGAATAGCGTCGCGCTTCACCGCAATTTCAGGCACCCACCAAGAATGAATCACGTCGCTGGCCGTAATCAAGAATCGCACTTTTGTATCGACCGGAATGACCAGTGGTTGGTCGACTTCAAGCAAATAGTTTTCACCTTTGACATCGGTGTTGTAGATCTGCTCTTGCGAGGTCGCCAAGTTTGAAAAGAATGAAATATTTTCGCCGTCAGCATCGAGGTACTCGTACTTCCACTTCCACTGGTAGCCCGTCACCAAAATACTGAGCTCAGCGTCGTCGTTATCGTAGACCTCGAGCAACGTGGATGTTGCCGGGACAGCCATTCCGACCAGTATAAAAAAAGGAATAACCGTCCAAGCGATTTCAACACCTGTGTGTTCATGAAACTGCGACGGTTTAACGCCGCGCGATTTGCGGTGCGCGTAAATCGAATAAAGCATAATGCCGAACACGCCGACACCAATCACAACGCTGATCCAAAAAATCAGCATGTGCAGTCCATAAATTTCTGCACCAAGCTCGGTAATCACGGCGCCGGCGTCCGAGACTCCGGTCGGCATATTAATTTGGTTTTGGGCATTGGCAGCAAGCGGCGTAAGCGCCGCCGCGGCTAGTGCGCGTGCGTTCAGCATCTTTTCTTCCCCGTTGTAGCGGTAGGCTGGTCCTGCCCCCTTGGTCGGACCACGCTTTTCAGCCGCGCGATTATAACGAAGTCATATTGGATTCCCAGTCGAAACACGTTCGTTAGACAAATACCGTGCATTTATTAACAGTAATTTAGTCATTATCGACGTCAGGCATCATCATACGCACCGGTTCTGCAGCGGTTTCGACGAGCCGAGCGCTGCCACGCGTCACCCGCGTAACGGGTTCGACTGTGACGTCTTGAGGTCTTTTTTCGCTGAACCCACATTCCACACACGAGCGAGCATCGGTCGTCATATCGACGACAAGTCGATCCATCGCTTTGCATTGCGGACAAATAGCGCCTGCAATAAAACGCGGTCTAATCGGTGCGATAGGAGTACTGTCGTTTGTCATAGTTTCTCGCCGCGGCATGGTTTACGGGTTGAATCAGGAGCGTCTAGCGTGCCAATGTTAGCAAGGATATGCCTCCCGAGAGTACACAATGCAAAAACCGACTTACCATGGCCCCGACAATATCCGGTCATACTTAGGCCACACGCCCTTACTGGGGGCTCGAGTCATGATCGACCCCTCCGCAGTAGTGCTTGGGGATTTAGAGCTTGGCGACGACGTCAGCGTATGGCCTCAGTGCGCGATTCGAGCAGACATGCACCGTATACGGATCGGTAATCGAACCAATATCCAAGACAACTCGGTGTTACACATTACCCACGCAGGGCCGTTTAACAATGCGGGATGTCCCTTAGTTATCGGCAGCGATGTCACGGTCGGTCACAGCGTGGTGTTGCACGGATGCACCCTCGGCGACCGCGTCTTAGTCGGCATTGGTTCGGTGGTCATGGACGGTGCCACGGTACAAGACGAGGTTATGATTGGGGCAGGAAGCCTCGTAACCCCCGGCAAGACGCTCGCCACAGGATGGCTATATGCAGGATCTCCGGCAAAGCCCGTGCGCGAAATTACACCACGTGAGCGTGAATTCTTGTCTTACTCAGCGGCGAACTACGTCAAATTGAAAAATACGTTTCTCAACGAAAATCACGTTTAGACCCCGCGAAGACGTAATGTCACCTCGGCGGTGTCAGGTCGTTGACTGTGCCAGACGGCGTAGCTGTCTGCCGCTTGTTCAACCAGCATTCCCAGCCCATCACTGACGTGCTCAACGCCGCGCATTTGCGCCCAGCGCATAAATGGAGTGGGTTCATTGCTGTAGAGCAGGTCGTACGCCGCGCCCGACGGTGCCAAGCTGGGAACAACGAGGTCCGGGAAGTCACCTGCCCAGCCGCTGCTCAAACCATTGATGACAATATCCCAGGGCAAATCAGGAATGTCCTGAAGACCGCCAGTGCTCAAGGAGACCTTTCCAGCGAATAACGCCGCCAGTTGCTCCGCTTTTGCGACGGTTCGGTTTGCAATATGAATAGTGGCAGGGGCTCTTTCACAAAGCGCGCCCAGCACACCTCGCATGGCACCACCAGCGCCCAGCATCAATACATTGGCGCCGTCAATCGACCACGCTAAATTGACTTCTAAATCACGCAACAATCCACTGCCATCGGTGTTGTGGGCACAGATCTGTCCACCGGCATCCAGCCACAACGTATTCGCAGCTTTTGCGTCTTCAGCAGCCTCGGTTCGCACCGCCGCCACTTTAAACGCCTCCTCTTTAAAAGGCGCGGTGACGTTAAGTCCAGCACCACCCTGATCGAAAAATTCGGTAACAACCGTGTCAAACTCACCGGGTTCTACCAAGATTTTTTGATAGTCGATCTGATGCCCGCATTGCTCGGCAAACCCTGCGTGTATGACGGGGGACTTGCTGTGAGCAATCGGGTTCCCTAATACAGCAAAACGCCTCATAGATGACTCCAGCAAACAACGCTCAGATACATGCCTGGTCCAAACAAATAAACGCCTCTTACACCCAGTCTTTTGGCTTCAAGTAATAATCCAGAAGCTCGGCCTCAGGCGTTCCGGGCTCAGGCGTCACACCATAATCCCACCGTACGAGGGGTGGCAGCGACATCAAAATCGCCTCCGTCCGGCCGTTAGACTGCAAACCAAACAACGTGCCGCGGTCAAAAACCAGATTGAATTCTACGTAGCGGCCGCGACGGTAAAGCTGCCACTGACGCTCCCGCTCACCGTAGTCTCGATCTTTATTATTTAATACGATAGGCACATAAGCCTTTAAAAACGAGTCGCCCACCGACTGCATAAAGTCAAAGCTCTTCTCAAAACCCCATTCGTTAAGATCGTCGTAAAACAAGCCACCAACACCTCTAGGCTCGGCTCGGTGTGGCAAATAAAAGTAATCATCGCACCACTTTTTATACTTCGCGTGAACGTCATCGCCAAAGGGGTCACACGCATTTTTTGCGGTTTGGTGCCAATGGACTACGTCTTCCTCTCGTCCGTAGTAGGGCGTTAAGTCAAAGCCACCACCCATCCACCAAACGGGTGCTTCGCCCTCTTTTTCTGCGACAAAACATCGGACGTTGGCGTGCGACGTTGGCGCATAAGGATTTCTCGGGTGCATGACCAAAGAGACTCCCATCGCTTTGAAGCTTCGACCCGCAAGCTCTGGCCGGTGTTGGGTTGCACTGCCAGGCATCTTGCCACCCTCGACGTAGGAAAAATTTACCCCACCTTTTTCAAATACGTCTCCCTCGGCCAGCACCCTACTGATACCGCCACCACCCTCGGGACGCTCCCAGCTCTCCATCTCAAAGCTTGCCGCCCCATCAATGGCACTCAACTCGTCACAAATCGATCGCTGTAATCCTTTTAAATACTGCTCAACCGCAGGCAAATCCATGTTCTAACCCTTAATAACCGTGCTGTTTACCGCAAAACCTCACCAGTCTCTACGCGTTTGATCGTTGATGGAAGTCCCTCGAGATTAACTTGGCCCGGGACGGACACGATTTGCGCTCCAAAATATCGCTTAACTTGAAAGAGGTGCCTCGCAGGCTGCGCGCCGGCCCAGTTTGCACTAGTTGTCACTACCGGCCCACCGAATTCCTCACACAACCGCGACAGTGCAGGAGCGGACGTTACGCGGATGGCAACCTCCCGGCTTTGTCCAGTGATCCAAGAGGGGAAAAACCCATGGTTTGGAACAAGCCATGTGACTGGGCCCGGCCATGAACTGATGACCTCCCGGCGATGCTCAACAGGCAGCAGATCGAGGAGCGGACTAAAGTCCTCAACGCAATGACTCGCGACGATAACGCCCTTTGAAAGTGCTCTTTGCTTCATGAGACAAAGCGTTTGCACGGCAGAAAGACGCCATGGACTGCACGACAGGCCCCACACAGACTCGGCGGGACAGGCGATCACGTCACCTGCCCGAATACTGGATACCGCAAGCTTTAACCGCCAAGAAGACGTCATAAAATTTACTATCCGCAGTTTTGAGGACCAAAGTTTAACTCAGTCTCGATCGCGTCGTTGCCGATAACCACCAGATTCACGCACTAACAGACCCTTAATCTCGAGCCTAACCAGTTGTTGGAGCAGCTGGGGCAAGGCGCGCTTTAGCGACGAACCCAATTCTTCAGCGGCATGGCAACCGTCTCCAATAAGAGAGAGAAGCGCTTTATCGGCATCATTTATATCACTCTCCGACACCGGCTTGACCTTCACAGTCGAGGTTTGAGGGGGGTCATTGACTCCAGCGATTCCCTGCCAACGAATACCACTGATCACGTCAGCAGGTGTCAACGCGAGTAGGGCCCCGTCCATGAGTAAGCGCAGGCAACCCTGACCCATCGAATGCGTTATCGACCAAGGAAGTACATAAACATCACGCCCCTGTTCGGTCGCCGCCGTCGCTGTAATAAGCGTACCGCTTGGGGAGCCGGCTTCGATTACCAACGTGGCGAGAGAAAGTCCTGAAATAGTCCTATTCCTGCGAGGAAAGTGGTGCTTTAGCGCAACACTCCCGGGCAAAAACTGTGACAAAAGCAGCCCTTCTTTGCCGATCACTGTGGCAAGCGATCGATTGACTCGCGGGTATACGGCGTCGATTCCTGTCGCCATAACAGCAATTGTCTGACCCCCTGCGCGCAAAGCACCCCAGTGTGCCGCGGCATCAATGCCCTGTGCCAAACCACTCACAATGACAAAACCCGCGCGGGCAAGCTCGTAGGCAAATTGCTGAGCAAAGCGCAATCCGTCAAACGACGGACGCCGTGTACCCACAATCGCAATTGCTGGCCGGCCCAACAGTGATGTATCGCCCATTCCAAAGAGGGTAGGGGGCGCGTCATTACATTCGGCGAGCAGTGCAGAGTACTCATCATCAACAAGCGTCATGATCCAAGAGGCGAGGGGCAGCCGCTTCGCTTGTTCTGACGCGTCGCTCAAAATTGCCTCACGCCAAGGCTTTATCAGACCTGTTGTCGGCTCATCTAGAACCGCAGCGGGAGACGGGAAGCGCTCAAGAAGGCGACGACGCCCATCGCCACTTTCGTTTAAGAACCGAGCAAATCCAATCCAACGTGACCCCTGCTGGAGACCACCAGTAAAGTAATGCGGCATAACTCATCCTTGAGTTGACGTGCGACGGCAATCCTTTGCCGTCGAATTAGGGCATCGCGAGCTTATCGCCAACGGACAGCGGTTGATTAGCGCCCAAAATAAGGCCAAAACTGGCGCGCTCGTGAACCGCAAATAACATCAGGGTGCCGGCGCGCACGGGCGGGGGCGACAACCACTTTCCCGATACCGGGTCGCTGATACGGTCTCCGTGCTTTTCAATCGCAAAAACGTGACCGACCTCACCACCGTCCTCATCACCCAGATTGACGGCAACCACGTCGAGCGCACCAATTTGCGAAACACCGCTGTCAACGGAGAGCAGCTCGGCCGACTTAAGCGTGGTGTCGGGTGCACGCAGCCTAAATGTTGAAACGACCTTGCCATCGACGACCGGAAATAATAAATCACCCGCGCGTAATTCTTCGCGTGCAACCACCACGTCAAATCGACTCGCCTGCTCTTGGTTTGCCGCAGCCTGGGAGAGCGCGACACGCCCAACAAACTCCATGAGCTGACCAAGACTCTCGCCTGTCACTGGGCTGATAAGTTCTTGAGCTGGCCGAAGGACATCATAGTTTTCGCCGGCTGACGCGGCGTTGCCTGTCACGTAGACCGAGTCCCCCACACCTGAAATAAGTCGGCCCCCGTAACCTGCAAGAATTCGGGGTTGATCTTGAGAGTTGAAGTCCCGTAAAAATCGATGGTTTTTGATAAAGGGTTCAATGAGATCGCGCGGTATCTCGGGGATCGCCGCTTTTAATGGTTCGCTACGCATTGTTGGGGAGAGTCTTGTTACGCCGCTCGCCGCGGAGCGCTTCGAAAGGTAAATTCCCGGCGCACCATTGTCCCACCGCAGGTAGAGAATGTCTCCGGGGTAAATCAAATTTGGGTCTCTAACCGTCGGGT